>NZ_JBHZBX010000005.1:0-310976 GCF_042755165.1 Nocardia sp. NPDC059177 | reverse complement strand
GGGTTGCTGATCTCCTGACCAGCATTTGGCCGGTACGATGGCTGACTGTCAGGAGAGCTCTTCACGTCCCAGCGCTTGCCCGTCGCATCTACGAATTCGCCCATATCTTCATTACTCGGTGCACGAAACCTTCGGCAAACGAAACCGGATCGTCGAGTATCCGATAGGACGCCCGGGCGACCTCGTGGTGGACAAGCTGTACCACGATCTCGAACAGCTCCCGCCGTAGGCAAATCGAGGCCGCCGTGGCGCGAGGTAGTTGACCACCGTATCTGTCACCACTCGTGACGCCCAAGCTGGTCGGACGCGGCGGGTTGAACGACCCAACTGTCACGAAACGCGACACCGGCCGAACGCTCCCTTTCCAGCGCTGCACGTCTACCACGGACGGATACGACGGACGAGCGGATCCCCAACTCGTCCAACTGCCACCTACCCTACGACCCCGCACATGCAGGCCGCCGCGCCACGTCCCTCCCTCACCCAAGGGCGAAATCAGCTCTTATCACCAGCTGACCGGAGCAAATCCCCAGGTCACACGCGTTCCCATCTACTTCGATGTGCCCCGCCGAGGGCACCAACCCGGGACAACGATCCCCCGGCTCGACTGGCCGGTCCGCGCTGGATTGCGCGCGGCCCTCCGTGGGCGCACCGGGCGACAAGGGCATCGCAGCGTAGGTCACCGTCAGTGGCGCATGGTCGGAGAGCCGCTCGTCGGGTGATTGTTCCTTGTCTACGACAGTGGAGGTGGCGAGGCGGGCGAGGCCGGGGGTTGCGAGTTGGTGGTCTACTCGCCAGCCGACGTCCTTGACGAAGGATTGGCCCGCCCAGCTCCACCAGGTGAGGGGGCCCGGTCGGTCGCCGTGGGTTCGGCGGACCACGTCGACGAGGCGGCGGGTGCCGAGAATCGAGGTGAACCAGTCGCGGTCCGCGGGCAGGAAGCCGTCCATCGTGCGGGCGGCGCGCCAGTTGGTCACGTCGTGCTGGGTGTGGGCGATGTTCAGGTCTCCGGCGAGGAGGAACTCGCGACCGGCGCCCAGTGCCGCGAGCCGGTTGCGGTGCAGTTCACGGGCGAATGCGGCGAGGAACCGGTGCTTGCGTTCGTACTTGATCCCGCCGTCGGGCTGTTCGCGCATCGATCCCGGGCGTTGCAGGTGCGCGGGCAGTCCGCCTTTGGGGAGGTAGAGGCTGGCGACCGTCACGGGTCTGTCGGCCAGATCGACCTCGATGTAGCGTCCCTGCGCGGCGAACTCGCCCAGACCGCGTGCCTTGGGCGGATGGGTGACCCAGGTCCGCACGGCCGCGGCGGGGACTCTGGTCAACACGGCCACACCATTGCGCCCGGCCACGGAACCGACGTCCACCGCTGCCGAGTAGCCCGGGAATGTCCCCACTTCAGCTGCGGGACAACGCAGTTCCTGCACCGCGATCACATCGGCCGACCGCGCACGCAGCCACTGATCGAACCCGCGCCTGCGCGCCGCACGGATGCCGTTCACATTGAATGTGGCGACAGTGAAAGAATCCGCGACCGGCAAACGCATGCGCACTACTCTGCCGGAGTCACATGTCTCCCGAGGCGGTGGGCTCGCACGCGGACAGGTCAGGAGGCGATGACCTCGTCGGTGGCGCGGGCGGCGGCGAAGCGGTCGGAGAGGTAGCCGAAGGCGATGTGGGCGAATTGCGGGGCGGCGGTGACGTGGCCGGCGAAGCGGAGGTGGTATTCGGTGAGGTCGGCGCCGAGGTCTTTCCAGCGGCGGGTGAGCAGTTCGGTCTGGTCGAAGGGGACGAGGCGGTCGCGACGGCCGTGGCCGATGAGGACCGGCGCGGTGGGCGGGAGGTAGCCGAGGCTGACCTCGCGCATGCGGGCGATCCAGGCCGGATCCTCGAAGGGGTCGGTGGTGACGTAGCTGGTGCGGGATTTGGGGAGCAGCAGGCCGAGGGCGAACAGCGGGACGGGGTGCACGTGCGGCAGGACGGACAGGGCCAGCCGGCCGAGGGGGTTGAGGTAGCGGTGCAGGTGCAGGTCGTCGAAGCTGGCGTCCAGGCCCATGGCGGCGTACATGAGCAGGAAGACCAGCGCGGTGCGATCGAGGCTCTTGCCCATTTCCGGGAGGTCGGCGGGCGGCGCGCCGACGGCCACACCGACCAGGGGCAGGTCGGGTGCGTAGGAGGCCTGGATCTGCGCGGCCCAGGCGGCGGTGTTGCCGCCTTCGGAGTAGCCGTAGATGCCGTACCGCTCGACCTGGACGCCTTCGCTGCCGAGCAGGTGGCGGCCGGCACGCATGATGTCGAGCAGGGCGCGCGCGTTGGTCGGGCCGATCACATAGGGGTGGGTGCCGTCGGTGCCGAGGCCGGGATAGTCGGTGACGGCGACCGCCCAGCCACGGCTCAGCGCGGCGGCGATGAACCCACCCTCGTATTCCAGACCCTGTTCGAGCAGCGAGGACACCGCCGCCGAGCGCGCCATTCCCTGGGTGCCGGGCGCGAAGCCGATCAGCGGTATCGGCCCGGCGGTGTCGCGCGGGATCAGGATCGTGCCCGAGACGGTGATCGGGTTTCCGGCGTGGTCGGTCGAGCGGTACAGCACGCGGTGCGCGTGGGCTCCGATCGCGAGACCGGGGGCGATCCGGGCTGTCATCGGCCGTGCCCTGAGCACATCGCCGCTGGCGGCCCGGCCGACCATTGTCTCGGGTAGTGCCTGGTAGAACCGTTTGCGGCGCTGGCGTGCGGTCGACATCATCGTCGCCCTTCCGGATCGAATCGGGTTCGGCGACAGCGGTGTTTGCGCCGAGGCGCAGTGATCCTGTCGAACCATCGAGGAATCGCCGGCAATGCGCGGTCGTCATCCTAGTTGCTGCGCGGCCCGGCAGGCATGCGCTCCTCACGGATCGCGGTCGCCGTACCACTCAGTGGGAAGCTGCGGCCGGGCATCGGCACGGGACCGGCATACTCCGGCCACCGCGGTCGCCGGGTCCGCCACAGGAGGTGCCGAATGGGCGACATCGCCACCGACCTGCTGCGGGTCGTCGAGTACTTCGACGACCTCGCCGAATCCGACGCCAATGCCGATACGGTGCTGCGCGCGGCCGCGGCCCTGGCCGAATGCCCGGCCGGCGCCCGGTGGCCGTCGGGCACCGTCATCCGCTACGACGCCGCGGGTCGCCTGCTCGCCGCCGCCCCGCCACCGGCGGCGGCCTTCGGGTCCGATCCGCAGGTGTGGCTGGAGCGGGCGGGCACCGTGCGTGCGTTCGACGAGGTGCTGGTGGCGCGGTTGCGGCACTGCCTGCGGGTCACCGCGCGCCGGGGCGCGGCCGGGCCGACCGGGCTGGCCGATCCGGCGCTGCTCGAGGTGGTGCTGTCGGAGGAACAGCGGCGCGCGGATCGGGTGCGCGCGCTGCGCCTGCTCGGTGTCGATCCGGCGCGGCCGATCTGCCTGCTGGCGGTCTCGGGGCCGGGGACGGCGGCGGCGGTGCGGATCATCGCCGAGCGGGTCGCGCTGGTCCGTTCGACCGTGCTCGGCACGACCACCGCGGTGCTGGTGCAGGATTGTGGCTCGTGCCGGGAGCTGTCGGATGTGCTCGATACCGCTGTCGTGCAGGCGTTTCCGGCTGCTCGCCGGCCCGCGGAGGGTCCGTGGGTCGGGATGGGTGAGCAGCTGCCCGCGCTGGCGGCGGCCACCTCCTGGGAGCAGGCGCGGCGGGCGCTGCGCTTCGCGTCGTCGACCTGGCACGGCCGCCGGGTGGTCGCCTTCGAACGGCTCGGCGCGTTGGCACTGCTCGGCGAACTGCCGCTGGAACGCCTGCTCGGCGCACCGGATGTGGTGCGGCTCAACGATTTCGCATCGACCGAGGCGGGCGCACTGGCCGTGGACACCCTGGAGGCGTTCTGCGTGTTCGGCTCGCTGCGGCGCACCGCCGAGGAACTGCACCTGCACCACAGCACGGTCGCGGCGCGCATCGGCCAGGTCGAGGCGGTGATGGGCTGGCAGATGAGCGAGGCGCTGGACCGGTTCATGGCCACCCTGTCGCTGATGATGCGCCGGATCGCGCTGTCCTCGGCCGAACTGTCCGCCGACACCGAGCGGGCCGGATGAGCCGACACTCGTCGGGTGCCGGGGCATCATCCGGCGACGGCTGTCGGGTGATCTGGGTCACTCCGTTCGGTGATGATCGACGGGCACCAGCTGGTGCGATCCGGGAGATCCGGTGAACGAGAAGGAGTTCCACCCATGGCGGTCATCGATCCGACCAACACCTGGGCGCCGCTCGAGCAGCGTCTGGCCGTCACCACGAACGAACGGCACCGCACTGTGCTTGGCATCGTCATCGAGCACATGAAGGCCGAGGCGGCACCTGATCTCGACGGGCTGATGCGCACCCTGGTGCCCGAACCGGCCTACCACTTCTGGAACGCGGGCAAGGATGTCGGCCCGAAGGGGCGCGACGGCGTGCACACCTACTACGCCGATTTCGTCGCCAGCCGCAGCAATATCCTCGAATACGAGCTGGACCGCCTGGTCGTCGACGACCACTGCGTGGTGACCGAGGGATTCCTCAAGCAGATCTACCCGGGCTCCTACGCCGCCGAGGTCGGTATCCCGGTCGACGACCCGGCTGCCGACTACCTGATCGTGTTCCGGCAGCTGCTGCTGTGGCCGGTCGACGCGGAAGGCCGGATCCAGGGCGAGGATTCTTACCATTCCGGCCCGTCCGAGATCCGCAAACTGACCTTCGAGGAATTGCCGCGCGAGTACATCGACCTCGTGCATCCGGGCGCCTGAACGCGACCGGATCCGGACCAGGAAGACGATGGGGACATGACCGAAAGTATCGCCACCCTGCTGCTCGACCGGCTCGGCGACCAGCACCTGGGCCTGCGCACCCGCGAGGCCGACTGGACCTGGGACGCCGTCGTGCACGAGTCGGCCGCCCGCGCGGAACTGGCGCGCGCGCTGCGCCGCGACGGCCCGTTCCATCTCGGTGTCCTGCTGGACAATGTGCCCGATTACGTGTTCTGGCTGGGGGCGGCGGCCCTGGCGGGCGCGACCGTGGCCGGGCTGAACCCGACTCGCGGCGATGCCCAGCTGGCCACCGACATCCGCTATGTCGACTGTCAGCTGATCGTCACCGACGCCGCGGGCATGGCCCGGCTGCGCACCCTGGACCACGGGCTGTCGGAGGACCGGTTCCTGCTGATCGACGATCCCGGCTACGCCGCCCGCGTCGACGCCCATCGCGTGGCACCGGTGGCGGTGGGCGGACCGGAGGAGCTGTTGCTGCTGCTGTTCACCTCCGGCACCACCGGCACGTCGAAGGCGGTGCGTTGCACCCAGCGCCGGCTCGTGGTGGTCGCGCACGCGGCGGCGGGCAAGTTCGGCCATGTGCGTGAGGACGTGGACTACTGCTGTATGCCGCTGTTCCACGGCAATGCCATCATGGCGCTGTGGGCGCCCGCGCTGTCGGTCGGTGCGACGGTCTGCCTGACGCCGAAATTCTCTGCCTCGCAATTCCTTCCGGATGTGCGGTACTTCGGCGCGACCTTCTTCACCTATGTCGGCAAGGCGCTGGGCTACCTGCTCGCCACACCCGAGACCGCGACCGACGCGGAGAACACCCTCGTGCGCGGGTTCGGTACCGAGGCGTCGGTGGCCGATCAGGACGAGTTCCGCCGCCGCTTCGCCGCGCAGCTGTTCGAAGGCTACGGCTCCAGCGAGGGCCCGAGCCTGGCCGCGCTGGATCCCGCCGCGCCACCGGCCGCGCTCGGCAGGCCGGCGCATCCCGGTGTGGCGGTGGTGAATCCGGACACTCTCGAGGAGTGCGTGCGCGCCGAACTCGACGAGTACGGCCGGGTCCGCAATCCCGACGAGGCCATCGGCGAGATGATCGACAAGGCGGGCGTGCTCGCCTTCGAGGGCTACTACAAGAACGAGGTCGCCGACGCCGACCGGATCCGCAACGGCTGGTACTGGACCGGCGATCTCGGCTACGTCGACACCGCTGGATTCCTGTATTTCGCCGGGCGCAAGGGTGATTGGATCCGGGTCGACGGGGAGAACACCTCGGCGCTGGTGATCGAGCAGGTGCTGCGCCGCCATCCCGCGGTCATCGCCGCCGCGGTGTTCGGCATCCCGGACCCGCGCTCGGGTGATCAGGTGATGGCCGCGGTCGAGGTCGCCGATCCGGCGGGTTTCGACATCGCGGAGTTCACCGAATTCCTGTGCACCCAGAACGATCTCGGCAGCAAGGGCACCCCACGGTTCCTGCGGGTGTCGGCGAATCTTCCGGTGACGGGGTCGAACAAGGTGCTCAAACGCGAACTCCAGGAGCAGGGCTGGCGCACCGAGGAAACGGTGCATCGCTGGGCGGGCCGGGGGCGGCCGCAGTACCGCCGCATGACCGCCGACGACAAGCGGGAACTCGCGGCGGAGTTCGCCACCTACGGCAGGCGACACCTACTGTAATCAGCTATGTTCTCGCCGTCCGATATCATGACTACCGATTTACGAGAGTGATATTCTCGGGTCTATCCGTGGCCGCGCGCCTCGACAACACCGCGCTTCTCCGCGCCGGAGTGGCCGGCGAAAGGATGAGACCAGTGACAAACACCATCGGTACGGGCACGATTCCCGTCTTCGACCCGTCCACCGAGGAACAGATCGCCGAGGTCGCCGACTCCGACCAGCGGGCTGTCGACGAGGCGGTGGCGCGGGCCCGGGAGACGTTCGAGTCGGGTGTCTGGCGCAAGCAGCCGGCCACCCATCGCGCGCAGGTGCTGTTCCGGGCCGCGGCGATCGTGCGCGAACGCACCGACGAGCTGGCCGCCATCGAGGCGCGCGACAACGGCATGAACGCCGTGGCCGCGCGCCACATCATCGCCGTGGCCTACGACATGCTCATGTACTACGCCGGCTGGGTCGGCAAGATCCACGGCGAGTCGAGCAGTCTGGTCTCCGACGGGCTGCTGGGCGAGTTCGAGAGCTTCCACACCTTCACCCAGCTCGAGCCGGTCGGCGTGGTCGGCCTCATCGTGCCGTGGAACGGGCCGTTCTTCGTGGCGATGCTCAAGGTCGCGCCCGCGCTCGCCGCCGGGTGCAGCGCGGTACTCAAGCCCGCCGAGGAGACCCCGCTCAGCGCGCTGAAACTCGAGGAGATCTTCCGCGAGGCGGGACTGCCCGATGGCGTACTCAACGTCGTCACCGGGTACGGCGAGACCACCGGTGCCGCGCTCACCGCGCACCCGGACGTGGACAAGATCTCGTTCACCGGATCGACCGAGGTCGGGCGCCTGATCGTGCAGGCGGCCGCGGGCAATCTCAAGCGACTGACCCTCGAACTCGGCGGCAAGTCGCCGCTGATCATGTTCGACGACGCGAATCTGGACAAGGCGATCATGGGCGCGGGCATGGGCTTGCTCGCCGGCTCCGGGCAGAACTGTTCGTGCACCTCACGCATCTACGTCCAGCGCGGCATCTACGACCGGGTAGTGGAGGGCCTGGCCGCCTTCGCCGCGATGCTGCCGATGGGCGGCAGCGACGATCCCAACTCGGTACTCGGCCCGCTGATCAGCGAGAAGCAACGCCGCCGCGTCGCAGGGATCGTCGACGACGGTGTCGCGGCGGGCGCGCAGGTGGTGTGCGGCGGCAAGCCGATGGACCGCCGCGGCTACTTCTACGAGGCCACGATCGTCACCGGCACCACCCCCGACATGCGCCTGATCCGCGAGGAGATCTTCGGCCCGGTCGGTTCGGTGATCCCCTTCGACGACGAGGAGGAGGCAATCGCGGCCGCCAACGACACCGAATACGGTCTGGCGGGCTCGATCTGGACCGAGAACCTGGGCCGCGCCCATCGCGTCGTCAACGAGCTGCGCGCGGGCCAGATCTGGGTGAACTCCTCGCTCGCCGCCGATCCCTCGATGCCGATCTGCGGCCAGAAGCAGTCCGGCTGGGGCGGCGAACGCGGCCGCAAGGGCATCGAAGCCTACTTCAACACCAAAGCCGTCTACATCGGCATCTGACGACTCCGCCGCCGTCCGCCCCCGGCTCCCCGGGGCGCGAACGGCGGCACAGCGGTTCAGCCGACCGGACTCAGATCCGCTCCGATGGGCGGGAACATCGACACCCCGCTGCGGAAGACCTCGGTGGTGCCGACGGATTCGGCGGGCAGCCGGGCCGCGGTCAGCGCCTGGGCCTTGAACGCCCGCGCGGCCACACTGAGCCGGTGCACCACCGGGTCGACCCGATGTTCGGGTGGAGACGACCAATCATCGCCCCAGACAACGACTTCCACTCCCCCGTCGCGCAGCGCCGAGACCACGCCGCGGTGCGCGCGGGAGTCGCGACAGCAGACATCGCCGGCGATCGCCAGCGCGTGCGGCTTGCGGCCCTGTCCGTGCGCGGAGAGCACCTGGTGCAGGTCGACCAGCTCGGCGCCGAGGATGCGCAGCGGTCGCGCGTCGGAGATCTCCGCGACGAGCACCGACACATCCCAGCCCGCGACGGCACGGTCGAACAGCCAGCCCCCGGCATGCTCGACGACATCGACCACACTGGTCGCCACGACGTCGAGGCGATACCTCATCGCGGAGGGTCCGGGGCGAAGTCGCGTGTCAGCGACCTCGTGTACTCGGCGAACACCTCGGTCAGAGGAATCGAATGATCGAGCAGCCATGAGATCTCCATTCCATTGATGAAAGCGACGATCTCCACCGCCCGGATCCCGGGATCGAAATCGGCACGGTAGCGGCCGATTTCCTGGTTGTGGCGGATGAGCGCCGTAACGATGCCGACGGCCAGGTTCCATCTGTCGAGCATCCGGTCGTGCAAGGGAGCCTCGGGCTGGAGGTTCTCCACGAGCAGGACCGCGAAGGTGCCGACCAGTTCGGGTGAGCGCTGGATACGCTCGGCGACCTTCTCGATCTCGGCGATCAGGTCCCCGCGCAGGTCGGCCTGCTGCAGGTCGTCGGCATCGCGGGCATCGAGCACCGCATGCAGCAGCTGGTTCTTCGACGTGAAGTGGTGCAGCAACCCCGCCGGGCTTACCCCGGCCTCCCGCGCGATCATCGCCAGACTCGTATTGCGCCAGCCGTTGCGGGTGAGCAGACGCTGCGCGACGGTCACGATGCGCTGGCGGCGATCCTCTCCCTTGGCTAGTAGCGAGGCGTAAGGACGGGGAGAAGTCATGCGCGGCACCCTGTTCGACAAAACCTAGTGAACACACAGTAGGTTGGTTTGCCCGATGTGACAAGGGTCTCACCTCGCCCCGATCCGGGCCACTGACGAGAATAGCGTTCTTGCGCTGCCGGGTGGCCGGAATCGCGGTCATCCGAAAAGTGCTGGTCTTCGCGCTCTCCACCTGTGATAACGTTATTTCCGCATTCGGAGAACCACATTGGAGGGCAGGATGCCGGTTCCCAGTAGTAGCGCCCCGCTGTACCCACCCGGTGGATTCGGCCCACCGAAGGACCGGCGCGGCAAGGCGGCCGGCACGCTCGGACTGCCCGCGGGCACGGAGGTCTTCTCCGCCGACAACCACATCTCGCTGGCGCACGACATCTTCTTCGAGCGGCTGCCCGAGGAGTTCAAGGACAAGGCGCCCCGGATCTGGTACGAGGACGGCGCCTACCAGATCGGCCGCAAGGGCAAGTCGTTCCTGCCCGGCGATTTCAGCCACGTACTCATGCAGTACGACCCCCTGGAGGGTTCGGGCAGCGCGAACCTCGAGGCCCGCGGCGCCGATCTGCGCGCCGACGGCATCGCCAGGGAACTCGCGTTCCCCAACGCCCTGCTGGCGCTGCTGTTCTACCCGGACAAGGACATTCGCGAACGCTGCTTCCGGATCTACAACGCCTACATCGCCGAACTCCAGGAGTCGTCGAACGGCGCCTTCTACGGCGTCGGCCTGATCAACTGGTGGGACGGCGAGGGCGCGCGGCGGACCCTGGACGAGCTGAAGTCCCTGGACCTCAAGACCTTCCTGCTGCCGCTGTCGGCGGGCAAGGACGACGAGGGCAAGGTCATCGACTACGGCAGCACCGCGATGATCCCGGTGTGGGACGCGATCGAGGAGTCCGGCGTTCCGGTCTCCCACCACATCGGCGAGTCCCCGCTGTCGAGCCCGTGCGAGGTCAACAGTGTCGCGGTCGGCATGATGCACAATGTCGCCCCGTTCCGGGAACTGTTCTCCAAGTACATCTTCAGCGGCATCATCGACCGCCACCCCGGACTGAGCATCGGCTGGTTCGAGGGCGGCATCAACTGGGTGCCCGCCGCCCTGCAGGACGCCGAACACCTGCATGCCTCGTTCCAGCACATGCTGGATCGCCCCCTCGACCACGAGATCCGCCACTACTGGGACAACCACATGCGGGCTTCGTTCATGGTCGACCCGCTCGGGCTCGCCCTGGTCGACCACATCGGCGTCGACCGGGTCATGTGGTCCTCGGACTACCCGCACAACGAGAGCACCTTCGGCTACTCCGAGGAATCGCTGCAGGCCGTGGTGACCGCGGTCGGTCCGGACAACGCCGCCAAGATCGTCAGCGGCAACATCCGGGAATTCCTGGGCGTGTGACGATGACAGCATTCAGTCCGGCCACACCGTCGGCCTTCGAGATCCCCGACGTGCCCGACCGCGCGCGCATGCGCCGCGAGACCGGCGCCCGCCTGCGGGCGTCGATGGCCACGCGCGGAGTCGACGCCCTTGTCCTGCTCAACAACGCCAATGTCGCCTACGCGACGGGCGCGAACTGGCCGCTCGGCGACGCGGGACTCTCCCACGTCGAACGCCCGGTCGCGGTCGTGGTCGCCGGTGACCCGTGGCCGCATCTGTTCCTGCCCTTCCGGGAGGGCGCCTCCGACGAGTCGGAGCTGCCCGCCGACCACCTCCACGGACCGGTCTACCTCGAATTCGACGAGGGCGTCGAGGATTTCGCACGCCGGCTGGCCGAGATCGTCCCGGCCGGGTCGACGGTTGCGGTCGACGAACTCACCGGGGCCATGCGCCGCGCCGCGAGCGCGGTGTTCCCCGGCGGCGACCCCTCGGATGCCGCGCTGGTGGTCGGTCCGGCCAAGCTGATCAAGACCCCCGACGAGATCTCGTGCATGCGGATCGCCAACCGGATCACCGAGCAGGCCATCGCCGAGGTGCAGGCCGCGGTGGTGCCCGGCTGCCGCCAGATCGACCTGTCGGCCCGGTTCGTGCGCCGGGCCTTCGAACTCGGCGCGACCGCGAACATGCTCGAGGCCATCTGGCAGGTCATGCCCGAGACCAAGGCCGAAGGCGTGTGGACCACCCACGGCGACCTGGCGCTGCCGCTGCTGAGCACCGAGCGGGAACTGTCGGCCGGGGACGTCCTGTGGACCGATGTCAGCATCACCTACGGCGGCTACTGCTCGGACTTCGGCCGCACCTGGATCGTGGGCGGCACCCCGGATGACCGCCAGCGCAGGCAGTTCGACCGCTGGCACGAGATCATCACCGCGGTCCTGGGGGTCACCCGGGCCGGGGCGAGCGCGGCGGATCTGACCCGGGCGGCCGTGGCCGCCAACAACGGGGTCAAGCCGTGGCTGCCGCATTTCTATCTGGGTCACGGCATCGGGGTCAGCGCGGCCGAGATGCCCATGATCGGCACCGATCTCGGCGCGGAATACGACGAGAACTTCGTCTTCGCACCGGGAATGGTGCTCGTGCTCGAGCCGGTCGTCTGGGAGGACGGCACCGGCGGATACCGAAGCGAGGAGATCGTCGTGATCACCGAGACGGGCTACACGCCCCTCACCGACTACCCGTACGCACCGTATGGGCACTGAGATCCTGCCCGACGAGCGCGCCCTGCGGCAGGGACGGCGTGCTCGGGCACTGGCACAGATGCACGCCCACGACCTGGACGTCCTGGTCCTGGGCCGTCAGGCGAACGCCCGCTACGTGGCGGGCGCGCCCCAGCTGTGGGTGGCGGGCACCCGACCCTTCGGCCCGGTCGCCACGCTGGTGCGCGACACCGGCGAGGTGCACCTGCTCAGCACCTGGGACGAGGGGATCCCCGAGGACATCCCGCACGACAACCTCTACGGGCTGGCCTGGAATCCGCTCACCACCCTCGACGTGCTCAGCCGCATCGACGGCGCGAGTACCGCCCGGCGGGTCGGCACCGACGCGCTGTCGCCCACCTTCGCGACCCTGCTGCCGCGGGCGTTCCCCCAGGCCGAACTGGTCGACGGGGAACCGGCCCTCGCCGCGGCCCGCCGGATCAAGACCCCCGAGGAGATCGCCACCCTGCGCACGGCACTGGCTGCCGCCGAGGCCGCGCTGGCCACCGCGGTGGCCGCACTGGCACCGGGCGTGCGCGAACAGTCGCTGATCGGGATTCTCCTGGAGGCGATGACGGCGGGCGGGATCAGCACCCCCGCGTCCCAGGATTCGGCCTGGGTCACCTCCAAGGAGCACCCGTGGCAGCGGGCGGGCGGCGGCCGCGTCGCCCGCGCCGGTGACCTGGTCGCGTTCTCGGCGGGCATCCTCGGCGACGGCTACATCGGCGAGGTCGGCCGCACCCGGCCCGCCGACGGAACCGGCGACGACCGGACCCGCGCGCTGTATCAGCGGTGGGACCGCCTGTGGGACAGGCTCTTACAGGCCTGCCGACCGGGCGCGACCGCGACCGGGCTCCTCACCGCCTACGAACTGGCCGGCGAAGCCCTGCCTCCGATGCCGGTGGCGCGCGGGCTCGGCATGGGATTCGACGCACCGGTCGTGTCACCGCGGCTGCCGCGCACCGCCGCGGCCGAGCGGCTGCAACCCGGCATGGTGCTGTCGGTGACCACCTACGTGTTCGAGCCCGGCGTGGGCGCGGTGTTCGGCCGCGACGCGGTGCTGATCACCGATACCGGAGCCGAGGTGCTGACCACCGCACCGCACTGGCCGCACTGACCGCGCCGCGCACGGGGCGAGTCGCCGAGTCGGCGGCTCGCCCCTGCTTTCACCGCACATTGTCTTCCAGGCTAAGGAGCCCGCCCGTGTCCGGTCCGGAGCAGCCGTCGGCGGCGGAGATCATCCGCTACGACAAGGATCCCGAAACCCGTATCGCCACCATCACTTTCGACCGTCCCGACCAGCTCAACGCCCCGACCAGCGCGGCCCGGCTGCGCTACGGCGATCTGATCCACCGCGCGAGCGTCGACGACGAGGTCAAGGTGCTCGTCGTGCGCGGCGCGGGCGACGATTTCGGCAGCGGCGCCGATCTGCCCGAATTCCTTGCCACCCAGCGAGATCCGGATCAGGGGCCACGCCTGGCCGAATACAGGATCGGCCCGGAGGACGGCGTGCGGTATCCGCCCGCCGGGTCGTTCCGGCACGGCGCGACGGTCAGCCAGTGGTACGCCAATGCCCAAGCCGGCTGCCGGAGCCTGCAGGAGTTCAAGAAGATCAGCATCGTCGAGGTGAAGGGCTACTGCTACGGCTGGCACTTCTATCAGGCCGCCGACGCCGACCTGGTGATCTCCAGCGACGACGCCCTCTTCGGTCATCCGTCCTTCCGCTACTACGGCTGGGGTCCGCGGATGTGGACCTGGGCGCAGACCATGGGACTGCGCAAATTCCAGGAGATGGTGTTCACCGGCCGGGCCTTCACCGCCCAGGAGATGGACGCCTGCAATTTCCTCACCAAAGTGGTCGCACGCGACGACCTCGAGGCCGAGACCGCCAAGTACGCGCTGGCCTGCGCCCGAAATCGCCCCACCGACACCATCTTCATGCAGAAGGTCTTCTTCGAGATCATGAAGCAGCAGCAGGGCGAATACATGGGCAGCCTGCTGAGCGGGTTCTTCGAATCGATGGGCGGGCACATCCACGCCGACGACGAACTCATGCTCGGCGACGCCTACGACAGTGGGCTCAGCGCCTCGGTGAAGGACAACGACGCCCGTTTTCCGCCGGAGTTCCGGCTGAGCAAATCCGCGCGCAAGGAAGACCGGTGAGTACCGCGGCCGCACCGCTGTCCGGGTGGACGGTCCTCGACCTGTCCACCGGGATCGCGGGGGCCTACTGCACCAAACTGCTGGCCGACGGCGGCGCCGAGGTCGTCGTGGTGGAACCGCCGGGTGGCGCGGCGCTGCGGCGGTGGTCCGCCTCGCACACCGCGCCCGCCCCGGGCGGCGATGCGCCGCTGTTCACGTTCCTGTCCGGGTCCAAACGCAGCGTGCTCGTCGACGTGACCGCGCCACCGGATCGAACACTGCTCGACGCACTGCTGGCCGCCGCCGATATCGTTGTGTGGGAACCCGATTCGCCGATCACCGCCGATCCCGCCTACTCCCCCACTGCCCTGCGGCGCGCGCACCGGCACCTGGTGGTCACCGCGATCACACCGTTCGGGCTCGACGGGCCGTGGGCGGGTCGCCCCGCCACCGAGTTCACCTTGCAAGCCTGGTCTGGTGGCATCATCGGGCTCGGGCGCGGGGCGCCGGAGCGGGCGCCGGTGGCGGTCGGCGGGCGGATCGGCGAATGGTTCGCCGGTGCCCACGCCTCGGCAGCCACGCTGACCTCCCGGCTGCGCGGCGGCGCGGGTGAGCTGATCGACCTGTCGATGCTCGAAGCCCAGATCCTCGGTCTGACCTACTTTCCCGTCACCTTCCACGACGCGCTGGGCCGCCCGTTCCGGGATCGGCGCAGGCGCAGTGTGCCCGGTATCGCCACCGCGGCCGACGGCCTGGTCTCGGTGGGGTGTGGCACCGTGCAGCAGTGGTACGACCTGTGCGCGATGGTCGGGCATCCCGAGTGGATCGACGAGGACACCGACGCCTCGATCACCGAACGCGCCGCCGCCAAGGCACCGCAGATCTACGCCTGGCTGGCCGAGCAGCCGGTCGAGGTGGTACAGGATCTGGCTTCGGCCTTCCGGATTCCGAACGGGCCGGTCGCCGACGGGGCGAACGCCCCGAAGATGGACCATCACCTGGCCCGGGGGTCGTTCGTGACCGATCCCCGGGACGGGTTCGTCCGGCCCGGCGCGCCCTACCGTTTCGATCCGCCGCTGCTGCCGGAGCCTGGCCCCGCGCCCCGGCTGGGTGAGCACACCGAGCACTACCGCGCCTCGGCGAACCGATCGTGCGGTATCCGAACCCGCAGTGGCGCCACCGAACAGCTGCCGTTCCGTGGTGTGCGGGTACTCGATCTCACCACCTTCTGGGCGGGTCCGTCGTGCACGCACTATCTGGCGATGCTGGGCGCCGAGGTGATCCATGTGGAGTCGGCCGCCCGGCTGGACGGCACCCGGCTCATCGCGGGAGTGCCGGTCAGCGAGGACCGCTGGTGGGAGAAGTCACCGATCTTCGCCGGGCTCAACGCGGGCAAGAAAAGCGTCACCCTGGACCTGGCCGACGACCGTGGGCGCGCGCTGCTGGCAAAGCTCGCCGCGACCTGCGATGTGGTCGTCGAGAACTACACCCCGCGCGTGCTCGCCCAGATCGGCCTGGATTATCCCGCCTACCGCGCGCTGCGGCCGGACGGGATCATGGTGCGCATGCCGGGTTTCGGGACGACCGGGCCGTGGCGCGACAATCCCGCCTTCGCCTACGTCATCGAGGACACCTCGGGCATCAGCTGGCTCACCGGTCACCCGGACGAGAATCCCGTGCAGCCCTATTCGATCGGCGACCCCAACGCCGGGGTACACGCACTCAACGCCCTGCTGCTGGCCCTCACCCACCGCCGCCGCACCGGCGCAGGCACCCTGATCGAGGCTGCCATGGTGGACGCCGCACTCAATGTCGCCGCCGAGCAGGTGCTCGAGTACTCCGCCAACGGAGTGCTGCTGCACCGCGACGGCAACCGCGGCCCGGCCGCCGCGCCACAGAACCTCTATCAGGCCGCGGGCACCGACGAATTCGGTGGCCGGGACTGCTGGGTCGCGATCGCGATCGCCACCGACGGACACTGGCGCAAACTCCGCGAAGCCCTCGGCACCCCGTTCTGGATGCTGGACCCGGCACTGTCGAGCGCGGCAGGCCGACGCGCCAGACACACCGAGATCGATACCAGACTCGCGACCTGGTGCGCCGACCGCGACAGCGACGACATCGTCCGAACCCTCTGGGATGCAGGCATTCCCGTGGCAAAGGTGTTGCAGCCGCACCGCCAGACCGAGATCCCGCAACTCATCTTCCGCGGCTTCTTCGAGAACCTCACCCATCCGATCACCGGAACCGCCCGCCACAGCACGATCCCCGCCCGCTTCTCCGCAGGCCCCTACCGCTTCCACCGCACGCACGCCCCCCTGCTCGGCCAGGACAACCACGCCATTCTCACCGACCTCGGGCTGGAGCCGACCCTGCTCACCGAGCTCTGCACCGCCGGCGTCGTCGGAGGGCGCCCGACAGTCGGTCCGGCCACGGTCCCCTCATCAACCAACCGGTAGGCCTCGGTCCGAGTCGGCTTCGCCGAGATGCGCGGGCTCTACGCGGAGATCCACGTTCACCGGGCACCAGATGCCCGACGCGTATGCGCGGCAACTGATCCACGACTGCAATCACAAGGGCATGGCCGCTTTGGACCCCGCCACTCGTGACGGATCTGTCAGATGTCCATGTCTCACCGCTATCTGACTGAACCTGTCAGGAGCACTGGCCAACTAGCTGGCATTGGATCAGAGCTGGTGGGCGTGGCGTTCGGGAGTGAGGGGGTTGCCTGCGGGGATGTTTCCGCAATTGGTGGGGGCGGGTTGGTTGTCGAAGCGGTCGATGAGCCACTTTTGCGCCGCTGGTGCCCAGGCGATGAGAGCAGTGACGTGGCTGTGGGCGTCGTACTGGTCGTATTGAACGGCCAGTCCGGCAGCGCAGTACTGATTGGCCAGGGCGCGGACATCTCCAGTGATCATGACGCCGTCTCCGGCGCCGAAGCCAGGATGTGCTGGTGTGCCCTCGAGGATGCCGTTGGCGCCCTGGGCGATGAACATCGGAACGGTCGGAGTCGGCGCTGTGCCCATGTTGAGCTTGTTGACAACGTCGACGTATTCGGGAATCGAGTTCGGGTCGGCGTATTCGGGTAGGGCCATTTGTGCCCAGGTCAGGCCGGGGTATTGGGCGAGCACGTTCATGATCGACGCGTCCTGCATTTCCTCGAGGACGCGGCGGCCGGTGTCGCTGAGGTACTTGCTGAAGTCGACGTCGAAGGACCGCGAGATGCCGACAATGGCCATTCCGATCACTCCGGCCCAGATCGGGCTGCCCGCGACGTAGTTGAGGTTGTGTGCGGGGTCGACCAGGACTCCTCCTTCGGCGACCCCGATGAGATCTTCGTTGATGTCGGGGGCGTAGGAGGGTGCTTCGATCGCGGCCCAGTTCGCGGCGATCGCGCCGCCGGAGTATCCCATCAGGCCGATCTTGGTCGTGTCGTCGATTCCGCTGAGAGTGGTGACATGACGTGCTGCGCGCAGTGAGTCCAGGGTCGTTCTGCCGTATTCGGGGCCGGCGGCGAAGTCAGCGGCGGGGCCTTCGGTGTCGGGTATGACGATGGTGTATCCGGCCATCAGCAGCGGGGCGAAGAACTGGACTTCCGAAGAGGCGATATCGCTCAGGGGATCCGAAAGGCCGGTGAGTTCGATATCGGCGGCAAACGCTCGGGAAGGACTGTGCGCCGGGTTGAGTGAGTCGTATGCCGAAAGGAAAGAAACGACCTTGGCCGCGCCGGTGGCCGGTGCCGGGGGTTTGATGATCGTGGTGACGTTGGCTGTCGGGTTTCCAAGGGAATCGGTCGACCGGTAGAGCACTTGGATCGTGGTCAACGGTGTGGCGAAAGTGTCGGCGTGATATTCGAGGGTCCGGGTCTTCAGCACGGCGCCTGGGGCAAGTGATGCCAGCGGTTCGGCGCCGTCGTAGCTGTAGAACGACTCCGGCGCCTGCGCCATCACCGCAGGCACGCTTCCCAGGGTTGTGGCCAGGGTGGCCGAGAATACCGCTACCATCAGCCGCGGCATCCCCGCCGGCTTCCCGGCTCTGGTACTCACGCGCCGCCCGCCCATGGTGCGGCCACGGCGTTGTAGGTTGAGCATCACTGTCGAATTCCTGTCGTCGAGAATGGTCAGCAGACGGGCTGCTGGTCGCCGCGCACATCGATGGTTACCGTGCGCGGTTCGAGGTCGTCGGCGCCGGCGCGAACCGTCAGGATCCCGGCACCGGTGGGTCGTACGATCGCCAGGATCGTGCCGGCGTAGGTGGTTCGGGTGGTAGTGAGCATGGGTTCGTCAAGGCGCGGGTCGCCGCTGCCGAGCCCGGCCAGCACCCCAGGGCCCTCGATATCGACTCGGACAGTGCGGGTTTCGGCGGGATTGGTGCGACCGTACTGGTCGACGAGGGCGATGCGGACGTGAACCAGGTCGTTGTCGTTGGCAGTTGCTGTCGTGCTCTCTGCGGTGAGACGCAGGTCGGCGACGCGTGCGGCGGTGTGTAGTTCGGTGGTTTCGGCTTCGACACCGTCGCGGTATGCGGTCGCGGTGAGGACGCCGGGTGCGTAAGTGGCTTCAAAGGTAGCGATATAGCCATGTTCGGGGCCGGCGGAGCGTCGGCCGAGGCTCTGCTGGTTGACCCGTAGTTCGACCTGTTCGGCGTCGGAATAGACGTCGATGCGGACCGGTTTTCCTTCGTCCGCGGGCCAGGTCCAGTGGCCTTCGGAGCCGTCCCATGCGAAGGCGTTGGGGACGGCGCCGATTCCGAATCGTTGCGGTGGGTGGACTGAGATGTAGGGCTCGGTGCGCAGGCCGAAGACGATTTCACGGAAGTAGGAGGCGGGTCTGCGGGTACCGGTCATGTCCAGGTCGCCGGTTTCCGAGGTCAGATGCGGGTAGTCGCCGAGTGCGCTGTCGAGGCTCATTTCCACAGCGCTGCCGGGTTCGCGGACGCGGCCGATTCCGGCTTCGCCCAGATAGTCCCAGCCGGTCCAGCAGAAGTCGCCGATGACATGGGGCAGGCGGGCGGTTTGCTGCCAGCGGGCTGCGATGTCCTGGCGTGCCGTTTCGCTGCCCACGCATACCCGATTCGGGAATTGCGTCGGGTCGAGGTCGTAGCGGGCATCGCCATAGTTGTATCCAGCGACGTCGACCTGGGCGAAGGCTTCGGCGGTCAGAGCCGCGGTGTCCTCGGAGCGCCACAGCATCGCCACCATCTCCTCCATCGACCCCAGCATGTCGTTCACACCGCCGCAGGCCCCTGCCGCGCTCATCGCCGCGGCAATCTGGTCCAGCGACGAGACCAACACGTTGATCGCGTTCACGGTGAAGCGGTGGGGGTCCAGTGTCTTCACGGTGGCGGCGAGTTCTCGTCCCCATCGGGCGCTGAGTCGGTTGCCGGTTTCGAAGATCTCGTTTCCGATGGAGTAGAGGATGACACTGGGGTGGTTGTAGTCCTTGGTCACCATCGACTCGATGTCGGCGCGCCACCAGGTCGGGAAATCGCGCGAGTAGTCGAAGCGCGTTTTGCGCACGGTCCAGGAGTCGAAGGCCTCGTCCATGACCAGCATTCCCAGCCGGTCACAGGCGCGCAGCATTGCCTTGCTCATGGGCTGGTGGGCGCTGCGCAGCGCATTGAATCCGGCGGCACGCAGAAGTTCGACGCGGCGTTGTTCGGCGCGCGTGATCGCTGCCGCGCCCAAGGGCCCGTTGTCGTGGTGCACGCAGGCGCCGCGCAGTTTCACCGGCTGCCCGTTGATGCGCAGACCGTGCGCGGGATCGATCTGAATACGACGGATACCGAAGTGATCTTTGCTGTGGTCGACGACTCGGTCGTTGTGGATCAGCCAGACGCGCCCGAGATAGAGATCGGGGTGCTCGGGGCTCCACAGTTTCGGGTCGCGGACGAACACTCGACGGTGCACGGTTGCCCGCTCGCCGGCGAACACGGTCAGCGGCATCGTCTCCTCGGCGACCAGGTCGCCATCGGGGTCGAGGATTTCGATGCGGACGTCGAGATGCGCTGTGCGGGTGGATTCGTTGTGGACGGTCGCGTCGACGTGGACCGCGGCGAGGTCGTCTTCGATGTCGGGGGTGGCGAAGCGGGGACCCTCGACCGTCAGATGGATCAGCTCTCCCCGGTGTAGGGTGACCGGCCGGTGGATTCCGAGGCCGGAGTACCAGCGAGTGTCTTCGGTAGCCGAGCATTCGACGCGGATGACGTTGGTCTCGCCGTATCGCAGATACGGGTCAGCGGCGACGAAGAACCGGGAGTAGCCGTACGGCCGGTGAGCAGCCAGCGCGTTATTGATGAAAACGCGCGCATCACGGTAGACGCCTTCGAACTCGAGGGTGATCCGGTGATCGGCCCATTCGAGTGGCACGTCGAAGCGCTTTTCGTAGTCCGCGTCACCGCCGGGAAAGAACCCGTTGGCCGCGCCGTCGCCCGCATCGTGGGCGCGTGGAAGGGTGAGCATCTGGTCGTGTGGCAGGACCACCGGGCGATAAGGTCCCGCGGTCATCGCGAAGAACGCGGATTGCAGCGGGCGAACGCCCCAGCCGTCATTGAAAGATTCGGCGATCATCGAGCGGTCCGATCTGAGTTCGAGTGCGGGTTGCTGTCGAGCTGTGTCTGCGGGCCCGGACCGACTGCGACGCCGTCGACGAGCCGTGACAAGTTCATGGGGTTCGCGTCCTGAAGCTCTTGCGGGAGCAGAGGCTCGGGCGTGTTCTGATAGGCGACCGGGCGCAGCCAGCGTTCGATGGCAGTGGAGCCGACCGAGGTGGAGGTCGAGGTGCTCGCCGGGTAGGGGCCGCCGTGATGCTGTGCGGCAGTGACTGCGACTCCAGTCGGCCAATCGTTGACCACGACCCTGCCGACCATCGCACTCAGTCGTCGCAGCAGCCCCGCGGCATTGCCGTCGAGTTCGGCGGCTTCCTGTTGGGAGAGTTGAGCCGTGGCCGTCAGGGCGCCCGGTATCCGGGCCAGCGTCTCGGTGCACTCGCTGCTCGCGGCGTAGCGAGCAACGACCGTCACCGGACCGAAGCATTCTTCGAGTAGTAGCGCGTGCCTCGGGTCCGAGGCCATGGCTGCGGGTACCGACAGCAACGCGGGGCTCACCGCATGGGTGTCCAGGCACGGGGCGACCACGGTCTGCACATGGGGGAGCTTCGCGCGGGCGTCGATACCGGCGGTGAAATCGGCGAGCATGCGCTGGTCGAGCAGTGCTGCCGGTGGTGTTGTAGTCAGGTGCTGGGCGAGTTCGGTGACCAGGGCATCGCCGTCGGGGCCCTCGGGCACCAGCACGAGCCCGGGTTTGACGCAGAACTGCCCGTGTCCCAGGGTCACCGAGGCTGCCAGCGTCCGGCCGATCTGCCCGCCGCGTTCGGCGGCGGCCGCGGCGGTCACCACCACCGGATTGAGGGAACCGAGTTCGCCGTGGAATGGGATCGGGCGCTCTCGCGCGGCCGCGGCGTCGAATAGGGCGCGGCCACCGCGCTGTGAGCCGGTGAAACCCGCCGCAGCCACCAGGGGGTGACGAATGAGTTCGACACCGGCGTCGAAGCCGTGCACCACGCGTACGACATCCGCCGGTAGCCCGGATTCGGCGGCGGCGGCACGCACGACCGCCTCGGTCAGTGCCGATGTCGCCGGGTGGCCGGGATGAGCTTTGACCACCACGGGGCAGCCGGCCGCCAGCGCGCTGGCGGTATCCCCACCGGCGATGGAGAACGCGAAGGGAAAGTTCGAGGCGGAATAGACGGCCACGACGCCGAGGCCGACTTTGTATCTGCGCAGGTCGGGTCGGGGCGGGACGTGATCGGTGTCGGCGTGATCGATGATGATGTCGAGAAAATCCGCTGCCTCGACCAGGTCGGCGAAGGCGCGGAGTTGGCCGCACGTGCGGTCGATCTCCCCGTGGAGCCGGGACAGCCCGAGTGCGGTCTCGGCTTCGGCTTCGGCCGCCAGTGATGCGCGCTCGGCGGCCAGGCCCTCGGCGGCATTACGCAGGAAGTTCGCGCGAGAGGACCTGTCGTTCAACGCGCCCCGTGCAGCATGTGCGGCTTTCACCGCACGGTCAACGGCGATGGCGTCCGTTTCCCGCGTCACCGCCCGGCGGCGCGCACCGGTTCGCGGATCGAGGCTCCATACATCGACGTCTCCCACACCCACTCCTTGTTCGAAATATCGAACATTGTTTTCGATTTCGAACATATATTGATGCACGGACCGGTGAGCGTCAACACCGGATTTCTGTTGCGCTGCCGCCGTTCCTGCTACGGTCGATATATCGGACTCCGTTCGAAATATCGAACCAAAGGAATTGTGGATGCGGATCACCCGGCTGGACACGCACGTCATCGGCACACCCTGGCGGAATCTGACCTATGTGGTCGTACACACCGACGAGGGCCTCACCGGCGTCGGCGAAACACGGATGCTCGGTCACACGGACGCGCTGCGCGGCTACTTGAACGAAGCCGCTGCCAACCACATCATCGGCTCGGACCCTTTCGCCGTCGAGGACCTGGTGCGCCGCATGAAATACGGCGACTACGGGCGCGCGGGTGAAATAGTGATGTCCGGCATCGCGTGCGTGGAGACCGCATGCTGGGATATCAAGGGCAAGGCGCTGGGTGTCCCGGTCTGGCAGTTGCTCGGGGGCGCGGTCACCGACAAGGTCAAGGCTTACGCCAACGGCTGGTACACCACCGAACGGACACCGCAGGCCTATGCCGACGCCGCGCGGACGGTCCTGGCGCGCGGGTATCGGGCACTCAAGATCGACCCCTTCGGTGCAGGCCGTTTCGAGTTGTCGCACGATGAGACGATGACAGCCGTCGGATTGATCGAAGCCGTCCGAGACGCGATCGGACCCGACACCGAGCTGATGCTGGAAATGCACGGCCGCTTCAACCCGGCCACAGCGGTGCGCCTGGCGCGGGAGATGGCGCCGATGCGGCCCGCCTGGCTGGAGGAACCGATCCCGCCGGAGAACCTCGCGGCACTGCGCAAAGTCGCCGGCAAGACAGATATCCCGATCGCCACCGGCGAACGCATCCACGACCGCATCGAGTTCCGGGAACTGTTCGAGAACCAGGCCGCTGACATCATCCAGCCTGATCTCGGCCATATCGGCGGTATCGCGGAAACACGCAAGCTCGCCGCCACGGCCGAGACCTATTACCTGCTGGTAGCTCCCCACAACGTGGGCGGTCCGGTCCTGACCGCGGCATCGTTGCAGGTCGGATTCTGCGCGGCCAACTTCAAGATCCTCGAGCACTTCAACGATTTCGCCGACGACCGGATCAAGGGCATCGTCAAGGGAGCTCCCGAGGTCGTCGACGGCTATTTCCACCGCACCGACTCCCCCGGCCTCGGTGTGGAGTTCGATGCCGACGCCGCAGCCGAGTTCCCCCAGCAGAGCGCGCATTTCGACCTGTGGGCCGAGGGCTGGGAGAAACGCGCACCACGGGCACGCCGATGATCGGCGATCAAGCCCTCGTGGTCACGTGCCCGCACGAATTCACCCTCGAACACCACCACCCGCTCCCACCTGGGCACGGGGAGGCGCTGGTCCGGGTGCATGCAGTCGGGATCTGCGGTAGTGATCGCGAACTGTTCCACGGCACCAGACCGAGCGAGTACGTCCGCTATCCCGTGGTACCTGGCCATGAATGGTCCGGAGTCGTCGAAGCCGTCGGCGCGGCGGTGCCCGACGATCTGGTCGGCCGCAAGGTCGTCGGCGAGGGCTTTCGCAGCTGCCGTCGCTGCGACCGCTGCCGAGCGGGCGAAACCACCCTGTGCGCTGGGGGGTACGAGGAGACCGGGTTCACCATGCCCGGCGCGATGGCAGCCACACTCACCCTGCCCGCCGACCTGCTGCATACCCTCGACGACAACGCCGACCTGACCGCGGCGGCCCTCCTGGAACCGGCCGCCTGCGCAGCCGCGGCAGCGCTGCAATGCCGAACGCAACCTGGCGACCGTGTCGCTGTCGTCGGAACGGGCACCCTGGGGTTGCTCGCACTGCAACTCCTCGCGGCATCGGGCCCAAGGGAACTGTTGGCAGTCGGGATCCATCACGATCACGCGCACACAGCGCTGGGTTTCGGAGCGACACATTTTCGGCGCCACGACGAACTCGCCGGCCCCGGCGAATTCGACATCGTCCTCGAAGCGGCGGGCGGCGCCGGCAGTGCTGCAGCGGCAGTGAGGTTGCTCCGCCGCGGCGGGCGCCTGGTATTGACGGGCATCCCCGCAAGCAACGCGATCGGGTTGGATCCGACTGACTTGGTGACCCGCCGGATCCAAGTGCGCACGGTCTTCGGCGCCCCACCCCAAGCATGGTCGCACGCAGTGCGCGCCTTCACCGCCGCGATCCTGGACCCGCTGCCCCTGATCACCCACCAATTCGCCCTGTCCGAGTTCCGGACCGCCATCGACCTGGTCAGCGCCGGCGATCCGGCCGTCGGAAAGGTGCTGCTGCATCCCGGCCGCGCCGCCACCACTACCGGCGCCGCCGCGGCACCCGCTCACCGAAAGAGGATTTGATGCACACCCCCACCAGCCACCGACAGCCGGGACAACCGCACCTGGACGCCCTCGGACTCGGCGGCCCTGCGCCCGCCGTGGACCAGGCCTCGCCGCACGCCTTCCCCGACGGCGGAACCTGGCGCACCGAAATCCCGTCGGTCGAGGGCCCCGCCGCACTACACGAAGTACTGAACGAGTCACAGCGGTTGTCGGTCCCCATCCACCGGATCAGTCAGGGCAGCGGCATCTGGATGCTGACCGATGCCGAGATCACCGAAATGGTCGCCGCCTGCACCGCACACGACATCGAACTGTGCCTGTTCACCGGCCCTCGTGGGACCTGGGACATCGCCGCGGGCGCCTCGACGCCGGCCGGTGGTACCGGGCCGCGCGCCGTCGGTCATCGTGCGGTCGCCGGCTGCGTCGAAGATGCGGTACGCGCCACCGAACTGGGCGTGCGATGCATTCTCGTCGCCGACGAAGGGGTGCTGTGGGTGCTGCACCGGCTGCGGGACAACGGCCTACTGCCCGCCGACACCACCTTCAAGGTTTCCGCGTTGATCGGCCCGGTCAACCCGGCCTCGGTCACCGTCTACGAGCGGCTCGGTGCCGACTCGATCAACATTCCCTCGGACCTCTCGCTCGAGCACCTGACCGAAATCCGATCCGCGGCCCGAGTCCCGCTCGATATCTACATCGAAACACCCGATGATCTCGGCGGCTACGTCCGCATGTACGACGCGGCCGAACTCATCCGCCGCGGCGCACCGGTATACCTGAAGTTCGGACTGTCCAAGGCCCCCGGCATATATCCCGCCGGCGCACACCTGCGCGAGACAGTCCTGGCCACCGCCCGCGAACGTGTCCGCCGCGGACGGCTGGTACTTGATCTGCTCGAGCGACTCGGCGCCGTGGACGGCATGTCACCGCTGGGTGCTCGCCTTCCGGGCGAGCTCGGACGATTCCCCGTGCCCGATCACACTGTCATGAAGACCCTGCACCGATGAGCCGACTCGTTCCCGCCGTCACCCGAGCCCTCGACATTCTGGAGCTCTTCCTCACCGACCGTGACGCGCTGTCGGCGCCGGAAATCGTCGCGGCACTGCAACTCCCGAGAACCACCGTCCACGAACTGATCAGCACTCTCGTCACGCGACGCTACCTCGAACCCGCAGGCAACGGCCGCTACCGCCTGGGAGTGCGCACCCATCAACTGGGCAGCCGCTACGCCGACCAGATCGACCTCATCTCCGAAGGCGAGCACGCAGCTCAGCGAACCAGCGGGCTATGCGAGGAAACGGTCCACGTGGCGACTCTCGAGGACACCTCCGTCATCTATATCGCCAAGGCCGACTCCACCCACACCGTCAGAATGGTATCGGCCGCCGGCCGTCGGCTCCCCGCCCACTGCACCGCGGTCGGCAAGATGCTGCTCGCGTCACTACCGCACGAGCGTCTGCGACAGCTCTATCCTGAGGGGCGCACCCTCACAGCCATGACACCCAACAGCGTCACCGATCCGGCCGCCCTGTTCGTTGAACTCGCCGAGACACAACACCGCGGCGTCGCGATCGAGGAATGCCAATCGAACCCCGACGTCTCCTGCATCGCCGCCCCAGTGCTCGACCGAACCGGCAACGTCGTCGCCGCCATGTCGATCTCCGTGCCCTCCATCCGATGGTCGGGCCAACGACGCGCAGAACTACAGGAACTGGTCATCGCGGGCGCGGCCGAGTTGTCCGAACGCCTCGGCTTCCGCGGCACAGTATCGTGACCGGGCGACCGGCCGTGCACGAAGCACTGGCCATCGATGCCGAACTCGGCGAAGGGCCCACCTGGGATCCCGTGCGGCAGCGACTGCTGTGGGTCGACATCCTCGCCTCCCGCATCCACAGCCTCGACCCCGTCACCGGCGTCGTCGAGACGATCACCACCGACCAGCACGTCGGGGCAGCCAAACCACGCCGCGACGGCGGACTCGTCGTCAACCTCCGCGACGGCATCGGAACTTACACTGCCCGAGGCGGTTTCGACTGGCTTCACCATGCGCCCACCCCAGGCCGGCGCGGCAACGATGCCGCTGTCGCACCCGACGGATACCTGTGGGCAGGCACCATGCGCTACGACGAGGCACCTGGACGGGGAGCTCTCACCCGCACCACTCCTGGCGGCGACACGACGGTCGTCCTCGACGACGTCACTGTCAGTAACGGCATCGGGTGGAGTCCGGACACCCGGCGGATGTACTACATCGACTCGCCCACCCGCCGCATCGACACCTTCACATACCACGACGGCCACCTCACCGACCGCGAACCTCTGGTCGTACTCGAACCAGGATGCGGGATACCGGATGGACTCACGGTCGACGCGGACGGCGCGATCTGGGTTGCCCTGTGGGACGGTGCCGCCCTGCGCCGTTACACCCCCTCCGGGCGTCTCGACCGGATCCTGACGCTGCCGGTCACCCGCCCTACATCCTGCGCCTTCGCAGGTAACGCACTGACCGATCTCTACATCACCACCGCCCGCACCGGACTGACCACACCCACCCAACAGGACGGCTCCCTGCTGGTGATCCCCGGCATCGGCCACGGCTTACCTCAACCGCTCTACTCAGGATGACATGTCCGCGACACCCGAAACAACCTCGCGGACAAGCGCGCCATCGCCGGCCGCCACGGAAGCGGAGTACGAAGGTCGTACCGTCACAGATCGCCGCTGCCGCCGAACGCGAACTGGCCTGCGACCACTGTCACGCCCTCGTCCCATCACTCCGAAACTGTCGACCCGGATGGCACACCGCGAGTCAACCACCGTGGCCGCGCCACCCCGGCCGCTCAGCGACGTACCGGCCGCCGGTCGCGGGATCGCTGCGGCAGTACTGCGCACAGTCGCGGCAGGTTGTCCGGTCCGCCGGCACGGTCCTCGTTCGGTGCGAACCGGGCTCGCCGCATGCGTTCGCGCCAGGCGAGGTCAGCGGGTGGTGGCGGGCATGGACTCCCAGCCGCGGACGGTGGAGGTGGGTGAGAGGCGGGCGGCGGACAGGTCCACTTCCCATTCGGGGAAGCGGCGCAGGATTTCCTCGAGGGCGATGCGGCCTTCGAGGCGAGCCAGGGCTGAGCCGAGGCAGTAGTGGGTGCCTGCGCTGAAGGACAGGTGGGGGCGGGTGGGGCGGTGGATGTCGAAGATGTCGCCGTCGGGGGCGAAGTGGCGTTCGTCGCGGTTGGCTGCGCCGATGATCATCATCATGACGCTGCCCTCGGGCACGACGCGACCGTGCACCTCGGTATCGCGGGTGACGTAGCGCGCCACGTGCGGGGCGGGCGGTTCGAAGCGCAGCAGTTCCTCGACCGCGTTGGGGATCAGGCGCGGGTCCTCGACCAGGGCTTTGCGCTGGTCGGGGTGTTCGGCCAGGACCTTGCCCGCCCAGCCGATCAGGCGGGTGGTGGTCTCGTTGCCCGCGCCGGAGACGACGTTGACGTAGGTGAGCAGTTCCTCCCGGGTCAGGTGCCGGTATTTGCCGTCCGCGTCCTCGAATTCGACGGTGAGCAGTTCGGTCATGATGTCGTCGGCGGGATGCTCGGCGCGCCAGTCGATGTAGGCGGCGAACAGGTCGCCGCCGGTGAGACCCTCGGAGGCGGCCTTCATCGGCCGGCCCTCCTCGGTGCGCATCTGGTCGTTGGCGAAATCGCGGATGGCCTCCTGATCCTGCTCCGGAATGCCGAGCAGCAGGCCGATGGTGCGCATGGGCATCTGCGCGCCGATATCGGCGACGAAGTCGAGGCGGCCGGTGCCGACGATCGGGTCGAGGCTGTCGGCGCAGAACTGGCGGATCCGGTCTTCCAGTGCCGCGATCTTGCGCGGGGTGAACATCCGCGACAGCAGCCTGCGGTGGATGTCGTGCACCGGCGGGTCCTCGAAGATGAGCACACCCGGCGGAATCGGGATGTTCGCCTTGATCAGTTCGAGGATGGCGCCACGCGCCGAACTGTAGGTGTCCTTGTCGAGCAGGCCTGCGTTGACGTCGTCGTAGCGGGTCATCGCGTAGAAGTCGTGGGTTTCGTTGTAGTACAGGGGCTGTTCGTCACGCAGCCGTTTGAACATGGGGTACGGGTCGGCGTTGAGCTCGACATCGTACGGATCGTAGAACGCGGCGTTGGTGGCGCTGGCGGTCACGGAGATCACCCCTCACAGGAGTCGGGAAACGGGAATCGGTCACCAGGTGACGGGTAGCGAATACAGGCCGTAGGCGAGGCGGTCGTGCTTGAACTCGACTTCCTCGAGCGGAACCGCGAGGCGCAGGGTGGGGATGCGGCGCACGAGGGTGCGGAAGACGATCTGCAGTTCGGCGCGGGCCAGCTGCTGGCCGACGCACTGGTGCGGGCCGAAACCGAAGCCGAGGTGATGGGCGGCGGGGCGGGCGATGTCGAGCTGATCCGGTGCGGCCCATTCCCTTTCGTCCCAGTTGGCCGGGGCCAGATCGAAGATCAGGCCTTCGCCGGCGCGGATGGTCTCGCCGCCGATCACGATGTCGCCGACCGCGACCCGCCGCTGCCCGTTCTGGATGATGCTCAGATAGCGCAGCAGCTCCTCGACCGCGTTCTTCACGATCGCCGGGTCCTCGGTGTCGCGCAGCAGCGCGAACTGCGCGGGGTTGCACAGCAGGGCCAGGGCACCGAGGGAGATCATGTTGGCGCTGGTCTCGTGCCCGGCGATGAGCAGACCGGTGCCCAGCTGGGCGGCTTCGCGCATGTCGATCTCGCCCGCGCGGACCCGCTCGGCGATATCGGTGACCACGTCCTCGGCGGGCTCGTCGAGCTTGCGTTTGATCAGTTCGATCAGGTAGCGCGCCAGTCCGGCCCGGCCTTGGGCGGCCTGTTCCTTGGTGGCGAACCGGTCCACGTTCACGCTGGCGTGCTGCTGGAAGAACTCGTGGTCCTCGTAGGGCACGCCGAGCATCTCGCTGATCATCAAGGTCGGTACCGGCAGGGCGAGCGCCTCGACCAGGTCCGCCGGTGTCGGCCCGGCCAACAGCCGGTCGAGGTGCTCGTCGGTGATCTGCTGGATGGCCGGGCGCAGGCCCTCGACCCGTTTGAACGTGAACGGCTTCGTGAGCATGCGGCGGTAGCGCTGATGCTCGGCACCGTCGGTGGTGAACACCGATTTCGGCCTGCTGTCCTTGATCGCGAGCATGCCCTCGTTCCAGTGCGGAAACCCCGGCTGATGGTCGTCGACACTCACGTTCGGATCGGACATGAGCTGCTTGTACTCGGTGTATCCGGTGACCAGCCACGGGGTGCTGCCGTCCCAGATCCGGACCCGGTGCAGCGGTGCGGACCGGCCCAGTTCGAGGGTTTCGGCGGGCGGCGCGAACGGGCAGCCCGCGGCGCGCAGCATGGGATAGTCCGGGGCCGCCGCGGTGGCGGTCGTCTCGGCCGAGGTTTCGGACACGGTTGTCTCCTTCTCCGGGCGCCACGCGGGCGCCGCACGTTCATTCCTCGATGTGGATGGCCATGGCCGGGCAGACGGCGGCGGCCTGGCGCACGTCGTCGGCGAGTTCGGCCGGTGGCGTGTCGTCGAGGAGCACGACGATGCCGTCCTCGTCGCGCTGGTCGAACACCTCCACCGCGTGCATGACGCAGTGGCCGGCGGCCACACACTTGACCTGGTCGACGGTGACCTTCATCGGGACCTGCTCTCGCTCGGGACGAGCGGCTGCCCGTCGATCAATTCCTGGCGGCGGATCCTGGACTGCTTGGCCATGTTCCAGCCGAGGATCGCGGTGACTACGCCGTCGCGGGTGTAGCGGACGACGAACCGGCCCGCGGCCGGGTCACCGTCGACGATCTCGGCGTCCGCGTCGCGGGTGACGGTGCCGTGGACCTGGATCTTCGTGGCGAACTGGTCGGTCCAGAAGTACGAGATCGGCGCGTGCGGTCGGGGGGTGCCCGCGATGGCGGCGGCGACGGTCGCGGCCTGCTCGGTGGCGTTGGTGCGGTTCTCCCACCGGACCTCGGTGCCGAGCACCGGGTGGTGCCAGCGCGCGACGTCACCCGCGGCGTAGATCCCTTCGGCGGCACGGCAATACGGGTCGCAGACGACACCGTCGCGCAGGGTGAGGCCGCTGCCGTCGAGCCAGCGGGTGGCCGGTGCCGCGCCGATGGCCACCACGACCAGGTCGGCGGGCAGCACGGTGCCGTCGGCGAGGGCGACGCCGGTGACCGCGCCGTCGCATTCGGTGAGTCCCTGCACCGCCGCGCCCAATGCGAGACGAACCCCGTTGGCGCGGTGCAGATCGGCGAGCAGGCTCGAGACCAACGGGCCGAGCTGCCCGGCCATGGGCGCGTCGAGCGGCCCACACAGGGTGACCTCGCGGCCGAGTTCACGTGCGGTGGCGGCGATCTCGCTGCCGAGGACACCTTCCCCGACGACCACGACCCGCTGCGCGGTGCACAACCCGTCGCGCAGGGCGAGGGCGTCGTCGAGGCTGCGCAGGACGTGCACGCCGCGCAGTCCGCGCGAGTCGGGCAGGGTCCGTGGGCTGGCGCCGGTGGCGATCACGATGTGGTCGGCGATGATGGCTCCCCGCGCCGTGCGCACGGTCCGGGTCGCCGCGTCCAGGCCGAGCGCGGGGGTGTCCAGGATCAGGTCCAGGTCGAGACCGGCCAGCTGCCGTGGCGGGCGCAGCAGCGTTCGTTCCGGGCCCCACTGGCCGGAGAGGATCTGTTTCGACAGAGGCGGCCGGTCGTAGGGCAGGTGCGCCTCGGCACCGAGGACGGTGATCCGCCCGGGAAACCCTTCGCGCCGTAGTGCTTCCGCGGTCGCCAGGCCGGCGGCCGACGCGCCGACCACGAGAACATCGGTGCCGCGCTTCATCGCGCACTCCCCTGCTCGGCGGGTTTGCGGCGGCGGAGCGGTTTGCCCGCGACCGTGCCGCCGTCGACCGGCAGGACCGTCCCGGTGACGTAACGGGACAGTTCGCTGCCGAAGTAGACCGCTGCCTCCGCGACGTCGGCGGGTTCGCCGTCGCGCTGGAGCGGGCGGTCCTCGCGCATGGATTCGCGGACCATGCGGGTGAACTTCTCCATCGCCCCGCTGGGCATCCGGTCGGCGGAGGAGGCCAGCAGTGGGGTCGGGATGCTGCCGGGGGCGATGCAGTTGACCCGGATCCCGTACTGGGCCAGTTCGATCGCCGCCGATTTGGTGAAGTGGATGACCGCGGCTTTGGAGGCGCGGTAGGTCTGCACGCCGCCACCGGCTTGAATGCCGCCGATGGAGGACACATTGACGATCGACCCACCGTCGGCTTCGGCCATCCGCGCGGCGGCATGGCGGGTGCCTGCCATCACGCCGAGCAGGTTCACCCCGAGTACCCGGTGGAAGTCGAGCAGGTCGTCGTGCAGGAAGTCCTTGTGCATCACCCCGGAGATGCCTGCGTTGTTGCACATCACGTCGAGGCGCCCGAATGTCTCGACGCTCAGGTCGACCAGGCGCCGGACCTGTTCCGGGTCCGCGACATCGGTCTCGGCGAAGACCGCGGTGCTGCCGTAGCCTGCAATCGAGGCACGGCCCCGCTCGGTGTCGACATCGCCGACGACCACCCGGGCCCCGGCGGCGACGAAACGCGCGACGATCGCCCCGCCGATCCCGGAGGCGCCGCCGGTGACGACGGCGACCTTGCCTGCCAGCTCGTCGGCCATGTGTTCTCCTTTTCTCCGAAGTCCCCGGGTCACCGCACCGCGACGGGAGCGTCGGCGGCGTCGGCGTGCCGGGCGAGGAAGTCCAGCAGCAGTGCGTTGACAGCGGCGGGCCGCTCGATCTGTGGGCAGTGGCCCGCCCCGTCGATCACGGCGCTGCTCCCCCGCCGCACCCGGGCGGCGAGTTCGCTCGCCCAGCCCGCGGGCAGCAGCTTGTCGCCCGCGCCTTCGACGAACAGCGTGGGCACGGTGATCCGGTCGTAGTCGCGGTCGCTGGACGGGGTGCCCGGTGCCGCGGCGCCGGGTCGCCGGAATCTCGCCGCCGCCAGGGCTTCCCACGCACCGGGGGCGAGGCTGGACTCGTGCCTGCGACGCACGTAGTCGACGTCGGCGGGATAGGCGCCCGAGTGGAACAGTGCGGCCACGATGCGGCGCATGCCGTCGACGGTGGCGTCGTAGTCGTAGAGCGCGTCGACGTGCTCGTTGCGCAGGATGTCGCCGCCGCCGCAGATCGCGACCAGGCTGCGCGCCCGCAACCGGGGCCGCGTGGAGGTCTGGTCGACGAGCAGGTTGATCGCGCCCATCGAGTTGCCGACGAAGTGCGCGGTGCCGATACCGAGCAGCTCGAGCAGGGCGGCGACGTGCCGGATGCGTAGTCCGCGGCCGTCGGTGAAGTCGACCACCTTGGCCGAGCGACCGTAGCCGAGCATGTCCGGGGCGATGACCCGGTGCCGGCGGGCCAGTGCCGCGACGGTGTGTTCCCAGCCGAGGGCGGCGTCGGCGCCGAACTCGCCGCCGTGCAGCAGCACGACCGGGTCACCGGAACCGGCGTCCAGGTAGGCGGTGTCGTGCCCGTCGACGATCAGGCGGCGGTACTCGGGGCTCATGAGGCACGCTCCGTTCGTCCCGCGGCCACCGCGGACAGGGGGATCCGGGCTGCGACCCGGAGGTGGGCGGGTACGGCGTGGGTTTCGCCGGGTTCGGTGAGCAGGCGGATCTCCCGGATGCCGAGGTCGTCGAGGATGTCGAAGGCGGACTGCAGGTCGCTGTGGCCGACCGGATGTGCTTGGGGCGGTGCGCAATCCGCGTCGTGGCCGCGCGATCGCAGGGTGTCCCCGATCGCGGTGCGGCCGGCGCGCACGTAGATCAGCGCGCCGCAGCCCGCTTCGGCGATCCGTGCGAGGGCGTCGTGCAGGGCGTCGCGGCAGCCGCAGGCCCGCGAGCCCAGGACGTCGCCGACGAGGCATTCGAAGTGCAGGCGCACCAGCGGCGCCGTCGCGGCGGCGGGATCGCCGTGGACGAAGGCGACGTGCTCGCGGTCGAGCCCGTCGGTGAACCCGATGGCCCGGAACTCGCCGTGCGGCACCGGGATTCGTGCGGCGCCGTGCCGGGTCACCCGGCACAGTTCGCGACGCCGGTAGGCGATCAGTTCGGCCACCGTGACCACGGGGAACCTGTTGGCGCGGCCGAGTTCGGTCAGTTCCGGCCAGGTCGGCCATTCGCCGTCGGCGCCAGTGATCTCGCACAGGACTCCGGCGGGGCGCAGCCCGGCGAGTTCGGCGAGGTCGACGGCGGCTTCGGGGATCTCGGGCCGCGCGAGGACGCCCCCGACGACGGTGCCGAGCGGGAAGACATGGCCGGGGCGAGCGAAGTCGGCCGCCGCCGCGGTGGCGAGCGCGCGCACGGTGGCGGCTCGCTGGGAGGCACGGACCCCGCCCGCGCCGGTCAGGGCGACCGAGACCCGGTAGCGGGAGCGGTCGGGTCCGGTACCCGCCGGGTCGGCCGGGGGCACCCCGAACCCGTCGAGGACGGCGGCGGGCAGTGCGACCTGCACGAGCCCGCACCCCAGTCCACCGACCAGGGTGATCGCCGCCGCGGTGACGTGTTCGGCGGCCAGCATCAGATGGCCGCGCACACCGTCGGCCGCCGCGTCGGCGAGCAGTATCACCCGGCCGGCGCGCAGCGCGGTGAGCGCGGCCGACACCGCCTGATGCCCGGTCTCCGCGCGGGGTTCACTCATGGCCTGCCGCCGCCTGCCGGGACGAAGGCCAGCAGCTGACCGGCGAGCATGTCCAGCTGCGCCTCGACACCGGTGTCGACGAGGGTGCCCTCGGCGTCCCAGACCGCGTCGGCGGAGTTGATCGCCACACCGAGCGGAGTGGGCCAGGCACGCAGGGCGTGCCCGATGACCCGCAGCTGGCCCAGCGTGCCGACCGCGGCCTGCCAGCCGTAGGCGCAGGTGATGCAGCCCCACGGCTTGTTGTCCAGGTACACGGTGGTGTCGGCGCGCATGTCCTCGATGTAGTCGAGGGCGTTCTTCACCAGGCCCGACACCCCGCCGTGGTAGCCGGGTGACCCGACCAGCACGGCGTCGGCCTGCCGCAGCGCCTCGACCAGGGCGGCCGCGCGCGGCGTGCGTTCGGTCTCGTGCGGGCTGTACATGGGCAGGTCGATATCGGCGCCGCTGAACAGTGCCGTGCGCCCACCGCGTCGTTCGACCGCGGAAAGGCATTGGCGCAGAGCGCGTTCGGTCGACGAGTCCTGGCGCAGGGTGCCGCCGAGGCCGACGACGAAGGGGCGTCCGTCGGTGACCGGGCCTGCGGCGGTGCCGCTGGTCGTGCTGACAGTCATGGTCTCGGGCCTCCGCTACTTGATCGCGATGGGGTTCAGGGGCGAGCCGACCGCGCCGATCACGCGCAACGGCGGTGCGACGAGCTGGAATTCGTAGACGCCGTCGGCGGCGCAGTCGGCGGCCAGCGCCGAGAAGTCCCAGTACTCGCCGAGCATCAGGCCCATATCGCGCAGGCACAGCATGTGCAGCGGCAGGAAGGTGCCCTCGACGCCGGAGGCCGGGTCCTCGACCATCAGGTTGTCGGCGGCGACCGCGGCGATTTCGTGTTCGTGCAGCCACAGCGCGCAGGTCCAGTCCAGACCGGAGTACGGTTCGGCGCCGTCGCGGGCCTCGAGGTAGCGGTCCCACCAGCCGGTGCGGATCAGCACGATGTCGCCGGAGGCGATGGTGACGCCCTGGCGGGCGGCGCAGTCGTCGAGTTCGTCGGCGGTGATGGGCGCGCCGGGCGCGAGGTAGGTGTCGGCGCCGCGGTAGCGCACCAGGTCCAGCAGGACACCGCGGCTGGTGATGCCTTTGCTGTCGACTTTGTCGATGCCGCAGTGGAAGGCGCCCTGGCTGGTCACCGAGGCGGCGGGGAAACCGTTGTAGAGCTTGTCGTCGTAGTACACGTGGGAGAAGGCGTCCCACTGGGTGGCGGCTTGCAGCGGCATGATGATCAGGTCGTCGTTGAAGCGGAAGGGGTTGTCGGCGAAGAAGCTGCTCAGTTCGCCGGCGACGGTGTTGCGCAACCACTTCGGGCCGTATTCGGCCAGGGTCGCGGCGTCGCCGCCGTCGACGGTCATCACGTGGGTGGGGTTCTGCCGGAACTGGAAGGCGCCCTGCGGTCCGCCGGCGCCGAAGTCGATGCCGAGCGGGAAGACCTTGCCGTGCCGGACGAGTCCGGCGGCGGCGGCGATCTTGGCCGGGGTGATGAAGTTCAGGGTGCCCAGCTCGTCGCCGGTGCCCCAGCGGCCCCAGTTGCGGACCCGCTCGGCGAGGGAGTGGAAATCGGTGAGAGTTGCCACGGCGGTGGATTCCTTCCAGTTATTGCCGGGTGGGCCCGGCCAGTTCGTTCGCCAGTCGCGCGGCGAGGTTGCCGCCGTCGACCCACAGCACCTGGCCGGTGACGTAGGCGGCCGCCCGGCTGTTGAGGAACAGCAGTGCCGTGGCCTGCTCGGCCGGGTCGGCGGCGCGGCCCAGCGGCTGGTCGATGCCGTCGAGGTAGTGCGGACCGTAGGCGGTGCGCAGCTGGTCGAGGATCGGGGTGTCGGTGACGCCGGGCCCGGTGCAGTTGATCCGGATGCCGCGCCCGGCCAGTTCGGCCGCGCGCCGCATGGTGTAGAGGATCAGCGCCTCTTTCGACAGCCGGTAGCCGCCGCCGTCGGCGACGACGGCCGGGTGCGCCGCGCACCAGGCCAGCCCGTCGGCGAAGGACGTGGTGTCGAGTAATCCGACAGTGTCCCACCGATTCTCGTGATAGGCCGAGGCGGCCAGCGAGGACACCGAGACGATCACCGAACCCGGTGCCAGCTGCGCCGCGATCGCGTCGGTGAACCGGCGCAGGCCGAGGAAGTTCACCGCGACCACCCGGTGCGGGTCGCCGATGCCGGAGGAGACGCCCGCGACATTGAACAGCGCGTCGACCCCGTCACCGATCCGGGCGAGGGCGGCATCGATGGAATCCGGGTCGCCCTGGTCCATCGCGACGAACTCGTCGAGCCCCGCGTCATGGCCGGGTGCCCGCAGGTCGACCCCGACCACGCGCGCGCCCAGGCGCGACACCTCGGCGGCCACCCGCGCGCCGATGCCCGACGCGCACCCGGTGACGACCACCCGCTGCCCGTCGTATCGGCACCGCTGTGCGAAGGTTTCCATCCGCGACCCTTCCCGTCCCCGGCCCGATGTCAGCCCTGGCCGCGTTCTTCGAGCTGACGTTGCTGTTCTTCGAGCCGGGCGGCGGCCTGCTTCTGGCCCTCTTCGATCTCGGCCATCGCTTCGGGGATCTCGCCGGCGGTGAAGGTCCCGCCGCGACCGGTCGGCAGGCCGCCGAAGGCGTAGTCCTCGTCGAAGGCGGGCGAGGGCATCGGCACGCGCCGGGCCTCGGCCTTCGCCAAAATCGGCGCCATCCGCTTCGCCTTCTCGGCGACGGCCTTCTTATCGCGTTCGATGAACTCCGGCAGCACTTCCCGGCCCATGATCTCCAGCGATTCCATAGTGGCCTCGTGGCTGCGCGGGTTGAGCAGCAGGATGATCTCGTCGACGCCGCTGGCCTCGTAGCCGCGCAGGAATTCGCGCACGGTGTCGGGGGAACCGATCGCGCCGCGGCCGGGACCGTAGGCGACCGAGGGGTCTTCTTTCACCGCGTCCAGGTAGGACTGCCACACCTCGGTCCGGCCGGGGGTGTGCATGCCGGTCATGTAGTAGTGCATGATCCCGTAGGAGAAGAACCCGCCGCCGACACCGAGACGTTCGATCGCCTGTTCGTCGGTGGGCGCGACCATCATCGACAGGTCGCCGCCGATGGCGAGGATGTTCGGGTTCATCTGCGGCACCATCGGCGCGGCGTGGTCCTCGAACTCCTGGTAATAGCCGCGCACCCGCTCGCCCAGGGCCTCGGGCCCGGTGTAGGCGAAACTCAGTGCGCCGATCCCCATCCGGGCGGCCATCTGCACCGACGAGGGCCGGGTACACGCCACCCACAGCGGCGGGTGCGGGGTCTGGCGCGGCTTGGGGACGACATTGCGGGCCGGCATCTCGATGTGATTGCCCTTGAACCCGGTGAACGGTGCCTCGGTCAGGCAGCGCACGGTGACCTGCAGGGCCTCTTCCCACTGGGCGCGCTTGTCGGCCGGGTCGATGGCGAACCCGCCGAGCTCACCGACCGAGGACGATTCGCCGGTCCCGAATTCGACGCGCCCGTTGGACAGATGGTCGAGGGTGGCGACCCGCTCGGCGGCGCGGGCGGGATGGTTGATCGCCGGCGGCAGGTGCATGATGCCGAAGCCGAGGCGGATGTTCTCGGTGCGCTGGCTCGCGGCGGCCAGGAACATCTCCGGGGCGGTGGAGTGACAGTACTCCTCGAGGAAGTGGTGCTCGGTGAGCCAGACCGTCGAGAACCCGGCCTGGTCGGCGAGTTCGACCTCGTCCAAACCGTCCTGGAACATCTGGTATTCGTCGTCGTCGGTCCACGGCCGCGGCAGCGCGAATTCGTAGAAGAGGGAAATTTTCATCGGGTACCTCCAGAGGGGTCGACCGCGGCCGGGTCGGTGTCTTCGTGGGGAGCGGGGTGGGCGGCGAGGTGTCGCGCGGCGATGTAGCCGAAGGTCATGGCCGGGCCGATGGTGGCGCCGGCGCCGGCGTAGCTGCGGCCCATGACGGGGGCGGCGGTGTTGCCGACGGCGTAGAGGCCGTCGATCGGGGTACCGTCGGCGCGCAGTGTTCTGGCGTGCTCGTCGGTGGCGATCCCGCCCGAGGTGCCGAGGTCGCCGAGGATGACGCGGAAGGCGTAGTAGGGCGGGCCCGACAGCGGGGTGAGGTTGGGGTTGGGCAGGGTGGGGTCGCCGTAGTAGTTGTCGTAGACGCTGTCGCCACGGGCGAAGTCGTCGTCGTGCCCGGCGCGGGCGAGGTCGTCGAAGCGCTGGGCGGTGGCCTGCAGCGCGTCGGCGGGAACGTCGATCTGTGCCGCGAGTTCGTCCCAGCTGCCCGCGGCCTTCACAACCCCTGACTCCAGCCAGGCCGCGGGCACGGTGAATCCGGTGGGCACGGGGGCGAGGGGGATCTTCGGCAGCGGCAGGTGGCCGCCGATGACGTAGCGCTTCCAGGAGCGGTGGTCGGTGATCAGCCAGCACGGGATGTGGGTGACCCCGGACTTCTGGCCGTCGAGCATGGCGTGGCCGAAGTCCATGTAGGGAGCGGCCTCGTTGATGAACCGTTCGCCCGCGCCGTTGACCATGAACTGGGCGGGCATCATCCGCTCGTTGAGCATGAATTGCAGGCGGCCGTCGGGCCATCGGATCGCGGGGAACCACCAGGCTTCGTCCATCAGTTCGGTGCCCGCGCCCGCCGCGGTGCCCAGGCGGATGCCGTCGCCGAGGGAGAGCTTGTTGCCGAAGCTCCAGTCCTGCTCGACCAGGGGTTGTTCACTGGTGCGCCAGGCCATGTCGTGGTCGAAGCCGCCGGTCGCCAGGATCACTCCGCGCCGGGCCCGGATCCGCACCGGCGTGCCGTCGCGGGCGACGGTGGCGCCGACGACGCGCCCGCCCTCGGTGTGCAGGGCGGTGATCGGGCTGTCGAGCCACAGCGGGACACCGCGTTCGCGCAGTGCCAGGCGCAGCCGTGCGACCAGGGACTGGCCGATGGTGACGATCCGGTCGCCGAACACGTGCGCGCGCACCATCCGCCAGAGCAGTTTCAGCAGGACTGCTTTGCCCCGCCAGTGCTGGCGGATCTGGTAGAACAGCCGAAGGTCCTTGGGCCCCAGCCAGATCCCCTTCGGCGCGAGCGCCAGTGGTGGCAGCAGCCCCGCCTCGTCCTCCCCCAGCTCACGCAGGTCGATGGGCGGGACATTGATGGTGGAGCCCTGGTCGGAGCCGCCGGGCAGTTCCGGATAGTAGTCGGCGTAACCCGGCTTCCACACGAATTCCATACGGCTGCTGCGGTTCTCGAGGAATTCCAGCATGCGCGGCGCCTCGGTGACGTAGGCACGCAGGCGCGCTTCGTCCACCAGGCCCTCGGTGATGGCCTTCAGGTAGCCGACGACCGCCTCGGGGTCGAGCGCGAATCCGGCCCGGCGCTGCGCCGGCGCGTTGGGCACCCAGATGCCACCGCCGGACAGGGCCGTCGAGCCGCCGTAGTGGGACCCCTTCTCCACGATCAGGACCGACAGTCCCTCGGCCTCGGCCGCGAGCGCGGCGGTCAGCCCGCCACCGCCCGAGCCGGCGATCAGGACGTCGACCTCCTCGTCGAACGCGATGCCGGACCGCGGGTCGGGCGTTGCCTCGTCGCTCACGTGCGATCCTCCGTCGTCGGGTGCGGATTCGGCGTTCATGGGTGCCCCCCGTCGCTCGGGTGTGGGTCGGCCGGGAGTGCGGCGCGCACCGCGAACCCGGCGATGAGCGCCGGGGCGGCGCGGTAGTAGCGCGCGGTCGTCCGGTAGGGGCCCTGGTGGGCGAGTGCGGCGAAGGCTGCCACCCAGGTACGGATCTCGTGTGCGGAGGCTCCGGCGACCGCGGTCACCTCGGCGTTGTCCCAGCCCGTGACCTCGGCGAGCCCGCCGCTGTCCACGAGGTCGAGAAAAGCGTTGTCCCACTGTGGGTTCAGTGGTCGCAGAGCCGCGCCGCCGACCGGTTCCGGGGCGGCGGTGGATTCCTGGGCGGCGGCGAACTCGCGGGCGGCGGTGACGACTGCGGCGGTGCGGGCCGCGCGCTGTTCGGTGGTCATGGTGCCGCCGTGGACGATTCGCTCGCGGATCGGGCCGGTGGCGGTGGCCAGGGTCGGGACCGGCGGGTCGTGGGAGAGTCCGCCGGAGCCGATGATCAGCACGCGCCGGTCGAGGCCGGACAGGAATTTCCCGACGGCCGCGCCCAGGGCGGCGGTGCGGCGCAGGGGGCCGAGGGGGACGGCGACCGCGTTGACGAAGATCGGGACGACCGGGACGGCGGTGGCGCTGCCGAGCAGGCGCTGGAGGGGCTGGACCGTGCCGTGGTCGACCTCCATGGCCGTGGAGAGCGCCACGTCGACACCGTCGGCCAGCACGGATTCGGCGAGCTCGGTGGCCAGCTCTCCGGGCACATCGAGGGGTCCGGCGTGTGTGCCGTAGTCACCGACGCCGGTCGCGGCGGTACCGACGCAGAACGGGGGCATGGTGCGGTAGAAGAAGCCGTTGTAGTGGTCGGGAGAGAACGTGACGATCAGGTCGGGACCGAAGTCGCGGACGAACTCGGCCGCACGGTCGAGAGCCACACCGATCTCGGCACGCAGTTCCGGTGTGGGACCGGGCAGTTCAAGCAGAGGGCTGTGCGAGACGCAGCACACGGCCAGCGGCATCGGGACCTCCGGTTGTCGGGGCGTTGGCGTCGAGGATCTCGGTGCCGAGTTCGGGGGCGAACTGGGCGATGCAGGATCCGGCGATCACCCGATCCGGGCGCAGGAACAGCACCGAGTCGGCCTGGCCGTCGAACCAGCGCTTGAGGGCGCCGGTCCGGTCGCCGACGACGGTCACGTCGTCGTGATCCTGGTCGGTCCAGGACAATTGGCAGGCGGGCCGGGCGGCGACGAAGCGGGCACCGTGGGCCTTCCACCGGGCGAAGACCTCGGGGCCGAGGACCGTGCGGGGATCGTTGTTCCAGCACAGCACCGCGAACCACGGGCCGAGCACGTCGTCGAGGAGCACCTCGGGCCGGTCCCGGGTGCTGACCGTCGGCTGGACGAACAGGGTGCCCGCCGGCGAGGGTGTCGAGCGCGACCAGCGGTGCACCACCGCGCCCGTGTCGTAGCGGGGCATCGGCTTGAACCGCATGCCGAGCACATAGCCGCGCACCGGCGGGATCGCGGCCGCCGCGCGCACGAGGGCGTCGCGCAGCCGGGTGACCCGGCGGTCGGTCGGTGAGATGACCCGGCCCACGAGGGTGGACAGGTCGATCATGGCGCGGGCGTGCGGCCTGCGCTCGGCATCGTAGGTGTCGAGGAGTTCGTCGCCTGCGCGTCCGGTGACCACCGCGACCAGCTTCCAGCCCAGGTTCGCCGCGTCCCGGATGCCACTGTTGTAGCCCTGGCCCTGCCATACCGGCATGAGGTGCGCGGCGTCGCCGGCCAGCAGGACGCGACCGGCGCGGAAGGATCCGGCGATCCGGGAGTGGTGGGTGTAGACGCGGCGGCGGATGATGTCGAGGCGGTCCGGGTAGGGCACCAGCGGGGCGATCATCCGCGCCACGAAGGCCGGATCCTCGGCCAGTTCGTCGGATTCGTCGTCGTGGATCATGAATTCGAAGCGGCGGATGCCGTGCGCGATCGACACCGACACATTCGGCCGGGCCGGGTCGGCGCCGACCTCGATATTGGGGTGGCCGAGTGGATCGGTGGCGATATCGACCACCAGCCAGCGAGTCGCCGAGGTGGTCCCGTCGAAGCTGACCCCCATCGACTTGCGCACCACACTGCGGCCGCCGTCGCAGCCGACCACGTACCGCGCGCGCACCAGGGCGGGCCCGTCCGCGGTGGTGATGCCGACCGCGGCGTGGGTGCCCCGGTCATCGCAGGAGACCACCGCCGATGACCAGCGCACCGTCACCGTGGGGTAGCGGTCGAGTCCGCGCAGCAGCTCGGCGTCGACCAGTGGCTGGACGAAGCCGTTGCGCTTGGGCCAGCCGAGGGAGGTGTCGGCCGGGGCGATCTCGGCGAGCAGCCTGCGGCGGGCGTCGACGAACCGCATGATCTGGTTCGGGGTCGTGTGCGGCAGGATCTGCGCGACGAGCCCGATCGATTGGAAGGTCCGCAGGGACTCGTCGTCGAGCCCGACACCGCGCGGATAGTCGATGAGGGTGTCGCGTTCCTCCACGACCAGGGTGCGCACACCGGCCGCGCCGAGCATATTGGCCAGGGTCAGGCCGACCGGGCCCGCGCCGACGATGAGGACGTCGGTGTCCTCCGGTGGGAAATCACCACTGCTCCGCGACATCTCACGCTCCGAGCAGGAAGCCCAGGTGCAGGGCGTCGAAGGTGGTGGCGTCCTCGTACTGGGGCCAGTGCCCGCAGTTCTGCATGACCTCGAAGCGGGCGCCGGGGATCATCGAGGCGATCCGCCTGCCCTCGGCCACGTCGGCGGTCGGGTCGTGGCTGGTCCACAGCACGAGGGCGGGCGCGGTGATCTGCCCGTATTCCTTCTCCCCCAGCAGGTTTCGCTCCCGGATCACCGGGTCCTGCAGGGCCATGATGTCGTGCATCGCGGCGGCGAACCCCGGTTGCCGGTAGACGCGCTGCCTGCTGGCGACCAGGTCGGCGTAGTCCTTGGACTTGTCGGCCATCAGCCACCTGATCCGCGCCTGCACGGTCTCCCAGGTGGGGTCGGTGGCCGCTGCCATCGACAGGGTGACGATCCGGCGCATCACCTCGGGGTCGGCTTGGGAGCCGCCCGCGGTGTTGAGCACCAGGCGGTCGACCCGGTCGGGGTGGTCGACGGCGGCGCGCGCGGCGACCCAGCCGCCCAGCGATTCCCCGCTCAGCGACGCCTGCCGCACCCCGATGGTGTCGAGGAAGTTCATCAGATGCTCGACGTAGTGCGCGATCTCGAGCGGGTGCCCTGGCTTGTCGGTGTAGCCGTGGCCGAGCATGTCGATCGACCAGGTGGAGAAGTGCGCGGCGTGGGCGGCCAGGTTCCGGACGTAGGCCTCCGCGTGCCCGCCGGACCCGTGCAGCAGCACCAGGGTGGGCAGGTCGTCGGCGCCGGCGTGCAGGTAGCGGGTGCGTACCCCGCCCACGTCCAGGTATCCCTGGCTGAACGGGACGCCCTGCAGGTCGCTCCACACGCTCTCGTGTTCGGACAACTTCGTCACTTCCTCTGCCTGTCGACTGTGCACTGCGCTCAGGACTCCACTGATTTGCCGGTCGCCGCCGCGTGCCCGGCCCGATGGCCCCACACCATGGCGGGGCCGATGGTGCCGCCCGCGCCGCCGTAGGCCCGGCCGGTCACCCCGGCCATGGCATTGCCTGCGGCGAACAGGCCGGGGATGACCGAGCCGTCGACGTGCAGTACCCGCCCGTCGCGATCGGTGCGCGGGCCGCCTTTGGTGCCCATCGCGCCGACGGTCACCGGCACCGCGTAGTAGGGCCCGGTGTCGATCGGGCCGAGCGTGCGGCCCACCGTGGTCGGGGCGTCCTGGTCGCCCCACCAGCCGTCGTAGGCGCTCGCGCCGCGGCCGAAGGCCGGATCGTGGCCTTCGGCGACGTTGCGGTTCCAGCCGGCCACGGTGTCGGCCAGGCCGTCGACGTCGATCCCGATGCGCCCGGCCAGGGTGGGCAGGTCGGCGGATTCGTGGAACCAGGCGGGCACCGGCTCGCCCGGCGCGATGCCGAGGAAGCCGTAGCGGCGCAGATGTTCGGCGTCGAAGACGATCCAGCCCGGATCGTTGACGTAGCCGTCGCGCGGGTCCAGGTAGTGGAAGGCGCCGGCCATCGAGTTGTACTCCGAGGCCTCGTTGACGAACCGACGCCCGCGCCGGTTGACCATGATGCTGCGCGGCCTGGTGCGCTCGAGCCGGACGCTGCGGCTGCGCGGATGACCGTCGATGGTGTCGTCGGGGATCTGCACCACCGGCACCCACCAGGCCTCGCTCATGGTGCCCAGGTCGGCGCCGTGCGCCATGGCCATCCGCAGGCCGTCGCCGGTGTTGTTCGGCGGGGAGACCGGGCCGCGCATGGGTCCGCGCAGGTAGGCCTGGACCAGAACCGGGTCCCATTCGAAACCGCCGGTCGCCAGGATCACGCCGTGCCGGGCACGGACCGTGGAATCGCCTGCCGCCGTGGCGATCCGGACCCCGGTGATCGCGCCGCCGGCGGCGATCAGCTCGACCGCGCGGGCCCCCGTGCGCGGGACCACGCCCGCGGCGAGGACGCCCGCGAGCAACCCGGCGACCAGGGCGGTGCCTGCCACACACAGGTCGGCGGTGCTGTCCTCGCCGACCGAGGCGTGCAGCCGCGCTCTGGTCTCGGCGTCGAAACCGACATTGCTCCAGTCGGCCGGAAAGCTGGTGATCCGATCACGCCATGGGCCGAGTTCGGCCAGATCGAAGGCGGCCGGGCTCAGTGACCGTCCGCCGCCCGGTTTGCCGCCGGGCAGTTCGGGTTTGTAGTCGGGAAACCCGTCGGCGATCTCGAAGCGCACACCGCTGTGTTCCTCGACGAAAGCGACGGTGGCGGCCCCGGTTTCGACGAAGGTACGGACCAGGTCCTCGTCCATCGAGCCGAAGGACTGCGCGCGCAGATAGGACATGGCGTCGGCGACGGTCAGCGGTTGGCCCGGTGCCCGGTCGTGGGCGGGGATCCAGGCGATCCCGCCGGAGACCGCGCTCGTGCCGCCGACGGTCGGCGCCTTCTCGAACACCGCCACCGACGCGCCCGCGGTCGCCGCGCTCAGGGCAGCGGTGAGGCCGGCCGCACCGCTGCCGAGAACGACGACATCGACCTCGGTGTCCCACGTCGGGGATGCCGGATTCTGCTGCGAAGTCACTGTCCCGCCCTCCTTCTCGACCGCTCCCACCTCGCCGAACAGCGCCATGCCGGGCGAGATTGAAGTTATCGTATGACGAGAACGTCATTCTCCGCTAGCGAGTGCGGAAATCTTTTCCGGGCCACGGACCCACGGCTTTCGCTTGCGACGCGATACCGCGAGAGAGTACGGTTCTCATATCCGGCAAGTATTGTTCTTGCACGGAATTCCCTGTCGTGCCGCTCCGATCGCGCGACAGCTGCGCTGGAACAGGAGAGCATCCGTGAGCATCGACGATGCCGCCGACCGGGACCGCAAGGCGAACCGATACCACTTCGACCGGCACACCCCGGAATATCGGCACCGCTTCACCGAGATCACCCACGACCTACACGCCAAGTGCCCGGTCGCCTGGACCGACACCTACGAGGGCCACTGGGTGGCGGCCGGGGCGAACGCGGTCTTCGAGCTGGCCCGCTGCCCGCACGTGTCCAACGACCACGACCTCACCGGCGAACGCAACGGGTACAAGGGCATCTCGATTCCCACCGCCCAGCGCGCGCAACTCGTGCGCGGCGGGATTCTCGAGATGGACGATCCCGAACACAGGCTCTATCGGCAGGTGCTCAATCCGTACCTCTCGCCCGCCGCGGTGCGCCGCTGGGAACCGGTGATCGACGAGATCGTGCGCGCCACCCTCGACGAGAAGATCGAGTCGGGTCGCATCGATTTCGTCGACGACCTCGCCAATATCGTGCCCGCCGTGCTGACCCTCGCCATGCTCGGTATCCCGCTGACCAAGTGGTCGATGTACAGCGAACCGGTGCACGCCGCGGTGTACACCCCGGAGGACTCCCCCGACGCCCCGCGCGTGGCCGAGCTGCACCGGACCATGGGCATCGACCTGCTGACGAGTCTGGCCGAGGTCAAACAGAATCCGCGTCCCGGCCTGCTCGAGGCGCTCACCGAGCTGCGCATCAACGGCGAGCCCGCCCCCGATCTCGAACTGCTCGGCATGCTGGGGCTGATCATCGGCGGCGGTTTCGACACCACCACCGCGCTCACCGCGCACGCGCTCGAATGGCTGTCGCAGAACCCGGCCGAACGTGAACGGCTCAGCCGCGACCGGGAGACCTTGCTCGCGCCGGCGACCGAGGAGTTCCTGCGCTACTTCACCCCGGCACCCGGCGACGGGCGCACCATCTCCGCCGATGTCGAGATCGAGGGCACCGAATTCGAAGAGGGCGAACGGCTCTGGCTCTCCTGGGCGATGGCCAATCGCGACGCCACGGTGTTCCCCGATCCGGACGACATCGTGCTGGACCGGCGCGGCAACCGGCACTTCAGTTTCGGGCTCGGCGTGCATCGCTGCATCGGGTCCAATGTGGCGCGCACGGTGTTCAAGTCGATGCTGACCGCCGTGCTGGACCGGATGCCCGACTTCGTCTGTGATCCGGCCGGTACCGTGCACTACGACACGATCGGCGTCATCCAGGGCATGCGCAATCTGCCGGCCACCTTCACCCCTGGCCCGCGCCTGGGCGCCGGACTGGACGAGACCCTCGCGAAGCTCCAGATCATCTGCGACGAGCAGCAGCTGGCGGCCTCGGTGACGGTGCGGCCCGAGATGGCCCGGATCGACTGATGCGCACCCACGCCGACGGCACGACCACCCCGTACATCGATGCGAGCGTGCACATCTTCTTCGCCTCGAACCGGGACCTGCGCGATCATCTGCGCGAGCCGTTCAAGAGCCGGGGCGTGCCCGATGTGGATCTGGACTGGTACGGGGCGCCGGGCGGTGAATACCTCACCGGCGCACAGGGTTCCGGTCGCCGGGCTCCCGGCTCGGACCCCGCTGTGGTGGCCGGGCACCTGTTCGTCGAGCGCGGGGTGGATGTGGCGATCCTGCATCCGATGACCAGGGGCATTCTGCCCGACCGGCATCTGACCTCGGCGGTGCTGGCCGCGCACAACGACATGCTGGTCGGCCGCTGGCTCGAGCACGCGGAGTTCGGCGACCGGTTCCGCGGCACCCTGCGGGTCAATCCGGAGGACATCCCCGGCGCGCTGCGCGAGATCGACCGCTACGGGCAGCATCCGTCGATCGTGCAGGTCGGAGTGCCGCTACAGGCGCGCGAGCTCTACGGCAAACCGCAGTTCTGGCCGCTGTGGGAAGCGGCCGCCGCGGCGGGACTGCCGGTGGCGGTGCACATCGAGACCGGGGAGAGCATCGCCTTCGCGCCGACACCCTCGGGCCACACCCGGACCTATGAGCAGTACCTGGGATTCATGTCGCTCAACTACATCTATCACCTGCTGAACATGATCGCCGAGGGCGTCTTCGAACGGTTCCCCGGGCTCCGGTTCGTCTGGGCCGACGGCGGCGCCGACCTGCTGACCCCGTTCAGCTGGCGGATGGACACCTTCGGCAGGCCACACCTCGAACAGACCCCGTGGGCGCCGCGAATGCCGAGCGAATACCTGCCCGAGCACGTGTATTTCGTCCAGGACCGCCACGACGGCCCGCCCGCCGACGCCGACTTCGCCGCCGAATGGCTCGATTTCACCGGCAAGGACGACATGGTGATGTTCGGTTCGAGCTATCCGCACTGGCAGGCCGTCGACGTGGATTCCCTCTCTCCGGGTTTGACCACCGAGCAGCGCGACAAGCTCTGCTGGGGCAACGCTGCCCGGCTCTACGGCATCGAGGTACCGACCGCCGCCGCGGTCGGCAGTTAGTTCCAGGAAGGACGCGTATGCCGCCGATCCAGCACGAGCAGCGGGCCGCCGCACCCGAGCAGGTCGCCGTCCGGGTCGTCGACTCCGATGTACATCCGGTGCCGCGCCGCGGCGAACTCGTCGAGTACATCCCCGAGCCGCACCGCAGCGACTACTTCCTCAGTCACCGGGTGGGTGACACGATCATCTACGACGCCCCCGACTACGCGCATTCCTACGCCATGCGCGTGGACGCCTTCCCCGCCGACGGCCAGTTCCCCGGCAGCGATCCCGAGCTGGCCTACCGGCAGCTGATCGTGGAGGCAGGCTCCGACATCGCCATCCTGGAACCGACCGTGAAGGCGACCCGGCTGCCGCAGGCGACCCAGGCCATGGCCACCGGTATCAATCATTGGCAGGCCAACCACTGGCTCGATCCGGTCAACAACTGGCATCAGCGCTGGCGTGGCTCGATCTGTGTCGCCGTGGACGATCCGGCCGGCGCGGTCGCCGAGATCGAGCAGTGGGCCGGGCATCCGTACATGGCGCAGATCCTGCTCAAAGCCGAACCGCGGCCGTCCTGGGGCGATCCGCGCTACGACCCGATCTGGGCGGCGGCGACGCGGCACGACCTGGTGGTGAGCTGCCATCTGGGGCGCGGCGCGTTCGAGACGATGCCCATGTCACCGGTCGGATTCCCCAGCTACAACCACGATTTCATGGTCAGCTACTCGCTGCTGGCGGCCAATCAGATCATGAGCCTGATCTTCGACGGCACCTTCGACCGTTTCCCGGCGCTGCGCTTCGTGTTCGTCGAGCACGCGTTCACCTGGATCCTGCCGCTGATGTGGCGGATGGACGCGATCTACGCCTCACGCAAGCAGTGGATGACGATCAAGCGCCCACCGTCGGAGTACGTCAAGGAGCACATCCGGTTCACCACCCAGCCGCTGGACTATCCCGAGGACAAGACCGAGCTCAGCCGGGCGCTGGAATGGATGGACGCCGGGCGGATCCTGCTGTTCTCCTCGGACTACCCGCACTGGACCTTCGACGATCCGCGCTGGCTGGTCAAGCATCTGCCCGCCCCCGCCCGTGACCGGGTGATGTTCCGCAACGGCATCGAGACCTATCACCTGCCGGAATTCGTTCCGGCGCTGCCAGATCCACGGCGGAGGCGCTGAGATGAGCGAGGACAGCGCGAGTTCCGGCGAGCCGCCGCGCCTGGCGCAAGGCCGCGAACACGTGGTCGCCACCGTCGAGGAGATCCCGCCCGGGACGTCGAAGGTGGTGCCGATCGGGCGGTTCGGCGTCGGGGTGTACAACGTCGGCGGCACCTTCTACGCCATCGCCAACTACTGCCCGCACGAAGGCGGACCGCTGTGTTCGGGCCGCACACGCGGCAAGACCGTGGTCGACGAGAGCGTGCCCGGCGACGCGGTGATGGTGCGCGACAACGAGTTCGTCTACTGCCCGTGGCATCAGTGGGGTTTCGAGCTGGCCACCGGGACCACGGCGGTCAAGCCGGAGTGGAGCATCCGCACCTATCCGGTGCGGGTGGTCGACGGCGCTGTCGTCGTCCAGGCCTGAGAGGACCTGTCATGCCCGCTGTGACGGTGAACGGCGGCCGCGTCGTCTACGAGATCCTCGGCACGACCGGCCCGCCGGTGGTGCTGACCCCCGGTGGCCGGTTCGGGATGGACATTCCCGGGCTGCGGCCGCTGGCCGACGCCCTGGTCGCGCACGGACACACCGTGCTGCTGTGGGACCGGCCCAACTGCGGCGCCTCCGACGTCCAGTTCTACGGGGCCAGCGAATCCCATATGCGGGCCGAGACGCTCGCCGGTCTGCTCACCGAACTGGACCTGGGTCCGTGTGCGCTGGCGGGCGGGTCAGGAGGCGCGCGTGACTCACTGCTCACCGCGATCGAGTATCCGGAGCTGGTCACCCGGCTGGTGCTGTGGAATATCGTCGGCGGGACCTACGGGCTGTTCAATCTCGGCGCGCACTACGTGCTGCCGAGTCTGCAGGTGGTCCGGGGCGCCGGGATTCCCGGGCTGCTGAAGCTGCGGGAGTGGCGTGAGCGCGTCGCCGAGAATCCCGGCAACGAGCAGCGGCTGCTGGCGCTCGACCGCGACGAGTTCGTGAAACTGTCGCTGCGCTGGCTCAACGCCTACGTGCAGAAGCCCGGCCAGACCGTGCCGGGTGTCGACGACGAGCTGTTCGACCGGATCCGGGTGCCCACCTTGATCATTCGCGGCGGCGCGGGCGATCTGGATCATCCGCGGCGCACTTCGCTGGAGATCTCGTGCCTGATCGAGGGCGCGGAGCTGATCGATCCGCCGTGGCCGGAGGACGCCTGGGAGCAGGCCATGGCGGATCGGGCGACCGGGCGGGTCGACCGGTTCAATCTGTTCGACACGTGGGTGCTGGCCGCACCGGCGATCGCCGGATTCCTGGCCAGCCCATGAGTCCGGCGGGTCAGCGCAGCAGCAGGCGCACCTCGGCGTTCAGTGCCGCCTCGAGCGCGGTCAGTACCCGGCTCTCCGGGATTCGCGTCAGGTCGGCGGCACGCAGGGTCACGGTGACGATGTCGAAGCCGGCGATGTCGGCGGCGCGGTCCACCTCGCCGGTGAGGCCGAAACCGGCCAGCACACCGTGCGCGTCGTCGTCGGTGCCGCGGCTGAGGAAGGTCACCGCGCCCGGCACCGGGGTGGTGCCGAATGCCCGCGCGCAGGCGGCGACCAGGTCGCGCACGGCGCCGGCCGGGTCGTCGGTGGCGAGCTGGAATCGTAGTTCCGGGCCGGTGTCCGCGCTCGGTCGCACCGGGGAGTCGGCTCGCAGCGCGCGCAGCCCGGCCGCCCACCGCGCCGGGGTCAGCGTCCGGTCGGGGTCGACATCGATGCGTACAACCGCGGTCCTCATGCCGCCGAGCCTAGCCGGGTGAGCCACACCCTTCTACGCCTTTGAATACACGCCACCTCGGCGACACCGAACTGCGCGCAGGCACCGAGACCCTGATCCGCGACGCGGTAGCCCAGTGCCCCCGCGCCGCGCTGTCGATCGTGGACTGACTCAGGCGCGCGGGCGCAGCACGATGACCGGGATCTCCCGTTCGGTCCAGGACTGGTAGGTGTCGAAGTCGGCGTAGATGTCCACCAGCAGTGGCCACAGCCTGGCCCGCTGCTCGGCGTCGGCGACCTCCGCGCGCACCGGGAGCCGGTCGCGCCGGATCTGGATGTGGGTGTCGGGTTCGGCGCGCAGGTTGTGGTACCACTGCGGATGTTTCGGCAGCCCGCCCTGCGAGGCCACGATGACGGTGTCGGCGCCGTCGACGAGGTAGAGCAGCGGTGTCGTGTACCAGACCCCGGACTTGCGGCCCCGATGCTCGAGCAACAGGGTGGGGACCGGTTTGCGCCAGCCCGCGCCGACCCGCCAGAGCCCACCGATCCGGCCACCGGTCCACCGGTAGAGCCGCACGTGCGCCTTGCCCGCGAGGGAGAAGAGTTTGGGCAGCAGCGGGGAGTCGAGCTGGGCGGGCCGGGATGGATGGGTCATGGTTCCTCGTTCCGGGATGAAAGGGTCGGGCATCAGCCGAGGGCGACGCCGAGTTCGGTGGCGAAGGTACGGATCATGTGCTGCACGCCGATCTCGTTGCGGCCGATGATCATATGGTCGTGCTGGCCGCGGCGCACCCCTTCCCCGCACTGCGGCAACATGGCGAAGTCCTCGTCCCGCACCGCGGCGTGCACCTGCTGGTAGATGCTGTCGTACACCGCGCGCTGGGCGTCGTCGGTGGCGGGGATCCGGGCCATCCAGCTGTGGCGCACGGTGCAGCGCGTCGGCGCGCCCGCGGGCAGCATGTCCAGGATCTCCACCCCGACCGGACTGTTGGCCAGCACGAGGTTCGGGTAGATCCAGTAGATCACGCCCATGTTCATCAGCGGACTCCAGTCGGCGCCGGGCTCGGTGTCCAGGGTCCGGATCCAGTTGAACGGGAAGCCCATGCGGTGGTGGCGACCGAAGGAGTCGTGGGTGGAGGTGTCGGCGACGGTGTTCTGCCCGATCACGCTCTCACCGTGCACGAAGGGGAAGTGATAGCTCTCGGCGAAGGCTTCCAGCGCGCCCTTCCAGCTGACCTCGGAAACGAATTCGCGTTCGTCGTGGTACCCGTAGGAGGCGTAGTCGAGCTGCGCCAGTTCCGGTCCCATCGCGCCGAGGTGGGCGTCGACATCGATCTCGCCGCCCGCGGTCAGCACCGTCCAGATGAAGCCGTGCCGTTCCTGACTGGGCAGTTCGACCAGGCCGTAGTCGCCGCGGTCCATCCCGGTGAACCCGGCTTTCCCCGGCACGCCGACCAGTTCGCCGGTGTTGCGGTAGGTCCAGGCGTGATAGGGGCAGGTGAAGCGGGTGGCCTTGCCCGATCCGCAGGCGGGTTGCGCGCCGCGATGCCGGCAGTAGTTCAGCAGCACGTGCGCGGTGCCGGTGCGGTCGCGGGTGATCAGCAGCGAATCGCCGAGGACGGTGCGGACCACGTAGTCGTCGGGTTCGGGGATGCGGGCCGAGGGCATGACGGCCAGGGGTGTGCGGCGCAGGATCTGCGATTCCTCGACCTCGGTGATCTTCGGATCGCGGTAGTAGTGCAGCGGGACGCGCAGGGTGGATTCGGCCATGTCGGTGGTGCCGTCGAGGACCAGCCGCAGGGCACGGCGGGTCAGATCGTCGGTGAGGCCTGCGGCGGGTGGGTGCGGCATGAGTTGGTCCTTTCACGAGCTCCATTCAGACCATACATATCAACTTGAATGTATGGTCTGAATCGGGAGAACCCGTGCCTGCGGTGCGCAGCCGATAGGGTCGGCGGCATACCGGTTTACCCAGGGAGGTTCACTTGCGCAGGCATGGCTGGTCGGGCACGGTGCCGGGCACCGACGCCGAGGCGGTCGACCGCATTCTGACCGCCGCGCGCGCGGTTATCGAACGCTCCGGCGCGGCCTTCACCATGGCCGAGATCGCGCGGGAACTGGGCGTCACCCGGCAGACGGTCTACCGCTACTTCCCCAATGCCGACGCGCTGATCACCGCGACCGCGCTGGCCGAGACCGGCCGTTTCCTCGATGTCCTCGCCGCGGAACTCGACCGCATCACCGATCCCGCCGAGGCCGTGGTGGAGGGCATCGCGTACACACTCGAGACACTGCCCGAGGACCGCTACCTCAGTCTGCTGCTGATGCCCGGCCGTGCCAGTGCGTTCCCCGCCGAGGTCACCTCGGACACGGCGCTCGCCCTGGGCCGCAGCATCCTGGAACGCTTCGCCGTCGACTGGGACCAGGCCGGCATCACCGGCAGCCGCCTCGACGAACTCGTCGAGCACATGCTGCGCGTCGTCGCGTCGTTCGTGCTCGACCCGGGTCGCCCGCCGCGGCGCGGCACCGAACTGCGCGCCTATCTCACCACCTGGGTCGCCCCCGCGGTGCGCGGCCTACAGCGCCGCTGACTCAGGTCCGGGGCAGGCCGAGGATGCGTTCGGCGATGATGGTGCGCTGGATCTCGGAGGTGCCGCCGGCGATGGTGCCGGCGAAGGAACGGACGTAGCGTTCGAACCAGCCGGGGGCCGATTCCTCGAGGCTCAGCGGGCTGTAGCGGGCGGTGACATCGGGGTGGACGAGTCCGCGCGGGCCCGCGGCGGTCAAGGCCGCGGACGCACCGGCCTGGACCGCTTCGGAGCCGAGCAGTTTCAGTACCGACAGGCCGGCGACGTCGTCCTCGCCGCGGGCCGCGCCGGCCAGCGCGCGCGAACCGAGCAGGCGCAGGGCCTGGGCGTCGAGGGCGAGGGTGGCGTAGCGGTCGGCGTCGAGCGGGGTGGCCGGGTGGAAGTCGGCGAGCAGGCCGTCGAGGCGGCTGGCGAAACTCAGCCAGAGCAGGGTGCGTTCGTGGCCGAGTGAGCCGTTGGCCACCCGCCAGCCCTGGTTCACCTCGCCGACGATGTTCGCCGCGGGCACCCGGACCTCGGTGAAGAAGACTTCGTTGAAGTCCAGGTCGCCGGGGTCGGCTACCGAGGCGAACGGCCTGCGCTCGACGCCGGGCAGGTCGGTGGGGATCAGGATCGCCGAGATGCCACGGTGTTTGGGCGCGTCGGGGTCGGTGCGCACGAAGGCCAGCAGCACATCGGCGTCGTGGGCACCGGAGGTCCACACCTTCTGGCCGGTGACCACGAAGTCGTCGCCGTCACGCACGGCCCGGGTACTCAGCCCGGCCAGATCCGAGCCGGCGCCGGGTTCGCTCATGCCCAGGGCGGCGGTCAGGTCGCCGCGCAGCACCGGGATCGCCCAGCGGCGTTGCTGTTCGGGGGTGCCGAAGGTGATCAGCGAGGCGGCCACGATGCCGACGCCCTGCGGATTGAAGCTCTCGTGGATGCCGCGCCTGGCCAGTTCCTCGCGATGCACGTACTGCTGCACGATCCCGGCGTCGCGCCCGCCGAACTCCGGCGGATAGCCGGGCACCAGCCAGCCCGCGTCGAACTGCGTCCGCTGCCAGCGGCGCGCCCAGTCCGGCAGGTGCGCGCTGGAGCGGGGGCGCGGCGCCGCGCCCGCGTCGGTGGGCAGGTGCTCGTCGAGGAAGGCGATCAGGTCGGCGCGGAAATCCTCCACGTCCTGGTCAAACCGCAGCTGCACGGTACTGCCTCGCAATCGTCGCCCGGTGCTCGTCGGTTCCGCCGAGCAGCATCTCCCCCGCCTTGGCCCGCTTCAGCGCGAACTGCAGGTCGTTCTCCCACGTGTAGCCCATGGCGCCGAACAGTTGCAGCCCGTGCCGGAAGACCAGTTCCTGACACTCGCCCGCCGCCGCCTTGGCCATCACCGCCGCGAGCCCGGCGCGTTCGTCGGCCTCGGCCAGGGTCAGCGCGGCCCAATAGGTGAGCGCGCGGGCCCGCTCCACGGCGACGTGCATGTCGGCGGCCTTGTGCGCCACCGCCTGGAAAGACCCGAGGGGAGCACCGAATTGGCGGCGTTCGCGTACGTGCGCCACCACCAGGTCGAGCACCCGCTGACAGGCGCCGACCATGGTCGCGGCCAGCCCGGTCAACGCGCACGCCCGCGCGATCCCGACATCGGCGCCGGTGGCGCTGTCGGCCGCGACGCGCACGTGGTCGAAGGTCACGGTGGCCAGATGCAGCACCGGATCGAAGATCGCCGAGCGGCGCGTGTGCACCTGTCCCGCCTCGACCACGAAGACACCGGCGCCGGTGACCACGGCGAGCAGTTCGGCCCGATCACCGTCGAGCACCTCGGCCGTCCCGTGCAGCACCCACTCGGCACCCTCGCGCCGGGGCGTGATGCCGGCGAACACCGCGGCACCGGCCACCGTGGCGGGCGCCTGCGGCACCAGCGGCGCGAACTGGCTGGTGGTCGCCAGGTACGGCGTCGGATCGCAGACGCGGCCCAATTCCTCGTGCACGATGGTCAGCTCGACGGCATTGTCGCGGTCGGTCATCGCCGTCCAGCCGTGCTCGACATAGCGCTTCCACAGCGGGCCGGGGTCGGCACCCTGGTCGGCGACGGCCCGGACGAGGGTGGGCGGACAGTGTTTCGCGACGACCTCGCGCACGGTGTGCTGCCACCACCGCTGATCGTCGTCGAACTCGAGCAACATCCGACCGGCCTCCTCTGCTCCCACCACGGCGAGAACGTCATTCTTGTTCTCAGGATAGTATGTACTCTTCAGATAAGAAGATTATTTCCGGACTTCGAGGAACCGCCGTGGCCTACGTCATCACCCAGAACTGCTGCAAGGACGCCTCGTGCATCGCGGCCTGCCCGGTGGACTGCATCCGCCCGAGCGAGGGCGACGACGGCACCCAGATGCTGTTCATCGATCCCGAGACCTGCATCGATTGCGGCGCGTGCGCCGACGAGTGCCCGGTCGACGCGATCTACTCCGAATACGATCTGCCGCCGGAGCAGGAGCGCTTCCGGGAACTCAATGCCGCCTATTTCCACCAGCATCCGCTCGAAATGGGTGACATCACCGCCCCGGCGCCGCGCGCCGCCGTCGCACCCGGCGCGCTACGGGTCGCGATCGTCGGGGCCGGTCCCGCGGCCTGCTACGCCGCCACCGAACTGCTCGCGATCGACGGCGTCGAAGTCGACCTGTTCGACCGGCTACCCACGCCCTACGGCCTGGTCCGCTTCGGGGTCGCGCCGGATCATCAGCGCACCAAATCGGTGGTCCGGGTGTTCGACAACGCTTTTCGCACCGAACGTTTCGGCTGCCACCTCGCGGTGGAGATCGGGGCCGCGCTGACCCACCGGGATCTCCTCGACCACCATCACGCCGTGATCTACGCGGTCGGCGCGCCGGACAGCCGCGCGCTCGGCATCCCCGGCGAGAACCTGCCCGGACATCACGCCGCCGCCGACTTCGTCGGCTGGTACAACGGGCATCCCGACCACGCCGCCCACCGATTCGACCTGGCGACGCGGCGGGCGGTCCTGATCGGCAACGGCAATGTGGCCCTCGATGTGGCCCGGATGCTGCTGGCCGATCCGGCCACACTGGCCGCCACCGATATCGCCGACCACGCGCTGACGGCGCTGTCCGCCCAGCACATCGAGGAGGTGGTGATCCTGGGCAGGCGTGGGCCGCGCGAGGCGGCCTTCTCGGTCGGCGAGTTCAGCGCGCTCGGCCATCTCGGCGGGGTCGATGTGGTGATCGAGGCCGGGGATCTGACGGCGCATCCCGACGACGATGTCGAGACCGCGGCCAAACTCGAGCTGGCCCGCGAATACGCCGGGCGCCCGCCGACACCGGGCAACAAGCGCATCGTCTTCCGATTCCATGCCACCCCCAGCGAATTGGTGGGCACCGAGCGGGTCGAGGGACTGCGGGTGAGCGGTGATCCGGACCCGATCGAGACCGCCCTGGTCTTCCGCTCGATCGGCTATCGCGGCAGACCGGTCGACGGCCTGCCCTACGACGCGCACACCGGCACCGTCCCGCACCGGGCGGGCCGGGTGGTCGAGGCCGACGGCACTGCGGCGCCCGGGGTGTATGTGACCGGCTGGATCAAACGCGGGCCGCGCGGGGTCATCGGCACCAACCGCGCCTGCGCCGCCGAAACCGTCGCCGGCCTCCTCGCCGATCATACGAACGGCGACCTGGATCGCCCGGTCGCCGATCGCCGGGCACTCCTGGACACGATGACCGACCGGGGACTGACTCCCGTGGACTGGCCTGGCTGGCGGGCGATCGACGCCGCCGAGCGCGACCGCGGGGCGGCCCTGGACCGCCCACGCGTCAAGCTCGTCTCGGTCGAGGAACTCCTCGACACCGCGCGGCGCAAACCGCAGCTGCTCGCCTAGTTACTGGCGCGCGCGCCACACGGTGACGGCCAGGGAGGTGAGGTCCAGGGCGGGGCTGAGCCCGACCTTGCCGGTGGCCGCGTGCTCCTGGAAGGACTTGACGACCTCGTCCGGGTCGGCGTCGAGTTCGTAGACGGCCAGGTAGCTCTGCCCGGTGGCGTCACCGCCCGGCAGCTGCGCGGGCACCCGCCCGTACCGTTCACCGGCGACGATGCCCGGAACCGCGAGCACCTCACCGAGGTGCACGTTGTCGTACCACTCGTTGAATTCGGTGTCCTGACCTGCCACCGGATTCGAGAACACGAGCATCTTCGATCGGGCCATCGCCGTTCCCCTTCAGGGTCGAGAATTGAGATTTTTCACTGCGAGAACCAGCGTCTCACACGGAGTTGATCATGACCAGACCACCGGGTCAGCCCGTCGGGAGCAGCCGCTGCCACTGCCCGCCGGGCGGTTCGGCGAGATCGCTCTGCCGGTACAGGTTGCCGTCGGGACCGACGTAGTTGCCGGTCCGCGGATCGTATTCGGCGAGCCCGGCTCCGAGCCGCGACGGCACGGCGTTCGACGGCCGATCGCCCGGTAGCGGCACCGGCCGGGTGTCGGCGGGAATTCCCTGCTCTTCGAGGTTCGGATCACGGGGATAGGGGCCGGTGGCGGGCTGGGTGTCGGCCAGCGGGACGTACTCCTCGTCGCTGTTGCACAGCGCCGCCGTCGCCGCGCGTTTGCCCGGGCGCGCGGCGCACGGGATGTTGCGGGCGCCGCGGACCGCGATATCGGAGTCCTGGGGCAGCTTGCAGTACATGTCGTCGGGGGTGTCGATGGTCTCGGTGTCCTCCGGGGACCGCCACATGGACGGCGGCAGGAAACCGACGGTGCAGGTCACCGGGTCGGACAGGTTGCCGAAGCGGAAGTCGCCCAGGCCCAGGCCCGAGGCATTGCGGTTGGGCTGGACCGCCTGGATCATCGAGATCGACGGCGGGAGCAGGACCAGGATCTGTTCCAGGCCCGCGTTGTAGGTCACGGCGAGCTGCCCGATCGTGGTCAGATTCGCCAGCAGCACCGGCAGTGTCAGCTCGACCGACTCGAACAGCGCGCTCACCTCGTCGGCGAACCCCGGCCCGGCCTGCAACAGCGAACGGACCTGTGGATCGTCGGCGACGAGCTGGCCGGTGACCCCGGCGAGGCTGCGCGTCCACAGCTGGATGGCATCGGTGGTGCGGGCCTGCGCGTCCAGCAGCGGCACACTGTCGGTGATCAGTGTCGCGGTCGAATCCGACACGGAATTCAGGCTTTTCGTAATGGTCGCGGCTGAGGCGAGCAGTGAGTCCAGCTCCGGGCCCGCCCCGTTCACGCCCTGGAACAGCCGGTCCAGCAGCTCGTGCAGCCGGTCGACGGGAATCGTCCCGACCAGGGCGCTTAGCCGGTCCAGCATCGGCCCGACCTGCTGGGGCACGGTGGCGTCGGCGGCGGTGATCACCGACCCGTCGCGCAGGTAGGGCCCCGAGTCGGTCCGCGGCCGCAGGTCGACGTACTGCTCCCCCACCGCCGACACACTGCGCACTTGCGCCTCGAGATCGGCCGGAATCGGCCGCCCGGCATCCACGGTCATGGTCGCCCGTACTCCGGTCGCGGTCAGTTCGACGGCGGTGACCTTGCCGACCTGCACGCCGCGATAGGTGACATTGCCGAACCGGTACAGGCCACCGGATTCGGGCAGCTCGAGGTAGACGGTGTGGGTGCCGACCCCCAGCAGCGCGGGCAGGCGCACATACACCGTCAGCATCACCGTCAACCCGATCACCGACAGCACCGCGAAGATCACCAGTTGCGCGCGGACGAATCTGGACAGCAGCATCAGCGTTCTCCCGGAACGGGTTCCACGCCGACGCCGAGCGGATCGGAGGTCGGCCGGGCATACCCCGGATCGCCCACGGCGGCCTGCACCACGGCGGTCGGGTCACCGAAGGGGGTGCCGAGCAGTAGTTCCCGGCGCAGCCGTGGCACGGTGAGGTCGACCGTGGCGTGCAGATTCAGGTAGTCGCCGCGCACCGCGCGGTCGATCACCGACTGCCCGTAGGGGTAGACGGTGGCGTAGGCCAGCGCGGCGTCGATGCGCGGGCCGACATCGGCGAGGGCGCGCAGGGTCGGTTCGAGGTTGCGCAGATTCGCTACCAGATCCGATCCCACCTCGGTGACGACCGCATTCGCGGTGCCGCTGAAGACCCGCAACCGGTCCAGTGCGGTGGTCAGGGCGGGGCGTTCGGCCAGCAGGACATCGAGGGCGGCGGGCAGTTCCCGCAGTGTGTCGGTGAGTACGTCACGCTGACCGGCGAAGGTGGCAGAGAGCCGTTCGAGTCCGCGCATCGCGGCGACGATGTCGTCGCGCTGGTTCGCCAGGGTGCCCATGACGGTGTCGAGGCGGGTGAGCAGGGTGCCGATCTGCTGCTGGCGACCGTCGAAGGCGTCGCCGAGGCCGGAGACGATGTCGTCGAGCTGGCCGAGCCCACCACCGTTGAGCACCACCGACAGCGAGGCCAGGGTCTGCTCGGTCGAGGGATAGGTCGAGGCCCGGTTCAGTCCGATCGTGCTGCCGGGAGCCAGTGCCCCGGCGGGCGTGGCGCCGTCGGGCAGGTTGAGGGCCAGGTGGCTGGAGCCGAGCAGGCTGGTCTGGCCGATGGTGGCGACCACATTGCCCGGCACGGTGGTCTCGGGCCGGATGTCGACATCGACCACGGCGTGCCAGCCGGCCAGCCGGATCCGCCGCACGCTGCCGACCACCACATCATCGACCAGCACCGGCGAGTTCGCCACCAGCGTCCCGGCATCGGCGATCTCGATCGACAGTCTCATCGAGTCGGAACCGCCCTCCGCGCCGGGCAGCGGCAGCGAGTTCACGCCTTGCCAGCCACAACCGGTCAGCGACAGGGCGATCGCGGCGGCCAGCGCCCCGATCCGCTTGCGCCGGTACATGGTTCGCGTCATCGCGGTCCTCCCGGGAACAGAATGTCGGCCAGGGTCGGCAGCGTTACCGTCGGTGGTGCCGGTTCCCCGACGGCCTGCGGCACGAGATCGGGCTCGGTGTAGATGATGTTCTCCGGCTGGGCGGCCGGGCTGAGCACCGGATTGATCGGGATCGGCAGATTGTTCAGCTCGGCACTGTTGAGCAGGGGCAGGATCGGGCCGAGGTACTGGTGGCATTTGCGGGCCGATTCCGCCGAGGTGGTGTTCTCGATGGACGCGATCGCCGAGCACACCAGCTGCACCGGGTTGGAGAAGTTGTTGAGCCCGAAGACGCCCGCTTCGGTTCCGGTGTCCGGGTTGTAGATGTTGTAGAAGTTGGCCATGCTCGTCGGGAAGATGTGCAGCAGCTGTTCGAGGTCGTCGCGATGGTCGACGAGGTTCTGGGTGACGTTCACCAGGCCCTGTAGTTGCTGACCGGCCCGGTCGCGGTTGTCGCGGACGAAGCGCTGTACTTCGGTGACCGCGTGCGCGAGTTCGTTCAGCGCGGCGTCGAGGGTGGTACGGCTGTCGTCGAGCACGCTGGTCAGCGAGGCCAGCCGGTTCTGGAATTCGACGACCTGGACATTGCTGTCGCGCAGCGCGGTGACGAAACGCTGGAGATTGCTGATGATCCCGACGATGTCGCCGCTGCCGTCGGCGAGAATCCGCCCGATCCCGGACAGTTCGGTGAGCGCCTGGCGCAGGGTGTCGCCATTGCCTTCCATGGCCTTCGCGGCACTGTCGACGAACTGTCCGAGCGAGCTGGAGTTCAGTTCGGTGCCGGGGCCGAGATCGGTGGCCAGGCGGGTGAGCTGGGTTTTGATCTCGTCCCATTCGACCGGTACCGCGGTGCGTTCCACCGGGATCGTCGCACCGTCGGCCAGGCGCGGGCCGGTGTCGCGGTAGGCGGGGGTGAGCTGCACGTAGCGGGCGTCGACCAGGCTCTGCGCGATGATCACCGCGCGGGCCTGCGCCGGGACCGGCACCGCGCGGTCGACTTCCAGGACCAGTTCGGTGGTGGTGCCGTGCGGTTCGATCGACACGATCGAGCCCACCTTCACCCCGGACACCCGGACGTCGTCGCCGGGGTAGATCGCGGTGGCGGAGGTGAACACCGCCCGAATCATGTACGGCCCGAACAATTCTCGCCACGCGGTCGCTCCGCCCGCGACCAGCGCCACGGCGACGACCAGGGCGAGGCCGCCGCGCAGCAGCACTCGGCGGGTCATCGGGGGGCCGCCGGAGTCGGCACCGGGAACTGGCTCTGCGGCTGCACACCGAAGGCCTGATCGATGAAGGGCTGGATCAGATGACCGTCGAGCAGGTTCACCACGAACGCGTTGTAGAACGGGCCGCCGGAGACCGCTTCGCCCTGGGTCAGCGAGACCTTCGCCAGGCCGGGTAGCGCGGCGGCGATATTGTCGCGATTCTTTTCGAGCATGGCCACGATCGAGTTGAGCCGGTCCAGGGTGGGCGCGAGTTCGGCTTCGTTGTCGGCCACCACGCCCGAGAGCTGGGCGGCCACCGCCGAGACGTTCGCCAGCAGGTCCACGATCTCCTGCCGTCGTTGCGCGAGTACCTGAAGTAGCGAATTCGCGTCCAACAGCATCGTATTCAGTTTGCTGCCGCGTTCACCGATGATGCCCGACACCTCGGCGGTGGCGGCGAGCAGATCGCGCAACGATTGATCACGGCTGTTGACCGATCGGGAGACCTCGGTGAGCCCGGTCAGCGCCGGGCCGAGGTGGGGGGCGATCTGGTCGAGGGTCTGCGAGAGCAAGGTCAGGGATTGATCCAGGGCGGCGGTGTCGATCTCGCGCACGTTGGTGGTCAGGTCGCCCACGGCGTCGGTCAGCGAATAGGGCGAGGAGGTCCGTTCCACCGGGATCACCCGATAAGGGCGCAGGGTGTTCGCGCCGCGCGAGGTCAGTTCCAGTATCCGCTGGCCGAGCAGGGAGCCGGTTTTGATCCTGGCCTCGGTGTCGGCGCCGAGCACGATGTCGTCCTGGACGGCGAAGTCGACGCGTGCGTCCCCGTTGTCGAGGCGCACGCCGACGACCCGCCCGACGGTGACCCCGGACAGGACCACCTCGTCGCCCTCGCTCAGCCCGCCCGCCTCCTGGAAGACCGCGCCGTAACGCACGGTGGTGGCCAGCAGGATGAACTGCTGGGATTGCAGACCGATGGCGATCACGCACAGGGCCAGGGCGAGGCCGATCAGGCCCGGCCGCGCCAGGTGCGCACCGCGATACTGCGCCATACTCACGGGCTGCACCGTCCTGTCGTCTGTTCGATCCACGGCATCACCAGGACCTCGCCGTTCGCGTCGGTCACCCGGACGGTGATGGCGCAGATGTAGTACTGGATGAAGTTGCCGTAGGCGCCGGTGCGCACGAGTTTGCGGAAGTTCTCCGGCGCGCGCTGGAGGGCGCCGTCGAGGGTGGCTTTGTCGTCGTCGATCAGCGGTGCCAGCCTGGCCAGTTCGTTCACCGTGCCTGCCAGGGGTTTTCGTGCTTGGAGCAGCAGGTCGGCGACCGAGGCGGTGCCGCGATCCAGGGCGTCGATGGCGGCACCGATGGGTTCGCGTTCGCGGGCCAGTTCGGTGGTGAGGCTCTGCAGGCGGTCGAGGGTGCCGGCGAACTGGCCGCCCTCCTCGGCCAGGGTGGTCATCACCGTGTTCAGGTGGTCGATGAGCTGCTCGACCACGGCGCCGTTCTCCGCCAGCGTGGTGGTGAATGCCGCGGTCCCGGCGGTCAGCGAGTTCAGTGTGCCCTCCCTGCCCTGCACGATCTCGAGCAGCGACCAGGTCAGCGCGTTGACCTCCTGGGCGCTGAGGCCCTGCACCACCGGTTTCAGCCCGCCGAGCAGCAGGTCGAGATCCAGTGCGCTCGCGGTGCGTTCGCGCGGGATCTCCGCGCCGGGCCCGAGCCGCTCGTGTACCCCGGCGGTGTCGGTCAGTTCCAGGTAGCGGTCGCCGACGAGATTCAGGTACCGCACCGCGGCGGTGGTGCCGGTGCTCAGGTGCAGGGTGGTGTCGGCGTCGAAGCCGACCCGCACGGTGTGGTCGGGCAGCAGGTCGATGCTGTGCACGCTGCCCACCTGCACCCCCGCCACCCGCACCGAGTCGCCGGTACGCAATCGCGACACATCGGTGAACAGCGCGGTGTAGGAGTCGGTGTCGCCGCCGCGGTACTGGCCGAACACCACCACCAGCAGGCCCGACAGCACCACCATCACGGCCGCGAAGATCCCGAATTTCAGCAGTGGCGCATTGCGGCGGCTCATCGTGTACCCCCGAACAGCAGCTGGGACAGGTTGTCCACGTTGAGGATCAGCGACTCGTTGCCGCGCGCGAACGGGTTGGCGCCGATATCGGCCACCACGAACGGCGGCTTCTCCTCGTAACCGACCGGCAGCACCGAGCACTGTGAACCGCCCGTGGCGGCCACCTTGGGCAGGTTGTCCGGATACTTGTACGGGTCGATGCCCCACAGGAAGTTCGCCGAGAGGCCGAGGCCCGGGACGTCGACGGGCTTGGACTCCGACAGCCAGCCGAAACCGTCGAGCGAACAGTACAGCGCCTCCCGGTATTCGCTGGTGAGCGCGGTCGTGGGCACCAGCAGCTCCAGGGTCTGGGCCAGCGCAGGCGCATTGGCGTCCAGGACCCGGTTGCCGGTGTCGGCGAAGCCGATCAGCGAGACCAGCAGGGCGTCGAGATTGCGTTGCTCGTCGATCAGCGTGCGGCTGATCGCGGTGGCATTGCGCGCCGTATCCACCAGCGCGCCGGCGGAATTCGCGTAGGCGTCGAGCACCGGCGGTGCCAGCGACAGGTCGGTGCGCAGCGCGGGCAGCGCCGGTTCGAGGGTGGCCAGGAACTGTTCGAGGTCGCCGAGCATCGCGCCGACCTCGGCGCCACGGCCCCGGGTGGCGGTGGCGATCGCGCCGAGGGTGGCGTTGAGCTTCGCCGGGTCGAGGGCGGCCAGCACCGTGGTCAATTGCTCGAAGACGGTGTTGATCTCGACGGTCACCCGGTCGGCGGTGAGCACCTGACCGGCCCGCAGCGACCCGGCCACCGAGCGTTCGGGCGGATTCAGCTGCACGTATTTGGCGCCGAACACCGTGGTCGAGGCGATGGCGACGCGCACGTCGGCGGGGATCAACGCCAGGGTGTCGGTGTCGACCGCCAGTTCCAGCGCCGCGGTGCCGTCGGGGCGTTCCCGGATGGTGGTGACCCGGCCGACGGTCACCCCGCGCATCTTCACATCGGCGTCGGGGTTCATCACCAGTCCGGCGCGTTGCGCGATCACCGTCACCGCCGCGGTGTCGGCGAGTCCACCGCGGAACAGCACGATACTGCCCGCCAGCACCGCGCAGCCGCAGCCGATCGCGATCAGCCCGGCGACGACCCGGCCCAGGGTGCGAAGCATCGGCCCTCCCTAACCCGAGAGATCGAAGTTGCCGTTGGCGCCGTAGACGGCCAACGAGATCAGCAGGGTCACCGAGACGACCGCGATCAGCGAGGTACGCACCGCGTTGCCCACCGCCAGCCCGACCCCGGCCGGACCGCCCGCGGCATGGAAACCGAAGTAGGTGTGGATGAGCAGCACCGTCAACGCCATCAGCAGCGCCTGCGCGAACGACCAGGCCAGGTCGACGGGGTTGAGGAAGGTCGTGAAGTAGTGGTCGTAGAGCCCGGGCGACTGGCCGAGCAGGAACACCGTGGTGAACCGGCTGGCCACGAACGAGGCCACCACCGCGAGCGCGTACAGCGGGGTGATGGCGATCATCCCGGCCACGATCCGGGTACCGACCAGATACGAGACCGGTTCGATCGCCATGGATTCCAGCGCGTCGATCTCCTCGTTGATGCGCATCGCGCCCAGTTGCGCGGTGGTACCGGCGCCGAAGGTCGCGGCCAGCCCGATCCCGGCCACCACCGGCGCGGAGATCCGCACATTGATGAAGGCGGCCAGGAATCCGGTGAGCGCCTCGATCCCGATGTCGCCGAGGGAGTTGTAGCCCTGCACCGCCAGGGTGCCGCCGGTGGCCAGGGTCAGGAACCCGACGATCACGACCGTGCCGCCGAAGACCGCGAGCGCGCCGGCGCCCATGCTGATCTCGGCGATCAGCCGGATGGTCTCGCGCCGGTGATGGATCGCCGCGAACGGCGCGTACACCAGGGCTTTCAGATAGAAGATGGCGTGGTCGCCGACCCGGGCCAAGCTCAGGAACGGGCGTCGGAGTCGCTGGAAGGTCAGTGGGTAGCGTGCGGTCAGAGTCATAGAGCCCTCTCGCTCATCGCCCGGTCAGCTGGATCCCGACCGCGGTGACGACGACATTGATGACGAACAGCGACATGAACGCGTAGACCACCGTCTCGTTCACGGCATTGCCCACCGCCTTGGCGCCACCGGTCACGATCAGCCCGCGATAGCAGGCCACCAGCCCGGCGACGAAGCCGAACAGCAGCGCCTTCACCGAGGAGATCAGCAGTTCGCCGAGCCCGGTCAGCAGCGTGATGCCCGCGGCGAACGCGCCGGGGTTCACGTCCTGGACGAACACCGAGAAGGTGTAGCCGCCGAGGATCCCGATCAGGCAGACCAGGCTGTTGAGCAGCAGCGCGACCAGTCCGGAGGCGAGCATGCGCGGGGTGACCAGCCGCTGGACCGGGTCGATGCCCAGTACCTGCATGGCGTCGATCTCCTCGCGGATGGTGCGCGAACCGAGATCGGCGCACATGGCGGTGGCCCCGGAGCCGGCCACGATCAGCACCGTCACCATGGGACCGACCTGGGTCACCGCGCCGAAGGCCGCGCCCGCGCCGCTGAGATCGGCGGCGCCGAGCTCACGCAGCAGGATGTTGAGCGTGAAACTCACCAGCACGGTGAACGGGATCGCGACCAGCACGGTCGGCAGCATCGACACCCGCACGATGAACCAGGCCTGTTCGAAGAACTCCCGCGCCTGGAACGGCCGCCGGAAGGCGTAGCGCACGGCATCGGCCGACATCGCGAACAAGCCGCCGATCGCGGTGAGCGGTCCGGCCGTCCGCGCGGCCACCGCGCGACCCCAGCGGGGGGTCCCGGGGGTCATCGGAGGTCCGGCCCGAACGCGCCGGTGGACATGTCAGTCGCTCGCGGGCAACGGCTGAGCGCCCTTGAGCGCCAGCCGGACCGTGCCGATACTCAGCGCGCCCGCACCGGGTTTGGTCACCAGGACCTCGGCGCCGGACTCGTCGACGTAGCGCTTGCCGAGCACACTGCCGTCGGCGAAATCGGCGTCCAGGGTGAGCCCGGTGGCGACGGCGGTCCCCAGCGGGACCATCGGCGCGCCACCGGCGCGCAGGTCGTCGAGACTGTCCGCCGGACGGACCACGATGACCTCGGTGTCACAGACCTGACTGCGTAGCCGCGTCCCGCTGGTGACCATATCGACCTCCCTACCCACACCGACCTGCGATATCGGCGTTCTTCATGAGCGAGAATAGCATATTCACTTTTCGCTCAAACCGATTCTGGTAATGTCGGCCACACTGCTGCAGCAGGTGTGAGGTGTTGACCCGATCGACCGAAAGCGGACCCGGCACAATGGAACTCGAAGAGCACGACACCGACACGCTGCAGCTCGAGGCTCTGGAGGCCGAGCAGGAGGCGATCGCCGCCGAAGCGGTCGCCGAGGCGGCCCGCGCCAGGGCCCGCGCGGCCCGGCTGCGCCGCCGCGCCGCCACCGCCGAGCGCACCCCGGCGGTATCGCCACCCAACGATCCGCTGGAGCCAGCGCCCACACCCGAGCCGCCGCCCGAGCTCGACAAGCCATCCGAGCTCGACATGCCGCCCAAGCTCGACGTGCTGCCCGAGCTCGACGTGCTGCCCGAGCTCGACAAGCCATCCGCGATAGAGCCTGTGCCCAAAGCCCCGCCCCGGCGACGACGACGGCGGATACTCGTGACCGCCGCAGCTCTCGTGCTGATTGCCGCGCTCGGCACCAGCGGGTATCTCACCTGGCATCACCGGAACACGAGCACCGAAGCCGACCGGACCGCGGAGTTCGCGGCGGCGGCCGAGCAGGGCGTCGTCGCGCTGACCTCCCTCGATTTCAACCAGGCCGACCAGGACGTCCGTCGCGTGCTCGACCTCTCGACCGGCGCTTTCCGCAGCGACTTCGAGAGCAGGGCAACCGATTTCACCACCGTGATCGAACAGTCGAAGGTCGCCACCGCGGGCCGGGTGACCGCCGCGGCCGTGGAGTCGATGACCGAGGACTCGGCAGTGGTGCTGGTCGCGGCCACCTCGCAGGTCACCAATTCCGCGGGCGCCCAGCAGGAGCCGCGCACCTGGCGGCTGAGCGTCACGGTGACCCGCGAGGGTGATCAGCTCAAGATGTCGAAGGTCGAGTTCGTCCCATGAGCACCGATATCCCCGCCTCCGCGCGGCCGTCCCGCCGCGCCCGGTTCTTTGCCGGAGTCCGCGGCGCCGCCGGCGTGCTCCGCGCCGACGCGCTGGTCACCGTCCTGGTCGCACTGGCGGCCGTGGCGGTGGGCGTCGCCGTGGTGCTGTGGTCGACGCAGTACCGCCCGGACAGTGCCGTGGACACCTCGGCCAAGCAGGCCGCGGTCGAGGCGGCCACCACCGGAACCGTCGCGCTGCTGTCCTACCGGCCGGACACGATCGACGAGGACTTCGCCTCCGCCAGAACCTATCTCACCGGCGACTTCCTGGCCTACTACAGCCAGTTCACCCAGCAGGTCGTCGCGCCGGCGGCCAAGGAGAAGTCGGTGTCGACCACCGCGGCCGTCGTGCGCGCGGCGGCCGCGGAGATCGGCCCGGACCGGGCGGTGGTGCTGGTGTTCGTCAATCAGACCACCACCAGCGCCGAGAAACCCGAACCGGCGATCACCGCGAGCAGCGTGCGGGTCACCTTGACCAGGGTCGACACCCAGTGGCGCATCTCCTCGTTCGAACCCGTCTGACGCGGGCGGCGCACTACCGAAAGGCACTGCCGTGGAACCGGATACCTTGTACCGCACCGCGATACGACCGAACCCGCGCCGCTACACGGTTGTCGTGTGGTCCTCGGGCCGGCTCGCTCGCCACCTCGCGGCCGCGGTCGGCGAGCACCCGGGTCTGGACCTGCTCGCCGTGCGCACCGACCCGCATCCGGGCGCGGGCCCGGCCGCGCACGGCGAGGACGTCACCGCCTTGCGCACCACCCAGGACGTACTGACCCTGGCCCCGGACTGCGTGCTGTACATGCCGCGGGTGTTCGACGCCGACACGGTGTGCCGGCTGCTGATGGCCGGGATCAATGTGATCACCACCCGCAGCGATCTACACCATCCCGACAGCATGGAACGCACCCTGTGCGCCCGCCTCGAATCCGCCTGCTGGGCAGGCCGCGCCTCGCTGCACAGCACCGGTGTCAGTCCGGGCTTCGTGACCGAGCTGATGCCGATCACGATCGGCGCGGTCCAGCGCCGCGTCGACACCGTGACCATCGAGGAGTACACCGACCTCACCCATAGCGACCCGATCGCGCCGCTGCCCGATATCGCCGGCTTCGGCACGACCTGCCCGGGGCACGTGGATCAGCGGGCGCTGATCCGCTTCCAGCAGAGTTTCGGCCCGTCGCTGCGCCTGGTCGCCGACGGTCTCGGGCTCTCGATCGACACCATCGAGGTCAGTGGGGACTACGCGGTCGCCGCGCGCACGACGCCGACCCCGTCCGGTCCGATTCCCGCCGGAACCGTCGGCGCGTACCGGCTTTCACTGGTCGGTGGGCGCGCCGCAATGCCACGGGTGGTCTACCGGGCGACCTGGTATCGCGTGCCCGATCTCGATCCCGCGTGGCCACTCGAACACAACGGCTGGCGCGCCGGCCTGGCCGGTGACAGCGGTCCGGTCGAGATCAGTGTGCGGACTCCCGCTCTGGACCGGTCGCGCGCCGGGCTCTCCCCCGCCCACACCGCCCAGCACGCGGCCCGCACCATCCCGGCCCTGTGCACGGCACCGCCCGGGATCCGCACCAGCCTCGATCTGCCGCCGTCGGCGGTGACCACCACCGGCTGAGCACCCGGCCGGTGTGGTGGCGCCGACCCGGGTGCGGCGGGTGTGCACGAGGTGGGCGCCTCGGTCAGCGGGCCACCCGCGCCGAGTCCGCCCGGGCGACGATCCGGCGGGCGTGGCTCAGGATGGGCGCGTCGACCATCCGGCCGTCGACGGCGAAGACACCCCGGGAATGCTCGGCGGCGGTCAGCACGCGCCGCGCCCAGGCCAGTTCGTCCGGTTCGGGGCGGAAGGCGTCGGCGATGATGGGGACCTGCGTGGGATGCAGTGCGACCTTGATGTCGTAGCCGGAGGCGACGGCGTCCTCGGCTTCGGCGGCCAGCCCGGCGAGATCGGGGATATCGAGGTAGACGCCGTCGACGGCGAGCTTGCCCTGAGCCTTGGCCGCCACCAGCGTCGTCGCGCGCAGCTGGCGGGCGACATCACGGTAGCTGCCGTCGGTGTGCCGTGACGAGCTGCCACCCAGGGCGGCGACCAGGTCCTCGGCACCCCACATCACCGCGACCACGCGCGGCGCCGCGGCGATCTCGTCCACCCGCCGCAGACCCGCCGGCGTCTCGACCAGCGCGATGATGTCGTAGCCGTCCAGAACCGCAGGCAGCGCGCCGGTTTCGGCTTTCGGGAGCATAAGCACGCGGTACGGCGATTGCGCGAGCAGCCGCAGGTCGTGGTCGACCTCAGGGCAATCCAGCGGATTGATCCGGATGACCGTGCGCGCCGGATCGAGGCGGCTGTCCCGGATCGCCTCGCGTGCCACGGCTTTCGCGTCCGCGCCGACACCGTCCTCGAGGTCCAGGATCACCACGTCGGCACTGGCGGCGGCCTTGGCGAACCGTTCGGGCCGGTCGGCCGGGCAGAACAGCCACACGGGCCCGGCGGGTTCCCATCGATCGACTTCCACAGATCGTTCCATGGATCAGACGATAACGTCATTCTCGCAGCTATAGCAAAGCTTCTCGATCGGGATACCTGGCACACCAAGCCACTTCGTGGATATAGTGGAAATGCCATTCTCACGCGATCGACAGATACGGAACGATCATGCGCACTCGAATCGATCCCCGCGATGTCACCGGACGGCCGGGCCCACCCCGCAGCCACCGTCGCCCGACACCTGCCGCCGCCGAGGCGGCCAAGCCACGCGCGCGCGTGCTGGTGCGCCAGGCGCTCGACTTCTTCGAACGGTGCCCGGCGTGCGACTACCCCGCCGAGGCCACCGAGACCGTCGTCGTCCTCGGGGACGGCCGCGTCGCCACGACACTGCTGCCGACCTGCGGACTGCCGTGCGGCTGGCACGGACAGCCCCGCCCGCACGTGCCGGTCCGCGAGCCGGCCGGAACCGATTCCCCCAGCGCTCAGCGGCCGCTCACCGCCGGGGTCGCGACGCCGACCCGCAGCGTCACCCGATCCTGATAGAACGCCACATGGCCTTGCAGTCGCGCCACCTGCGGGGCCGGATCCTCATAGCTCCAGACCACCGGTTCCCCACCGTCACCGGCGAAGTTCCAGTAGGTCGCCACGCCCTTGAACGGGCAGGTGCTGGTGAATCCCTCCGCCCGCGACAGCGGCACGCGGACATCGGCGCGGGGCAGATAGAAGACCAGGCCGTGGTCCTGTTCGTCGACCAGCAGGGTCCTGGTCGATTCCGCGAGCACCGCGTCACCGAGCGTCAAGGTGACAAGATTGCGGCGGGCGTGGATGTCGACCCGGTAGTCCGGGCGCTCGAGAAAACCTCGGTGTGCGGTCATCGGTGTCCTCCTGCTCAGAGCCGGGCCGCGGCGGGCACAGCGGTGTCGTCGGCGCGCAGGCCGCGAATCATCGCCTCCTGGGTGAACGAAGCGAGCAGCCTGCCGTCCTCGGTGTGCACCAGGCCGCGCACGCACGACATGCCCGCACCGACCTGAATGCTCTCGTGGGAATACAGTAGCCAGCCCCGCCAGCGGATCGGTTCGTGGAAGCACACCGCGACCGTCAGCACCGCCGTCGACAGGGCGTGATGCGCCTGGGCGGTACCGATCCCGGCGTGCGCGCGCAGCGTGGCCGAGACCGACAGGTGCCCGGTGAAATGGGCCAGCAGCGCCTTGGCCAGCTCGTCGCGGTCGGGCACCGGGTCGTAGCGCAGCCAGGCGTACAGTTCCGGCGGCCCGACCTCGTCGGGATCGTTGACATCGGCGACTCCGACGATGCGCAGTTCCCGGCCGGTCATCGGCATGTCGGCGGGTAGCGCGGCGGCCGGCGCCGCCACCGTGGGGCGGGAGAGCTGGTGGCGCACGACATCGGCCGCGGGCACATCGGCCAGCACCGAGACGGTGGCACATCGCCTGCCCGCCTGCTCGACCGAGACCACCGTGGCGGCCGTACTTCTGCCCCGATGGGTCACCTCGACCACGAAGCGCACCGGCACGGCGGGATCGACCGCGCGGGTGAACACCGCGTGCGCCGAGCGAAGTGTCTTCTCCGGCAGCGTCTTCGCGGTCGCGACCAGCGCCTGGGCCAGCAGCTGGGTGCCGTCCACCACCTGGCGCGAACCACCGTCGCTGACGCCGGTGAAACAGTCCGGTCCGTCGGGTTCGACATCGAAGATGCGCAGCATTCGCGCGACCGACGACGTCTGCTGCTCGGGTGTGATCGTCACCTTGCCCCCTCGGCTGTCCCGGATATGCCGGCGAGAATGTCATTCTTACAATACGGTAATGGATACTCCATGCAGTCGCCAGACGTGAACGGAGGCACCCCCGTGTCGATTCGCCAGGACCCACCCCACGGCGCCAAGGGCAGCCGCGGCGAGCAGCCGGCCTGGAAGCAGCGCGCCGTCGAGCGCTCACTGCGCACCGCGACCCAGCGCGCGGGCGAGCGGGTCCAGCGCTTCCTCGACGCCGCGCAGGCCATCATCACCGAGCGGGGCACCACCGATTTCACGGTGCAGGAGGTCGTCGACCGCTCGCGGCAGTCGCTGCGCAGTTTCTATCTGCAATTCGACGGCAAGCACGAGCTGCTGCTCGCCCTCTACGAGGACGCCGTCGGCCGCACCACGATCCAGATCCGCGCGGCCACAGCCAGCCGCGCCGATCCGCTCGAAAAGCTGCGTACCGCAGTGGTATTGCTGTTCCAGCTGTGCCGCCCCGACCCGGACGCGCACCGGCCGCTGTTCGCCGAGTTCGCGCCGCAGCTCACCAGATCCGATCCGGCCGAGGTCCGCTCGGCGCACGCCGAGCTGTTCACCATGTTCGCCGAGTTGATGACCGAGGCGGGCGAGGCCGCCTGCCTGCGCGGCGACCTGCACCCGCGCCGGATGGCCGCGATGACGATGCACATGGCCATGACGCCGGGCGCCTCGGTGGGCGAAGGACGACCACTCACCGCCGAGGAGATCTGGACCTTCTGCGCGCGCGGCATCACCGCGCCGACCGACTGAGAATCACATTCTCCAAGGGCAGAATTTCAATTACACTGGGCCGATGCCTGACATGTGGAACGACCTGCTCGCCTGCCTCGATCTGAAACCGGTGGTCGGCATCGACACCATCGCCCTGGAAGGCGGGAATCAGACCCTGCCGTATCACCGGGTCTTCGGCGGCCAGGTGCTCGGCCAGCTGATGGTGGCGGCCCAGCTCGCCTTCCCGGACAAGGCGGTGAAGTCGCTGCATACCGCGTTCCCGCGAGAAGGGCGTTCCGACACCCCGATCCGGTATCACGTGCACACCCTGCACGAGGGCCGTTCCTTCGCCACCGCCTCGATCGTCGCGCACCAGGGCGAGCAGGTGATCGCGTCCGCCGTCGCGTCCCTGCACGTTCCCGAGGAGGGCACGCAGCGGCAGAGTCTGCCCGAGGTCGGGCCGCTGCTCGGCCCGGAGCACCGGGTGGAGATGTCGCTGCTGCCCTGGGAAGCGCGCGCGGCCGACGATCTCGACAGCACCGAGGTCGCCGCACCGGACTACACACTGTGGATGCGTACTCCCCCGGTCGAGCCGGAGCTGGGCGCGGCCCTCACCGCCTACGCCACCGACCTGACCCTGATCGGCACCGCCCTGCGCGCCGAGTCGGGGATCAGCCACACCGGCAACGGCACCGATTTCCTGTCCGCGGTCACCACCCACACCCTGTGGTTCCATCGGCCCGTGCGCAGCGATGTCTGGCAGGTCCTGCGCCAGCACAGCCCGATCCTGGCCGGTGGCCGCATCTTCGGCCGCGGCGACGTGCTCACCGAGGACGGACTGCTGGTGGCCTCCTACGCCCAGGAAGCGATGTTCCGGCACCGGTCCTGAGGCCCCACGGCGCCCGGGCCACGACCGGCCCGGGCGGCACCGGTCACTGGGCGCTGTACTCGGCGACCAGATCCCGGCGCAGGATCTTGCCGGTCGGGGTGGCAGGCAGCGAGTCGCGGAAGACGACCCGGTCGGGCGTGCGCGAGCCGCGCAGGCCGGCGCGGGCGAAACCGCGCAGTTCCTCCGGGTCCGGGGTCCCCGCGCCGCCGGGCACGACGACCGCCACGATGATCTGGCCCCACTGCACGTCCTCGACGCCGATCACCGCGACTTCGCGGACCTGGGGATGTTCGACCAGTACGTCCTCGATCTCGGCGGGGGCGATGTTCTCGCCGCCGCGGATGATGGTGTCGTCGGATCGTCCACCGATGTAGAGGAATCCGTCGCTGTCGAGCGCGGCGACATCCTTGGTCGGGAACCAGCCGTTGGCGTCGAGCACCGAGCCGATGCCGGTGTAGCGGCCCGACACCTGTGCCCCGCGCACATAGAGCTCACCGGTCACTCCGGCGGGCAGCACGGTGCCGTTCCCGTCGCGGATCTGCAGTTCGATGCCGGGGACGGCGGTGCCGACCGAGCCCAGCCTGCGGGCCAGCGCCGGGTCGTCGCCGGCCAGCGCCGCGCGATGGTCCTCGGGCCCGAGCACCGCGATGGTGGAACTGGTCTCGGTCAGGCCGTAGGCATTGACGAAGCCGACCTCGGGCAGCAGCCGCAACGCGGTGCGCAGCAGCGGCAGGGCGACCTTGGAGCCGCCGTAGGCGAGCGTGCGCAGTGAGGGCAGCGTCGCGCCGGTGCGTTCGAGTTCGGTGACGATGCGCGCGAGCATGGTCGGTACGACGGTGGCCGCGGTCACCGACTCCCGGTCGACCGCGGCGATCCAGTCGGCGGCGTCGAAGGCACGCAGGTAAACCACTTTTCGGCCGGCGTACAGGTGCGACATGGCGGCGCCGATGCCAGCGACGTGATAGGGCGGCACACACACCAGCGCGGCGTCTTCCGGTGCGGCGGAGGCGAAGTCGATGGTGCCGGTGATGTAACTGAACAGGTTGTTGTGGGTCAGCTCGACCGCTTTGGGCGTCGAGGTGGTTCCCGAGGTGAACAGCACGACCGCCACCTGGTCGGGATCGGCGTCCACGGTGGCGGGCTCGGCGGCGGCCGCCTCGGCCAGGAATCGCGCCGAGGACAGCACGGTGCCACCGGTCGCCTCGCGGGCGACGATGTCGTGGTACTCCTCGTCACACACGATCAGCGGCGCGTCCAGCCGGGCGATGAGCGCGCCGAGCGCGTCCGCGCCGAGCCGGTAGTTCAGCGGTGTGAACGGCACCGCCGCGCCGGCGGCGGCGAAGAGCAGCAGCGGCAGCAGATGCCCGCCGGTGCCCACATAGGCGAGGCTGCGGGCACCCGAGCCGGTCAGCACCGCGGCGCCGCCGCCGACCAGGCGGCTCAATTCGCCTGCGGTCCACTGGGTTTCGTCACAGGCCACCGCACAGCGATCGGGGTCGCTCGACGTGGCCATGTCCAGCAGCAGCGAAATGCTCATATCGCACCCTCTCCACCCGCACCGCTCGACGGCATGCCGATGCGCGTCTTCACCATGGTGCGAAAATTGCATTCTCTTAGCCGGAGAATAGCATATTCACAGGGCCGCGAGATCCGTCGTCCCCCAGGCGCCGGTGACCAGCAGCTCGCCACAGCGGAACCGCTCACTCGCCCCACCGTCGACCTCGGGCAGCCCCGCCGCAGCGAGCGCGCAGTCCTTGAAAGTCCGCGCCGCCATGCTGATCCGGTGCTGCACCGTGTCGAGCCGGGCGTCCAGACTCGCCGGGACCGTGTCACCCCACAGCACGACTTCAGCCCGGCCGTGGTCCAGGCAGTCGAGCAGGCCGGCCCTGACCCGCGCGTCCGTGGCGACCAGGTCGGCGGCGACGGCCAGCGCGTGCGGCCACGGATCGTGTACCGCCGCGGCGAGGGAGGTGTCCAGGTCCAGCACGCTCGCGCCGAGGATCTCCACCGCCTCGGCGCCACGGGTGTCGGCCAGTACCACGGTGACCTCCCAGCCGGCCATGGTGCGGTCGCACAGCCAGCCGCCCGCGTGCCGCACCACGTCGGCGGAGGTGCCGGCGACCACGGCGAGGCGATAGCGCAGATGGTGCCGGCGGATCTCGGCCCGCCGCCGCGGTGCCGATCGGGTCGCGGCGCCGCGAAAGTCCTGTGCAGTCATTGGAGAAGTATATTCTCTTCTGAGAAGAACTGAACCGCCAAACGGCGTGCGGTCTCGCCCGCGCCGGAGAGGAGGCCGACATGGCCCTGCCCCCGCTTCCCGAGGACCGGTGGGACGACGAGGTCGACGCGGCACTGTCGCGGATGCTGCCCAAGGAGCGGCGCAACCCGGCGCAGGCGGGCAACGCGCTGTCGGTCCTGGTCAATCACCCCCGGCTGACCCGCGCCTTCCTGGGTTTCAACACGCACCTGCTGTTCGGCTCGACCCTCGAACCACGGCTGCGTGAGCTGGTCGTGCTGCGCGTGGCACATCGCCGCGACTGCGCCTACGAATGGCAGCATCATGCCGAAATGGGCAGGGACGCCGGTCTTTCCGAGGCGGAGATCGATGCGGCCCGCCGGGTGGGCAGCGCGCCCGACGAGTTCGATCGCCTGGTGCTCGCCGCCGTCGACGAACTGGACGAGAAGTCCGGACTCACCGACGAGACGTGGGACGCGCTGGGCGCCCGCCTCGACGACCGCCAGCGCATGGACCTGGTCTTCACCGTCGGCTGCTACACGACCTTGGCCATGGCGTTCAACACCTTCGGTGTCGCACTCGACGAGACCGCCGGACGGCCGCGGCACTGACCGTGCCGGGGCGCGCGGCTCGCGCGCCCCGGACCGGTCACGCCCGTGGCAGGCCGAGGACCCGCTGGGCGATGATGTTGCGCTGGATCTCGGAGGTCCCGCCGGCGATGGTGCCGGAGAAACTGCGCAGATAGCGTTCGAACCAGCCGCCGGAGAAGTTCTCCAGATTCAGCGGGTTCGGTGGTGACGTGACCGCCGGATGCGCCAGCCCGTCGACACCGACGGCGTCGAGCGCCCGTTCCGCCGCCGCCTGCACCGCCTCGGACCCCAGCACCTTGAGCACCGAAAGCGCGGGCACGTCCTGTTCGCCGCGCGATTCCCTGGCCAGCGCGGCCGACCCGAGCAGCCGCAGCGCGTAGCTGTCCATCACCAGCCGCGCGTAGGCGTCGCGGTCGAGTTCGGTGCGTGGCCGGAAGTCGCCCAGCAGGTCCTGGAGGCGATCGGCGAAGCCGAGCCACAGCAGGGTGCGTTCGTGCCCGAGCGAGCCGTTGGCCACCGACCAGCCCTCGTTCTCGGGTCCGACCCGGTGGGCCACCGGCACCCGCACACTGTCGAAATAGACTTCGTTGAAGTCCAGGTCGTCGGGCGCGCACGCCGACGGGAACGGCCGCCGGGTGACACCAGGGGTGTCGGTCGGGATCAGCAGCACGCTGATCCCCTTGTGTTTGGGGGCGTCCGGGTCGGTGCGCACGAAGGTGAGCAGCACATCGGCGTGGTGGGCGCCGGAGGTCCAGACCTTCTGCCCGTCGACCACATAGTGGTCACCGTCGCGCACCGCCCTGGTCCGCAGCCCGGCCAGATCCGAGCCGGCGCCCGGTTCGCTCATGCCCAGCGCGGCGGTGATCTCGGCCCGCAGGATCGGGATCGCCCACCGTTGTTGCTGTTCGGCGGTGCCGAAGGACAGCAGCGAGGCGGCGATGATGCCGACGCCCTGCGGGTTGAAACTGTGGTAGATCCGCCGCTTGGACAGTTCCTCGTGGAAGACGTACTGCTGCAGCACCGAGGCATTGCGGCCACCGAACTCCGGGGTGTTGCCCGGCAGCAGCCACCCGTTGTCGAACAGCAACCGCTGCCAGCGGCGCGCCCATTCCGGCACGTGCGCACTGGATTCCGAGCGCTGCGCCGCCTCCTCCTCGCCGGGCAGGTGCGCGGCGAGGAAGGCGACGAACTCCGCGCGGAAGTCCTCGACATCGGCGTCAAAGCTGAGTTGCACGGTATTCCTCCGTCACGAGTGCCCGGTGCTCGGCGGCGCCACCGAGCAGTAGTTCGCCCGCTTTCGCGCGTTTGAGCGCGAACTGCAGGTCGTTCTCCCAGGTGAAGCCCATGGCGCCGAAGAGCTGCACGCCGTGGCGGAACACCAGCGACTGGCATTCGCCCGCGGCGGCTTTGGCCATCGAGGCCGCCAGCCGCCTGCGTGGATCGTCGGCGGCCAGGCACAGCGCCGCGAAGAAGCCGAGCGCCCTGGCCCGTTCGATCGCGACGTGCATGTCGGCGGCCTTGTGCTGCACCGCCTGGAACGATCCGATCGGCACCCCGAACTGGGTCCGGCCCCGGACGTGGTCGAGTGCCAGGTCCAGGATCCGGCGGCAGGCGCCGACCGTGGTCAGCGCCAGACCGGTGAGCGCGACCTGCCCGGCCCGCTCGACGTCGACGTCGGCCCGGTCGCCGCGCCCCACCGCGACCCCGTCGAAGCCGACCTCGGCCAGATGCAGCACCGGGTCGAAAACCGGTGTGCGGCGCGCGATCACCGATTCGGCGCCGACCACGAACACCCCGGCGGCGGTGACCACCGCGAGCTGCTCGGCCCGGTCACCGTCGAGCACCTGCTGCGCCGTGCCGGACAGCCGCCAGCCCGCACCGTCGCGGGCGGCGGTGACCCCGCTGTACACCGCCGCCCCCGGCCGGTCCAGGCCGACCGCGCCCGGTGCCAGCGGCGCGAACTGGGTCATCGTCGCGAGGAACGGGGTCGGGTCGGTGGCCCGGCCCAGTTCCTCGCAGACGATGCCCAGTTCGACCGCGGCAGCGGGCTCGCCGAGTTCGGTCCAGCCGAGACCGACATAGGTCTGCCACAGCGCGGCAGGATCGGCGCCCTTGTCCGCGATGTCCCTGATCAGCGACGGCGGGCACTCCTTGGCAGCGACCTCACGCACGATCTCGCGCAGCAGCCGCTGCTCGGAGTCGAACTCGAACAGCATCGCCGGACTCCGCTACTTCAGCATGCTGCCGGCGTCGACCGGCAGCGAGACACCGGTGATGAACCGCGCCTCGTCGGAGACCAGATACAGCACCGCGTTGCTGACGTCCACCGGGTCGACCCACGGCGTGGGCAGGGTGTGGAACATCTGGCAGATCGGCTTCAGATCATCCGGGCCCGGGCTCTCCAGGTCGGGGCGGAACAGCTTGTAGGTGCCCTCGTTGAGCAGCATGGAGGTACTGACGTGGGTGGGGTGCACCGAGTTGACGCGGATCGACTGGTGCCCGTGCTCCACGGCGAAGGTGCGCATCAACCCGACGACACCGTGCTTGGCGGCCACGTAGTGCCCGACATTCGGGTAGGCCTTGAGCCCGCCCACCGAACCGGTCAGCACGACCGCGCCGCCGCCGGCCGCGACCAGGTGCGGCACACCGGCTTTCACGGTCTTCCAGACGCCGCCGAGGTTGACCGCGATCATGTCGTCCCACAGCGTCTCGTCGAGGTCGGCCAGCGCGCCGCCCTCGTTGCCGATGCCGGCGTTGGCGACGATGATGTCGAGCTTGCCCAGCTGTTCGACACCGCTGTCGACCGCCGCTTTGAGCGCGCCGTAGTCGCGGACGTCGACCTCGGCGGTGACCACCCGTCTGCCTTCCGCCTTCACCAGCTCCGCGGTCTCGGCCAGGTCCTCGGGCGTGGACATGGGGAAGGGCACGTTGTCGAGCTGTTTGCAGACATCGATGGCGATGATGTCGGCGCCCTCCTGCGCCAGCCGCACCGCGTGGCTGCGGCCCTGGCCGCGCGCCGCGCCGGTGATGAAGGCGACTTTGCCGTCTACTCGTCCGGTCATCGTGAACCTCTTTCTCTCAGGGATTGGGGGTGAAGGTGATGTGCAGGTCGGACAGGCCGCGCAGGATGAACGTCGGCTCGTAGCGGTAGTTCCGGTCACCGGCGGGACCGTGCTGGTCCTCGTCGATGCGGATGTCGAGCATCCGGTCCAGGATCCGCTCGATCGACACCCGGCCCTCGACCCGCGCCAGCGGGGCACCGGGGCAGGAGTGCACGCCACGCCCGAAGGCCATGTGCTCACGGAAGTTCGGGCGGCCCAGCTGGAATTCGTGCGGGTTCTCGAAGCGGCGCGGGTCGCGGTTGGCCGCACCGGGGCAGACCATCACCGTCGAACCGACCGGGATGTCGACGTCGCCGACGGTGGTGGCACGCTTGGCGAGCCGGAAACCGGACTTCACCGGCGCGTCAAGCCGCAGGGTCTCCTCGATGAACGCGGGGATCAGGCTGCGATCCGCGCGCAGCGCCTGCTGCACCTCGGGATGATCGCCGAGGATCCGCATGGCGGCGCTGAGCAGTTTGGCGGTGGTCTCCTGGCCCGCGCCGAAGAGGAAGGTGGCCGAGCGGACCACGTCGATCACTTCGGGGGTGGAACCGTCGGGGTATTTCGCCAGCGCGAGCGAGGTCAGCACGTCGTCGCGGGGGTTCTCGCGCCGGTCGGAGATGTAGCCGACGAACTTCTCGTCGAGCCATTCCAGCGGATTGGAGGCGACGATCTCGTTGTCCAGCGCGCCCACCCGGGCACCGGGGCGTTCGGCGCCGAGCACGATCCGGAACTGCTCGTGGTCCTCTTCGGGCACCCCGAGCATGTCGGCGACCACCAGCAGCGAGAACGGTTTGGCGTAGTCGACCAGGAACTCCGACTTGCCCGCGGCGAGGAACTCGTCGAGCTGGCGGTCGGCCAGCCGCCACATGAACTCCTCGTTCTCCTTGAGCCGGGCCGGAGTGAGCAGCCGGTTGAGCAGCGAGCGCGCGTAGGTGTGCTGCGGCGGGTCCATGGTGACCATGTGCTCGTACATCGGCAGCTGTGAGCGGTGCTGTTCGAGCAGCTCGCTGATGTCGTCGCCCTCGATGGCGAAGGGCAGCGGCGGGAACGGGCCACCGACCGAGATCGCCGAGGAGAACAGGCTCGCGTCGCGCAGCACCTCCACCGACTCGGCGTAACCGGTCACCGCGTACACCCCGTACTGCGATTCCTGGGTCACCGGGCACTTGGCGCGCAGATGGTCGAAGTACGGGTGCGGATCGGGCACCAGGGCCGGATCAGTGAAGTAGTCGACGGTGTCGAAATCAGTCATGCGGATACTCCTCGGGAAACATCGTTGGATCAGGGCAGATAGACCCGGCTCGCGAGCCAGCGTCCGTCGACGAGCTGCATGGTCATCAGGACCCGGCTGCGATCGACACGGGGATCGGTGGAGGCGGCGTTGGTGACGGTCTGGTCGATGAACAGCAGCACCTCGACCTCGGTCTCGGTCGCCGATTTCACCGCGGCCTCGAGCACGGTGCCTTTGCCGGTGGCCTTGTTCTCCTGCAGCAGTTCGCGCAGCTGGCCGCTGGAGCGGGTGTACATGTCGCGGAACTCACCGGTCGAGCCGTCGAGCACGGCGGCGAAATCGCTGTCGAGGCGGCTGGAGTCGACGCTGGTCAGGGTCACCCCGTAGGCGCGGGCGGCCTGCAGTGCGGCGTCGGCGGCGGCGTCCAGCGCGCGCTCCTGACGCAGTTGCCAGCCCAGGATCGCGGCGGCGGCGAGGGAGAGCACCGTGACGAGGCCGAGCACGGGCAGCAGTGCCCGGCGGCCGACCCGCAACCGGCGCCGCAGGCCCGCCAGCCGCGCCGGGCGTTCGGCCGGTGCGGTGTCGTCGGCTTTCGACAGCGAAACCTCTTGCGCCGCGATCTCTTTCGGCTCGTCATCGGTAGCTTCTTCGGTCTTGCGGTCGATTACTACTGTGTCGGTGTCACTCATGGTGTCGTTCCTCGCGGTAGGGATCGGGCTGGGGCTGTGGTCTGGTCCGGTCATCGCACCGGTGCCGGGGGTGGATCGGGCAGCGGCGGGCCGGCGAAGGTGAGCGGGATCGACAGCGGCCCGATCGGTGTCGACGTGGTCTGCCGGGTGGGGCTCTCCCCCGGCGGCGGCGCACCCGGGACGACGGTGCCGGTCGGGCGTGGCGCGTTGGCAGCGCCACGGATCAGCACCGAGGGGTCGGTGTTCGGGCAGTAGGTGTACACATACGGCTCGGGGAAATCGGGCAGCGACGGTGACCGGCGGGGCAGGTCGTAGTCGCAGGAGTAGCGGGGATACAGGTTCACCAGGCCCCAGACGCCGCCGTCGTGGAAGGCGACCGCGATGGCCTCGAGGGTGGACCCGTCGCGTTCGGTCGGGAAGAAGAATTCCTGGAGTGCGGGTACCCGGGCACCGGTGACCTCGGCGACCACCCCGAGGTTGTCGATGAGCTGCCCGCCGGTGCCTGCGTTCTGCGCGATCACCGCGTCCAGCGCGCGCAGGGTGCCCGGTGCCGCGCCGAGCAGTTCCACGTAGCCACCGGCTTTCGCGCTCGCGCCGGTGAGCACCTGGTTCAGATCGCCGGCGAAGTCGCCGAGGCCGGGGGTGAGATCGCGGATGGTGCCGAGTACCTGCCTGCTGTCGCGGATCAGGCCGACGGTCTGGGGCAGCACCGAGTCCAGGGTGGAGATCAGGAAGACGCCGCCGTCGATCAGGTCGGCCAGTTTCCGCGCGCCCTGCGGCCCGACCCCGAACTCGTCGACAATGGCCGCCAGCTGGGCCGGATCCACTTGGGCCAGTGTCGAATCCAGCTGCGCGAGGGTCTGCCACAGCGGGGTCGGCGTGCTGGTGTTCTCCACGGCCACCTCGGCGCCGTCGGCCAGGAAGGGGCCGTCGTCGCGGGTGGGCCGGAAGTCCAGGTACTGCTCACCGGCCAGCGACAGACTCGCCACCCGGACCTCGCCGTCGGCGGGCACCGCGGTTCCCGCGTCGATCACCGCGACCGCGACCAGGCCGCGCTCGGTGAGGGAGACCGACTCCACGGTGCCGATCGGCACCCCCCGCAACGCGACGGTGCGACCGGCCAGCAGGCCACCGGAATCGGCGAGGTGGACCCGGACCCGGTAGGTCGCGGCGGCGGGGTTGACCCCCAGCGCACCGAAGGCCAGGTAGCCGATGCCGAGGATCAGGATCACCACCAGCGACAGCGCCGAGGCCGCCGCGCGCCGGGCGCGCACCGCCCGCACCACGTCGACCAGGCCGCGCGCCGCGGTCTCCCGCACGCCCGCGCTCATCGCCCGGCTCCGGTGATCTTGCCCTGCAACCGCAGCAGGGTGTAGGTGAGGGTGCCGACGAAGTTCGTCCAGTCCCGCGCGTCGGGCAGCCTGCTCTCCGGGTCGCCGGGATGGTTGACATCGGGCAGCACGCCCAGTGCCAGGTCCTGGAAGTCGGCGTCGGTGCTGGCCGCGGTGCTGGTGGTGACCGCGATGACCGGGCCCAGCATCGAATTCATCGCCGCCACACTGGCTTCCGGGTGGGTCGCGGCGGCGTTGAGCTGCTCGGCGATGCGGTTGATGTCGGCGATCATGCCGGTGGTCTCGGTGCCGTCGAGGCCGGGGAACTTCGCGAGCTGACGCGAGAGCCTGCCGACCTCGCCGACCAACGAGAGCGCTTGCGCGGAATTGTCGCGCAGGGTGGTCAGCGCGGGCCCGGCCGAAGTGAGGACGTCGTCGATGGTGCCTGCCTGTTCGTGCAGGGTGAGTGCGAGCCGGTCGACTTCGCCGAGGGTGGCGCGGATGTCGTCGGAGCGGGCCGCCAGCGCCTGGACGACGCTGGTCGATTGCGCGATCAGTTCGGCCATCCGGTCGCCGCGATCGCCGACGGCGCGCCCGAGCCCGTTGATGATCGTGGTGAGATTGCGGATGGCGCCGCCGTTCACCAGCAGCGAGGCGGTGGTGAGCAGTTCCTCGACGGTGGCCGCGGCGGAGGTGTGTTCGCGGGCGATGCGGTCACCGTCGGCCAGTGCCGGGGTGGCCGCCGTGGCGTCCGCGGGTGCGGTCAGGGACACGAACACATCCCCGAGTGGGGTGGCGGTCCGCAGTTCGGCGGTGGTGCCCAGCGGCAGCCGGACATCGGGCCGGATGCTCAGGGTCACCACGGCGGTGTAGTCGCGCACCGCCATCTCGGTCACCTCACCGACGTCGGCGCCGGCGAGGCGGACCTTCGCCTTCGCGGGCAGGTTCAGCGCGTTCGCGAAATCGGCTCGGACGGTGTAGTTCTCGCTGCCACCGCCGGGTGCGGGCAGCGGCAGATCGCCGAGCCCGACGGCACAGCCGGTGCCCGAACACAGGGCCGCCAGCGCGAGGGCCGCGAGCCGGGAGCCGTGCGGGGGCCTCATCGGGGCATCCCCGCCATCGCCTCGAGCATGTCGGTGATCCCGAAGTCGGGGCCGAAGTCCTGCAAAGTCCCGGTGGCGCAACCCAATTGGCGCAGCCCGAGAATATTGCAGACCTCCTTGACCAGCTGACCGTCGAAGAAGACCTTGTCCAGCAGGGCGTGCACCCGCACGCCCCGGTACTCGAAATCGACGGCCCGGTAGGCGTTGTTGAGCAGCAGCGGTGTCACATCGATGAACTCGGCGAGCTGGGCGCGATAGTCGGCCAGCGCCTTGGTCACCGTGGCGGTATTGGCCACCGTGGTCTGCAGCACGCCTGCGTTCTCGGCGAGCAGGGTGTCGGTCTGGCGCAGGATCTCGACCAGCTGGGCGCCGGTGCCGCCGGTGCCGATCCCGAGATCGGCCACCACATCGCCGAGTTGTCCGGTGGCGGAGCCGAATTCGTGGATGGTCTGCTCGTTGGCCGCGGCGGCGGCGACCAGCGCGGCGAGCTGGTCGACCAGCTGGGTGAGGGTCTCGCGGGTGGCTTCGCCGCCGTCCTCGCCGAGCTTCACCGCCGCCGCGAGCTGATCGAGGGTGTCGCGCAGCTGCGGACCGCTGCCGGTGGCGATCGCCGCGGACGCGCTGAGCAACCGCGCGACCGGCCCGTCACCGGGTGCCTCGCCCTCGAGCTCACCGGCCATCCGGTCGGCGGCACCGAGCAGCCGATCGAACTCCATCGGAGTGCGGGTGCGGTCCAGGCCCAGGTGCGCGCCGTCGGCGAGGGTGGGTCCGCCCCGGTAGACCGGGGTGAGTTCGACGTGGCGGTCGGTGAGGACCGAGGTCGACAGCGTCACCGCCCGCACCTCGGCGGGGATCTCGACCTCGGGGTCGACCGCCAGGGTGACCTCCACATGCGACCCGCGCGGCCGCACGGCGGTGACCTCGCCCACCGACATGCCCAGCACCGCCACCGCATTGCCCACATAGAGACCGGCGGCATTGTCGAACAGCGCGGTCACCGTGGTCCGGCGGTCGCCGCCAATCGGGCTGTCGGCGAATCCGGCGGCCGCGCCGACCAGCAGCACGACAGCGGCGCCCAGCAGTGCACGTCCGGCTCTCATCGGCAGTCCTCGAAGTAGGGGGGCAGATTCACCATCTCGGCGCGCCCGCCCAGCGCGCACATCCACGAATCGATGAGCGGTCCGGCCGGGGCGGTGAAGTCGACCTCGTTGCCGGTGCCGGAGGCGTTGGCGAAGTTGCGGATCGGGATGGGCAGGATCTCGAGGGTGTTGCGCAGCAGTTCGTCGTTGCGGGCGAGACTGCCGAGCAGGCCGTCGAGCCCGGCCAGCAGGCCGTCCACGGCGGGGCGGTCCTCGACGACGAGCCTGCGTACCTGATCGGCGAGGTCGCGGGTGGCGTTCATCAGCCCGACCACGGCGTCGCGGCGGGTCACGATCTCGGTGAGCAGGTCGCGGCCCTGGACCATGATCGCGGCCAGGTCGGCCTGCTGGCGGTCGAGCACGCCGGTCAGTTCGGCGGTGCTGGTCAGCAGGGCGCTCATCTCCCCGCGCCGATCGCCGACGACGGCGGCCAGGGTGCGCAGGTTGGCCAGCATGGCCGGTAGTACCGACGGCACGCCGTCGAGTTGCCCGGCCAGGGCGGTCAGCGAGTCGCCGATCCGGGCGGCGTCGATCTGGTCGAAGGTGACGGTGGCGTTGTCGAGCGCGGTCTGCAGATCGTAGGGAACCTCGGTGTGTTCCAGGGTGATCCGCCGATCCGGCAGCGTCCCCTCCCCCGCGGGCCGCAGTTCCACATAGCGGGCGCCGAGCAGGGTGGTGAGTTTGATCGCCGCCCCGGTGCCCGCGCCCAGCGGTACCGAGGAATCGATGTCGAGTTCGACGATCACCCGGTCACCGGCCAGCCGGGTGCTGCCCACGGCGCCGACCGAGACGCCGGCGAGGGTCACCGCGTCACCGCTGCTGATCCCCGCGGCCTGGGCGAACTCCGCCTGGTAGCGGGTGGTGCCGACGCCGAGCGCGTGCACCCCGACCGCACCGGCGGTCACCGCGACCAGCACCACGACCGCGCACAGCCCGAGCACCGCCTTGCGATGCTCTTCGATCGGCCGCCGGGCCAACCGGATCCATTGTCGGACAGTCTCTTTCATCGTCGCCTCACCTGCAGATCGGTGAATACTCGGGTTGCCCGCTCGGCGTGGCGAGACCGACCACCGTCGGTACCAGGGCCTCGAGCGAGGGCAGCAGGGTGATGTTGAAGTTGCACAGGTAGGTGCTCAGGTACGCGCCCTCCTGACTGACCCGGGCCAGGCCCTTCATCAGCGCGGGCAGATTGAAGCCGAGATAGGCGAAGTTCTCCTTGTTCTCCGCGAAATGCCGGGTGAAGCCGGGCTCGCGGTAGAGCATCGCGTTCAGGTCCGGTTCCATGGCGTCGAGCAGGCCCGCCATCCGGCCGGTGACCAGCGAGGCGGAATCCAGCGTGTCGAGCAGTTCGTCGCGGTGCTCGGCCAGGCCGCCGATGATCGCGCGCGACTGGCTGATCAGCCCGCTCACCTCACCGCTGCGCCGCGCCAGATCACCGACCACCTGACTCAGATTGGTGATCACCGCGCCGAGCACCTGGTCGGGGCCGGCCAGCGACTGTGCCAGCGAGGACACCTGTTCGACCAGCAGTACCAGCGAGGTCTGATCGCCTTGCAGGGCTTTGATCAGCGCACCGGTGACATTGTCGACCTGCGCGGGGTCGAGTCCGCCGAACAACGGCTCGAAACCGTTGAGCAGTCCGGAGATGTCGAAGGACGGTTCGGTGTGTTCCAGCGGGATCTCCGCGCCCGCGGCCAGCGGCGCGGCGTCACCGAACTCGGCGAGGGCGAGACCGAGATAGCGCTGGCCGATGACGTTCTGGTAGGTGATCGAGGCCTTGGTGTTGCCGTAGAGCACCTGGTCCTCGGCCACCCGGAATCGCACGCGGGCCTGCACACCGGCGAGTTCGATGCCGTCGACCCGCCCGACCCTGACCCCGGCCATCCGCACGTCGTCACCGACGCGCAGGCCGCTGACATCGGCGAACACCGCGGAGTACGACTTGGTGTCGCCGTTGATGCCACGGTCGAGGGTCACATAGGTGATCCAGATCAGCGCCATGGCGACCGTGACGAACAGGCTCACTCCGATGAGCGATTTGCGGTAACTCATCGCGGGACTCCCATCGGCAGCGGACCGTCGGCCAGCAAGCGGGGCCAGCAGCGCCTCGGCGCCGTTGTGGGTGCCGCCCAGTGCCTGTTCGATCAAGGTCTTGATCTCCTGCGGAAGGTCGCCGGCCAGCTCGGGCGCGGTCGGATAGGACCGCGGGTCCATGGTCTGGGGCAGCTCCTCCACCGGTATCGAGGTCGGTGCCGTCGCGCAGCTCGGGCCGGCCAGCTCGCCGTAGCGGGGGCAGTCGGCGCGAGTGTAGGGGGTGTGCGGGGTGAGCCGGAACTGGAATTTGCCACGGCCACGCGGGCTGTCGGCGTTCCAGAACTCCGCGAACCACAGGTCCGAGAGCTTGCGGATGCTCAGCACGACCTGGGTGAACGACGGTGAGCCTGCCGCGAATACGTCCAGCACCGGGCCCATCTCGTGCACGATCCCGGTGAGCTGGTCGGTGCGGCGGTCCAGGGTCGCGCCCACCGTGCCGAGGGTGGTGCCGCTCGCGCTGAGCAGGCCGGTCAGCTGCTCGCGCTGTTCGGCGAAGGTGCGCATCGGCAGTACGGCCTGGTGCAGCGCGTCGAGCAGTTCGGGTGCGGCGGCGGTCAATCCGCGGACCGAATCGGCCAGCATGGTCAGGGTGGGCGGGCCGCCGTCGGGGGTGAGCAGGGCGTCGAATTCCCTGGTGATGCGGTCGAGCTTGGCGCCCGCGCCGACCAGGTCGTCGCCGCGCCGGTCGGTGGCCTCGGCCACGGCGGCCAGCACACCCATCGTGTCGGCGCTGCCGATGCGCGCGGTGGCAGCGATGATCTCGCGCAGTTTGGTGAGCGCGGTCTGTAGCTGCACCGTGGACAGGCTGGTGTCCTGGGGGATCTCGGTGTGCGCGGTCAGCGCGGGGCCGGGACCGTTGTCCACCAGCTGCACCGAGGAGACGGCGAAGACGTTGCTGGGCACCACCCGTGCCGTCACGTTACGCGGAATACCCTGGGCCGCAACAGGGTCCAGCAGCAGTCTGACGCGATTGGTGGTGCCGCCGTTCGCCGGGGTCACCCCGTCGACGATCCCGACCAGCATCCCGCGGAACTTCACATCCGAGCGCGTGGGCAGACCGTCGCCCAGCTGCTCCAGTACCGCGATCACCTCGACCTTCTCGTCGAAGCGCCCGGTCGACTTCAGCAGCAGCACGGTGACCACCAGCGTGCTCACCACGAGCACCGCGCAGCCGCGCAGCAGCAGCATCCAGCCCGCCGGGCCGCGTCCGTCCTTCTCGAAGAGCACCGACACGAGCTCACCCACCCAGCCGTGCGCTGGCGCCGATGCCCCAGATCGCCACTGTGAGCAGCAGATTGACAATGATCATCAGCGAGATCGCCGCGCGCATCGCCCGTCCGGCGGCGATGCCGACGCCCTGCGGTCCGCCCGCGGCGTAGTAGCCGTAGTAGCACTGCACGGTCGAGGTGATGATCACGAAGACGACGGCCTTTCCCAGCGAATAGACGATGTCGGGACCGTTGAGCACGAGCTGGAAGTAGTGCTCGTAGGTCCCCGCCGACAGCCCGCCCGACATCCCGACGACGACCTGCACGGCCAGGTAGTTCGCGGCCAGGCAGACCAGATACAGCGGCACGATCGCCACCATCGACGCCAGCAGCCGGGTGCTCACCAGGTAGGGCACCGACCGGATGCCCATCGACTCCATCGCGTCGATCTCCTCGGCGATGCCCATCGCGCCCAGCTGGGCGGTGAACCGGCAGCCCGCCTGCGCGGCGAAGGCCAGCGAGGCCATGATCGGCGCGAGTTCCCTGGTCGAGGCGGTGGAGGCGATCAGGCCGATGGTCGGTTCCATGCCGAGCAGGTGCAGTGCGTTGTAGCCCTCGAGCCCGACGATGGCGCCACCGGCGGCACCGAGCACGATGATCACCCCGGCGGTCCCGCCGCCCACCACGATCGAGCCGTTACCCCAGGTGATGTCGGAGAGGATCCGCAGGAACTCGGTGCGGTAATGGCGCAGCATCACCGGGATGGAGAACAGCGCGCGCAGCAGGAAGCTGATCATGTGGCCCAGGCGCATGATCGAGACGCCCACGCGCCGCGACAGCCGCGCGACGGTCCGGGTGCCCAGCGGGCGATACGGCGTCGCCATCACAGGCCCTGCCGTGGGAACAGGATCATGAACAGCTGGGTGAACATGACATTGACCAGCATCAGCAGCAGGATCGAGGAGACCACCGTCGAGTTGACGGAGTTGGCCACACCGGCCGGACCGCCTTCGGTGTGCAGGCCCTTCTCACAGGCCACGACCGCGACGATCATGCCGTAGACCACCGCCTTGACCAGGGTCAGCCACAGGTCGCCGACGGTGGCGAAGGAGGCGAAGGTCGCCACGAAGCTGCCCGGTGCGCCGTTCTGGGCGAAGACGTTGAACAGGTAGCCGGCCAGGAAGCCGACGAAGCACACCACGCCGGTGAGCGAGACACCGACCAGCACCGCCGCCGCGACCCGGGGCACCACCAGCCGCCGCACCACCGAGACGCCCATGACCTCCATCGCGTCGAGTTCGTCGCGGATCTTGCGGGAGCCGAGGTCGGCGCAGATCGCCGAGCCCACCGCCGAGGCCATCAGCAACGCGGCCACCATCGGCGCGCCCTGCCGGATCACCGCGAGTCCGCTGGCCGCCCCGGCCAGCGAGGTCGCGCCGACCTGACCGGCGAGCAGTCCGAACTGGATGGACAGCGTCACCCCGATGGGCAGCGAGACGAAGATGGTCGGCAGGACCGCCGCCGAGGACATGAACGCCGACTGGCGGACGAACTCACCGAAGGCGAAGCGCCCGGTGGCGATGTCGGTGACGAGGTATTGCACGGCGCGCACACCGAGGATGAACTGCCCGCCGACGGTCTCCAGCGCGGCGACCGGATGACGTCGCAGATAGCCGCGCCACCAGGCGGAGATCTCCCGGGTCGCCGACCTCACCTGGGGGACCGCAACTTCGCGGGGGATCGTCATAGATGATCTTTCGGGTAGCTCCCGGAAATGAACTTCTCCATAGTGAGCTACGTCTCGCGGTCACGTCAAGAGTCGTACAACCGATTTGAGAGAATTGGATTCTCGTCAATCATCATCGGAGCACGTCGGCGCGCCGCGAGCGCACGCCGAACACGGACATGACTGTGCCGACGCCGTCGAACACGGCGGCGGCGAGCGGACTAACCCAGCGGTACGAGGTCGCGCATCTCCCCGCGGAACGACGGGGGCAGCAAGGCACCGGACCGGAAGGATTCCACCGGCGGCACCGTCGCACCGGACAGGCCGGCCGCGGTCAGGGCGCAGGACTTGAAGGCGCGGGCGGCGACACTGACCCGGTGACAGGACGCGCCGACCCGGGCTTCGAGCTCGTCGGGCAGGTCGTCGCCCCAGACCGCGACCTCGGTCAGGCCCAGGTCGAGGCAGTCGAGCACACCGGCGCGCACCTGGGGTTCGGTGCGGAAGCTGTGCACCGAGACCGCGACGGCCGTCGGCCACAGGTCGTGGCGCGGCGTCGAGAGCGATTGACGCAGGTCCAGCACGGTGGCGCCGAGAATCTGCAGTGGGCCGACGTTCACCGGGTCGGCGACCAGCGCGGTCACCTCCCAGCCTGCGGCGGCCCGGTCGAACAGCCAGCCGCCCGCGTGCCGGACGATATCGGCGGCATCCGGCCCGACCACGGCCAGCCGGTGCCGTAGCGGATGCCGGTGCGCGTGGGCGCGCCACCGATTGACCGAATGAACGCCCTGACAAGTAGCCATATCTTCATCCCCGTTTTCGCGGTGGCACCGCACCCCGGAACGTCGTTGCCGAGCACACCGTAATTTGATTCTCGCGGGCGCGAGGAAGGTTCTCAATGAACGGTGAGATGTGATCTGAATCTCATTGACACGAAGGTTGGATAGGTCGGCCGGAGATCGCCGGTGGCGGCGAGGCAGCCGCAGCACTCTTGTTCGCCCCTGCGCAAATGTGCTTCTCTGATTGGGAGAACCATATGCTCGCCGTGCCGCATCCTGCTCGGCGCGCCGATGAAGGAGTCCGCCGCATGCGCACGATCCCACCCGACTTGGCCCGCCACTACCGCGAACAGGGCTGGTGGACCGAACAGACCCTCGGCGACCTGCTCGCCGAGGGTCTCGGCGCCGCGCCGGGGACACCGTTCCGGGTGCACTCCGCGGTCCGGCCGTGGTCGGGCACCGTCGGCGAGGTCGAACACCTCGCCCGCAGGCTCGCGGCCGGACTGCGCCGGCGCGGCGTCGGACCGGGCGACATCGTCGCCTTCCAGCTGCCGAACTGGATGGAGGCCGCGGCCGTCTTCTGGGCCTCGTCGTTCCTCGGCGCGACCGTCGTCCCGGTCGTCCACTTCTACGGCAGGCGGGAACTGACCCACATCCTGGCGGCGGTCCGGCCGGCGGTGTTCGTGACCACCGACCGGTTCGGCAGCACGGAGTTCGCGCCGGAGGTGTACCGCGAGGTGCCGATCACCGGCGTGGTCGGTGGCGATTTCGACGACCTGCTCGACGACGAACCACTCACCGGCGTCCTGCCGGTGGACCCGGACCGGCCCGCCCTGATCGCGTTCACCTCCGGCACCACCCGGGCGCCGAAGGGCGTGGTGCACAGCCATCACACGCTCGGACACGAGACCCGCCAGCTGGCCGGGATCTACCCGGCCGACCGCGGCGACCAGATCACCGCAGCACCGGTCGGGCATTTCATCGGGATGGTCAACGCCTTCCTCATCCCGGTCCTGGACCGGGCACCGATCAATCTGGTCGACGTGTGGGATCCGGCGCAGGTTCTCGCGTTGATGACCGGGGAGCGGCTCGCCGTCGGCGGCGGTGTGCCGTACTACGTCACCAGCCTGCTCGATCACCCGGATTGGACCGACGCGCACCTGCCGTACCTGCGCTACGCCGGCCTCGGTGGTGCCGCGGTGCCCGCCGCGCTGACCCGGCGTCTGGACGACACCGGCATCACCGTCTACCGCTCCTACGGCAGCACCGAGCACCCGTCGATCACCGGGTCACGCCATACCGCGCCGGCCACCAAGCGGCTGTTCACCGACGGCGACACCCTGCCCGGCGTGGAGATCCGGCTGGCCCCCGACGGCGAGATCCTCAGCCGGGGACCGGATCTGTGCCTCGGGTACACCGAACCCGAGCTCACCGCCGCCGCCTTCGACGACGACGGCTGGTACCACACCGGCGACATCGGCGTACTCGACGCGGACGGCTATCTCACGATCACCGATCGCAAGTCGGACATGATCATCCGCGGCGGCGAGAACATCAGCGCGCTCGAGGTCGAGGAGATCCTGCTCGCCCTGCCCGGCGTGGCCGAGGCGGTCGCCGTCGCGGTGCCCGATCCCCGGTTCGGTGAGCGGACCGCCGCGGTGCTGCGGCTGCTGCCCGGCCACCCCGATCCCACCCTCGACCAGCTGCGCGCGCATTTCGCCGCGGCCGGGATGGCCAAGCAGAAGTGGCCCGAACAGGTGCATGTCGTCGCCGATTTCCCGCGCACCGCCAGCGGCAAGGTGCAGAAGTTCGTGGTGCGCCGCGACCTGGCCGCGCACCACGAGGACATTGCCGTTCAATCGTGAAGAGAATATGATTCTCACAAATCGGTAAGGAGGATCCACATGACGAAGATCGAGCTGCCCTATCAGCTCTTCGACGCGGACAACCATCTCTACGAGACCAAGGAAGCGCTCACCCGGCACCTGCCCAAGCAGTACGAGGGCGCCATCCAGTACATCGAGATCAACGGCCGCACCAAGATCGCGGTGCTCGGCCAGATCAGCGAGTACATCCCGAACCCGACCTTCGACGTGGTCGCGCGGCCGGGCGCCATGGAGGAGTACTTCAAGCACGGCAATCCCGAGGGCAAGAGCCGCCGCGAGATCTTCGGCAAGTCGATGAAGGCGATCGACGCCTTCCGCAATCCCGAGGCCCGGCTACAGGTCATGGACGATCTCCAGTTGCAGCGCGCGCTGATGTTCCCGACCCTGGCCAGCCTGGTCGAGGAGCGCATGCGCCACCATCCCGAACTCATCCACGCGGTGATCGAATCGCTGAACCGGTGGATGCTCGAGGACTGGGGCCAGGACGGCAGCTTCGTCCACTCCGGGCGCATCTTCACCGTCCCGGTGATCACCCTGCCGATCGTCGAACGCGCCATCGCCGAACTCAACTGGGCCGTGGTCGAACACGGCGCCAAGGCCATCCTGGTGCGGCCGGCGCCGGTGCCCGGCTACAAGGGCATGCGCTCGTTCGCGATGCCGGAGTTCGATCCGTTCTGGAAGCGGGTCGTCGAACTCGACGTGCTGGTCACCATGCACTCCTCCGACAGCGGCTACTCCCGCTTCGACGCCGAATGGGAGGGCAACAGCCTGGAGATGCTGCCGTTCCAGACCAACACCTTCGCGATGACCAACCAGTGGCGGCCGGTCACCGACGCGGTCGCCTCCTGGGTGTGTCACGGTGCGCTGAATCGCTTCCCCGACTTGAAGATCGCCGTCATCGAGAACGGTTCGGCGTGGCTCGAGCCGCTGCTGCAGCAGCTCTCCGACGTCTACAAGAAGGCGCCGGAAGGCTTCGGCTTCCGCGATCCGATCGAGGCCATCAAGCAGAGCCTCTATGTCAGCCCGTTCTGGGAGGAGGACCTGCAACGGCTCTCCGATGTGATGGGCGTCGACCACGTGCTGTTCGGGTCGGACTGGCCGCATCCGGAGGGCCTGGCCGAGCCGGCCCGCTACATCCACGAGCTCAAGGACATGCCGCAGGCCAACCAGGCCAAGATCATGGGCGGCAATCTCGCACGGCTGCTGAAGGTATGAGCTGGGAAACCCTCCCGCAGCTGGTGACGAGCGCGGCCGACCGCTTCGGTGCCGCCGAAGCGGTCGTCGACGGCGAGCTGCGCCTGAGTTTCACCGAACTCGCGGCCCGGGTACGCCGGGCCGCGGGCGCGCTCGCGGCCACGGGTATCGGCAAGGGCGATCGGGTGGCGCTGTGGGCACCGAATTCCGCGCAGTGGATGATCGCGGCGTTCGGCGTACTCACCGCGGGCGCGGTGCTGGTCCCGGTGAACACCCGGTTCAAGGCGGGCGAGGCGGCCGACGTGATCCGGCGCAGCGGGGCGAAAGCGGTGCTGGTGGAACAGGGTTTCCTCGGCACCGATTACGCCGGTGTCACCGACGTGCCGGTGTTCGATCTGAAATCCGGGTTCCTGGAGTCGGGCGAGCCGTACGAATGCGCTGTCGCGCCCACCGATGTCGCCGACATCATCTTCACCTCGGGAACCACCGGGCGCCCCAAGGGCGTCATGATGAATCACCGCCAGACGCTGCGACTCTACGCGGAGTGGTGCGAGCTGGCCGATCTGCGGGAGGGCGACCGGTATCTGATCGTCAACCCGTTCTTCCACACCTTCGGCTACAAGGCAGGCCTGGTCGCCTCGCTCATCCGGGGCGCGACCGTCCTGCCGGTGCCGGTCTTCGATGTCGACACGGTCCTGGATCTGGTGGAACGCGAACGGGTGACGATGCTGCCCGGCCCGCCCACCCTCTATCACTCGCTGCTGGCGGCCGAGGGCACCCGTGACCTGTCCTCGCTGCGTGCGGCGGTCACCGGCGCTGCCGACATCCCGGTGGAGCTCATCCGCCGGATCTCCCAGGAACTGCCGTTCCGGTCCATCATGACCGGCTACGGCCTCACCGAAGCAGGCACGGCCACCGCCTCCCGGCCCGGTGACACCTTCGAGCAGATCGCGACCACCGTGGGACAACCCTGCGACGGGGTCGAGATCCGCATCGCCGAGGACGGCGAGGTACTGGTCCGCGGATATTCGGTCATGCTGGGCTATCTCGACGATCCCGAAGCGACCGCCGCGGCCGTCGACGCCGACGGATGGCTGCACACCGGTGATCTCGGTGCGCTCGACATCGACGGCAGGCTGCGCATCGTCGGACGGAAGAAGGACATGTTCATCGTCGGTGGCTTCAATGCCTATCCGGCGGAGATCGAGGGCTTCCTGCTCGAACATCCCGCGGTCGCCCAGGCCGCCGTCGTCGGGGTGCCCGACGAGCGCCTCGGCCAGGTCGGCCGGGCGTATGTGGTGGCCGGATCGCCGGTCACCGAGGACGAGCTGATCGCCTGGAGCCGGGACCGGATGGCCGGGTACAAGGTGCCGCGCTCGGTGCGGTTCCTGGATGCCCTGCCGCTCAACGCGACCGGGAAGGTGATGAAGGATCAGCTGAGCTGACCGCTGGACCGAGACGACTCCGGCCGCGTGCGCACCAGCACGCGGCCGGAGTCGTTCTGATGGTCGGGGCGAAGTCATTTCCGTCGGTCGTGGGCGAAGTCGTTCCAGTCGTCGCGGGCGGCCGCGATCCGCCCGCAACAAGCGGGTCGGTCAGGCGCCGCGCGCGACGAGCGGGTCGATCAGGCGCCGCCCACGACGAGCGGGTCGGTTAGGCGCCGCGCGCGACCGCCGGAGCGGATGGGCAGCCGCCGGTACGGGCGTGGACGAGCAGCGGCGCCTGCTGCCACAGCGCCGCGAAACCGCCTGCGGCACGGACCGTTCCGACCGGCGGCGCCGCGCTGGGCACCGGACAGGCGAACACCCGGCCGCTCGCATCGATGCGGCAGATGTCGACACCGGCGCCGCAGGTCTCGGCGAGATCGCCGGTCGGGTGCGGGCCGAGGCCGATCTCGCCGTGCCGGGTCCGCAGCCACGCCGCCAGCGCACGCCGCTGCCCAGCGTCGGGGGCGGCGGCGACGGGCCGGTCGCCGGTCAGCCGCAACCGGGCGCCGAACAGCCCGGCGACACCGGCCAGGGCGTCGAGGTGATCGACGCTGTGCCGGGTCAGGGGTGCGGTGAGCTCGAATTCGTAGACGCCGCTGGAGGCGAGCAGTTCCATGGCGCGCACGCTCGCCCGGTACGCGCCGGGACCGCGGATCGCGTCGTCGGCGGCGGAGGTGGGTGCGGCCAGCCGGATCCGGGCGGTGAGCCGGTGGTCGCCGGCCAGGCGCCGGGCCACCGCCGGGGTGATCCCGGTGCCGTCGGTGTCGAAGGCCAGACGCATTCCGCGCGCGCGGATCCGGTCGGCGAGTTCCCAGAAATCGGCGCGCTCGGTGGGTTCGCCACCGCCGATCTCCACCGCGCCCACACCGAGCAGGGCGAGATCGTCGATCAGCTCGGCGCAGGCGGTGGTGTCGAGCGCGGGAGCGACCGGCGCCACCGACCGGCGGGGGCCTGGACGGTCGCGACGGGGGTTGAGTTCCCAGACGACAGTGGTGGGTGGATACCTGCGAGCAGTCATGTCCCCTCCAGATGAGAATGTCATTCTTGTCTGCCATGGTACCTATCAGTCCCGCAAATAGGCCATTATCGCGCACCGATCCAGCACATCTTCAGGCGATTTCGCCGCCGTCGTGCGGTATGCTTTTCCAATTGCGAGAATTTCATTCTCGCTAGGCGGGTCGCCTATTCGACCGTGCGATCCCGGCGCAGCACCTGACAGAGCGAGGAGTCCCGTGAAGACCGACGACCTGATACTCGTGAGCATCGACGACCACGTAGTCGAGCCACTCGACATGTTCGACCACCACGTCCCCCGCAAATGGGCCGACTACGCCCCGCGGGTGATCGCCGACGACAAGGGCATCGACCACTGGATCTACCGGGACCGGCCGACCGGCGTCGCCGGACTCAATGCCGTGGTCACCTGGCCCGCCGAGGAATGGGGCCGCGACCCGGCCGGCTACGCCGAGATGCGCCCCGCCGTCTACAACGTGCACGACCGCGTGCGCGACATGGACGCCAACGGCGTGCTCACCTCCATGTGCTTTCCCACCTTCACCGGTTTCAGCGCGGGACATCTCAGTCGCGGCGGCCAGGACGAGATCACCGTCGCGATGATCTCGGCCTACAACGACTGGCACATCGAGGACTGGGCCGGCGCCTATCCCGGCCGTTTCATCCCGATCGGCATCCTGCCCATGTGGGATCCGCAGCTGGCGGTCGCCGAGATCGAACGTCTCGCCGCGCGCGGCTGTCACTCGGTGACCATGCCCGAACTGCCGCACATCGACGGCCTGCCCAGCTATCACGACATCGACTACTGGGCGCCGGTGTTCCAGGCGCTCCAGGACAACGACACCGTGATGAACCTGCACATCGGCCAGGGTTTCGGCGTGCTGCGCCTGGCCCCGGACGCCCCGATCGACAATCTCATGGTGCTCGCGCCGAGCATTTCGCTCATCGCTGCCCAGGACCTGCTGTGGGGACCGGCTTTCCGGCGTTTCCCGAAGCTGAAGGTCGCGCTGTCGGAGGGCGGTGTCGGCTGGATCCCGTTCTTCCTGGACCGCTCGGACCGGCACTACACCAATCAGCGCTGGCTGCGCCGCGACTTCGGCGGCAAGCTGCCCAGCGAGGTGTTCCGCGAGCACGTGCTCGCCTGCTACGTCACCGACCGGACCGCGCTGAAGTTCCGCCACGACATCGGCATCGACAACATCGCCTGGGAATGCGATTACCCGCACTCGGATTCGATCTGGCCGAACGCGCCGGAGTTCGTGCTCGAGGAACTCCTGGCCGCCGGTGCCGACGACGACGACATCCACAAGATCACCTGGGAGAACGCCTGCCGGCACTTCAACTGGAATCCGTTCGGGCACATCCCGCGCGAGCGGGCCACGGTCGGCGCGCTGCGCGCCACCGCCACCGATGTCGACGTCTCCACCCGCTCGCGCGCCGACTACGCGGCCGCCTACACCCGCCTGCACGGCTGAGGACCGCCATGACCGCTCGATTGATGGTGTTCGCCACCCCGTACGAGGGGATGGACGAGGAATACAACCGCTGGTACACCGACGTGCACATCCCGGAGATGCTCACCATTCCCGGTGTGGTGTCGTGTGAACGCCACAAGCTGGCCAGGGGTGGACCGGACGAGGCCCGCTACCTGTCGGTGTTCGTGCTCGACGGTGAACCGTCGACCGTGCTGGCCGAACTCGGTGCCCGCGCCGCCGACGGCCGGATGACGGTGTCGTCGGCGGCCGACTCCGCCCGCACCCGGCTCACGGTCTGGCACTCCCTCTGACACCACGAGAGCCCGGTCCCGCTACCAGGGACCGGGCTCTCGTGTGTCGTGGACTCAGCGGGCAGGGCCCTCGAGAATCGTCACCGCCGCCACCGCGGTCGGTCCACCGAGATTGTGCGCCAACCCGATTCGCGCGCCCTCGACCTGGTTCACCGCGGTACCGCGCAACTGCTCGAACAGTTCAACGCACTGGGCGATACCGGTGGCGCCGGGCGGATGCCCCTTGGTCTTGAGCCCACCGCTGGGATTGACCGGCATCGCGCCACCGACCGAGGTCGCCCCGGTCTCGACGAGCTTGTGGGCCTCGAATCGCTCGGCAAAGCCGAGATCCTCGTAGCTCATCAGCTCGATGCCGGTGAAGTAGTCGTGCACTTCGGCCACGTCGATGTCGGCGGGCGCGAGCCCGGCCATCGCGAAGGCACGCCGAGCCGCCCGCAGCGTGGCCGGGAAGGTGGTCAGATCCGGGCGGTGCTGCACCATGATCGAGTCCAGGCCCAGGCCCACCCCGCGCACCCACACCGGCGCGTCGGTGTAGCGGTCGACGACGTCCTCGCTGACCAGTACCAGCGCCGCGGCGCCGTCGCTCTGCGGCGCGCAGTCGTACACCCCGAACGGGTCGGCCACGATCGGCGCCTGCAGCGCCTGCTCCAGGGTGATCTCGAATGGCAAGCGCACCTTGGGATTACGCGCACCGTGCCGGTGATTCTTCACCGCGATCATGGCCAGGTGCTCCCGGGTGGCCGGTGACTCGTGCAGATACCGGCTCACGTGCAGGGCGAACCCGGCCGGCGCGAACAGACCCAGTTCGTAGTCCCAGGCGCGATGCCTGGTCATCGATTCCCATTCGCGGAGCATGTCCTTCTCCGCGGTCTCGCGCAGCTTGTCCGCGCCGATCACCAGCGCGACGTCCACCGCGCCGGACGCGATGGCGTACAGGGCATTACGCACCGCGTCGTTGCCGGTGGCGCACGAGTTCTCGATATGGGTCACCGGCAGGTCGGGCAAGCCGAGCGCCTCGGCGAGAATCCCGGACGGGAATCCGTCGGTGGTGCGCAGCGCGCCGAACCACGCGGCCTCGATGTCGTCGAGGTGCAGGCCCTTGTCGACGGAGGCGGCGCATTCGGCGAAGGCCATCGGCAGCAGATCACTCAGGCCGAAGGCGAAGTGTTCGGCGAACGGGGTCATTCCCGCGCCGACGACAGCGACTCTTCTCATGCCGTTTCCCTTTCCGGCTCGAACGCGTATCCGTAGTCCGGGACGCCCGAACGTATCGCCACCCGGCGCAACACCATCCGGCCGCGCACGCCGATCTCGGCGGTGCCCGCGTCGGCGCCGGTCACCTTGGCCAGCGCGCGGATCCCGATGTCGTCGAGTTCGACGACGACCAGCGTGTACGGGCTCTTCTGGCCGGGCACCGGCATCCGCACGGTGGTCGCGGCGTAGACGGTGCCGGTGCGCGGCAACGGCACCAGGGTGTAGGTGGTGGCGAGGCTGCCGTCGGTGCCCAGCCGGTAGCGCGGCGGGAAGTCCAGTTCGTCGGTGCCCTCGTGGCGGCCCGCCTCCCAGCGCACTTTCGCCTCGAAGGCACGCTCGTAGGCTGCGAGGGACAACGGCAGGTCCGTGCCCGGTTCGACGACACCGTCCAGCGGCGGGCGGGCGGGTGGCTCGACCCGCCGCAGCGACACCGGTCCGGGCACCACCGTGACACCGGACAAACTCGCCTGCTCGACCCCGACCAGCAGCCCGGCGGCTTCCCATTCCGCCATCGCGGCCAGCGCGAACAGCGCCGAGGACGCCCCGGTGGTCGGCAGCTGCGGCGGCGTCCCGCACAGCGCGGCCGCCTGTTTGTATTCGACCCCGGCGACCGCGACCGGGGTGTCGAGCCAGGCCGCCGACAGCGAGGCCACCAGCCCGCGCTCGCGCAGCAGCCGGGGATCGCCGTAGTCGTGCACGCCGTCGGCGTGGCGGGTCCGCACCGGCAGGCTGCGCGCGACCCGCGCGGTGGTACGCACCTGTATCCCGTTGCGGTCGGAGATCCAGGCGGCGGCCGCGCCCGCGGGCTCGAGGTCGACACCGATCACCAGCGTGCGTGGCCGGGCCGAGCTCAGCGCGTCCAGGGTGGCCGGGGCGCCACCGAGCCGTTCGGTCACCTCGAGCTCGGGATCGAGCCCGAGCCCGGCCAGCAGGACCGCGGTATTGCTGCTCTCCACCAGCGGCAGATCGCGGCTGACCAGCACCACCCGCTCCACCGGTTCACCGCCGGACAGCGCGGCGCGCCCGGCCTCCACCGCGAGGGTGACTGCGTCCTCGTCGTCCCCGACGACACGGTGATGCCGGTCCCCCCAGCAGGGTAGATACGTCCCCATCGACGCAACATGCGGCATGTCGGCTCCTTCCGGACGACTTCTAGGTGACCGCGCCCGCGGTCTTGAGCGTGATGATGCGATCCCAGTCCAGCCCGAGTTCGAGCAGGATCTCCTCGGTCTGCGCGGCGAACTCCGGCCCCGGCCGCAACTGCGGCGGCGCCACGTCGAACTGCACCGGACTGGAGACCAGCTCGAGCTCGCCGGCGGGCAGCAGGTAGTCGTTCGCCCTGATCTGGGCATCGGCGAGCAGCTGGACCGAATCCTGCACCGGCGCCCAGGGACCCGCGAGTGTGGCGAAACGCTCGGTCCACTCGGCGAGGGTGCGCGCGCCGATCACCTGGCGCAGGATCGCCACCGCCTCGGCGGTGTGTTCGGCGATCGCGGCGGCGTCGGCGAAGCGCGGATCGTCGGCCAGCTCTGGGCGCTCGATGTGACGGCACACATCGGCCCAGAACTTGGCGGGCTGCAACATGACGAACGACAGGTAGCGGTCGTCGGAAGTGGCGTAGAGGCCGGAGAGCGGATTGGTCGGCGCGCCGTGCACGCCAGGACGCGGCGCGCGCATCGGTTGCTGCTGCGACGCCGACAGCGCGACCGTGTGCCCGAGCGCCCACAGCCCACTGCCCAGCAGCGACACGTCGACCACCGAGGTCTCGCCGGTGCGTTCGCGTTTCAGCAGCGCGGCCGCGATCCCGCCGGCCAGGTTGGTGCCGGAGATGGTGTCGCCGAAGGCCGGGCCGGGCGGCTGGATCAGGCCCTCGGTGCCCTCCGGGGTGATGGTCGCGGCGATCCCGCCCCGGCACCAGAAGGCGGTCATGTCGTACCCGCCCCGGACCGATTCGGTACCGCGGGGCCCGAGCGCGCTGCCCCTGGCGTAGACGATGCCCGGGTTGACCGCGCGGATGTCGTCGACGTCGATGCCGAATTTGGTTCGTGCCGAGGGCAGGAAACTGGTGAGGAACACGTCGGCGTTCTTCGCCAGCTCCAGGATCACCTCGCGGCCCTCCGGCACCGACATGTCGACGCCGATACTGCGCTTGCCCCGATTCGCGTGCTCCACATTGGGATTCGGATCACCCTCGACCACGAAGGCGCCCACCCGGCGCAACCCGCGCTGCGGATCACCGCCACTGGCGTGCTCCACCTTCACCACATCGGCGCCCCAGTCCGAGAGCACCGCGCCCGCCGAGGGCACGAACCCGTACATCGCGACCTCGAGCACCTTGATGCCCGTCAACGGCCCGCTCATGCGAGGACTTCCGCGAGGGTCTTGTGCTCGAGGAACTCCTCGAGCCCGGCCACACCCATCTCCCGGCCGATACCGGACTGCTTGTAGCCGCCGAACGGGGCGTCGGGGTGGAAGTAGTTGCCGCCGTTGATGCTGAAGGTGCCGGTGCGCACCCGCCGCGCCACCGCCTTGGCCCGGTCGGCGTCGGCGCTGAAGACCGCGCCGGACAGCCCGTAGATCGAGTTGTTGGCGATGCGGACCGCCTCGTCGTCGTCGGTGTACGGGATCAGCGCCAGCACCGGGCCGAACACCTCCTCCTGGGCGATCTCACTGTCGGGGTCGACATTCGCCAGCAGGGTCGGCGCGTAGAAGAAGCCGGGATCGAGCTTCTTGCCACCGGTCACCAGGGTGGCACCCGCGGCGAGCGCGCGCTCGACCATCGCGTGCACCTTGTCGCGCTGCCGGGAGCTGATGAGCGGGCCCATGTAGGTGGTCGGTTCGTTCGGATCACCGTGGCGCACATGGGCGAAGTTGGCCGCGACCAGCTCGGCGACCCGGTCGTGATCGGCGGCGGGCACCAGCAGCCGGGTGGTGAGCGCGCAACCCTGCCCGGCATGGGTGACCACACTGAACGCCGCGAACACCGCCGCCTGGGTGTAGTCGGCGTCGTCGAGCAGGATCATCGCCGACTTGCCGCCCAGCTCCAGGAACACCTTCTTGAGGGTGGCGCTCGCGGCCGCCATGATCTCCCGGCCCACCGGCGTCGAGCCGGTGAAGGTGACCACATCCACGTCCGGATGCGTGGTCATCCGCTTGCCGACCTCGATATCGGAGGACGCGAGAACGTTCACCACGCCCGCCGGGATCTCGGTGTGCTCGGCGATGATCTCGCCCAATGCCAGAGTGGCCAACGGAGTATCGGGCGCGCCCTTGAGCACCACCGTGCAGCCGGCCGCCAGCGCGGGCGCGAGCTTGGCCAGCGCGAGCTGATGCGGATAGTTGTAGGCGGCGATCGCGGCCACCACGCCGGCGGCTTCCTTCTCGACCCACCGGTGATGCTGCTGGCCACGGATCTCGACATTGCCGAGGTCCTCGGTCCAGTCGTAGGTGTCGAGCAGTTCGGCGTAGTAGCGCACGATCTCGAACGGGGTCTCCAGCTGATTGCCCGCGGTCAGCGCGCGCGTCGCGCCGACCTCGGCGATCGTCAGCGCACGCAGCTCCTCGACATTGTCGCGCAGTGCGCGGTAGAGCTGACGCAGGCAGCGCGCGCGGAACCGGGGATTGGTCGCCCAGGTGGTCTCGTCGAAGGCGCGGCGCGCGGCGGCCACGGCGTCGTCCACCTCGGCCACGCCGGCTTCGGGCGCGTAACCGTACACCTCGCCGGTCGCGGGATCGAGCGAAGCGAGCGTGCGCCCGGTTTCGCGCAGCTGCCCGTCGACGAGCAATCGCCGTGTCACCGTGCCCGCCACTTCCTGCGTTGACATCCCGCCTCCTCGCTGGGACCGAGTCCCTGTGGAAATCACATTCTCTCAATCGAGAATGCTACATGCATCAAGCGGGACGGTAACAGGGTTCGGCCACCGAAACCTCCGATTCGCCGACATCGCGCCCGGGCCCTCGAATTCGCCCGCCACCCTTGCGAATCGGTTCTCTGCGAGAGTACGGTTCTCACATCCGGAAGGGAGATTCTTGTGAAAACAGCGGTGGTCACCGGCGGTGCGTCGGGCATCGGGCTCGGCATCGCCGAACGGTTGCGCGGCGACGGATTCCACGTCGCCACCCTGGACCTGAATCCGGCGGCCGAGGACGACTTCGCCTTCCGCGCCGACGTCACCGATCCCGACCAGGTCGCGGCGGCACTCGACGCGGTCCGCGCGAAATTCGGCCCCGTCGCGGTGCTGGTGAACTCGGCCGGACTCGACGGCTTCAAGCGCTTCGGGAAGCTGTCGTTCGCCGAGTGGCAGCGCGTGATCGATGTGAACCTGCACGGCGTCTTCCACACCATCCAGGCCGTGCTGCCGGACATGGTCGAGGCGGGCTGGGGCCGCATCGTCAACATCTCCTCGTCGAGCACGCATTCGGGCCAGCCGTTCATGGCGCACTACGTCGCGGCCAAATCGGCGGTCAACGGACTCACCAAAGCCCTCGCGCTGGAACTGGGTCCGTCGGGCATCACCGTCAACGCGGTGCCGCCCGGGTTCATCGACACCCCGATGCTGCGCAAGAACGAACAGGCACAGCGCCTCGGCGGCACGGTCGAGGACCACATCCAGCGCACGCCCGTCCGCCGGGTCGGTACCCCGGCCGACATCGCCGCGGCGTGCGCCTTCCTGATCTCCGAGGAAGCGTCCTACATCACCGGGCAGATCTTCGGGGTCAACGGCGGTCGCAACACATGAGCTTCGAACACCCCGAACGAGAGGAACTCCCATGGGACGCGTAGCAGGCAAAGTCGCCTTCGTCACCGGCGCGGCACGCGGTCAGGGCCGCAGTCACGCGGTCCGGCTGGCCGAAGAGGGCGCCGACATCATCGCCGTCGACATCTGTCACGACATCGACACCATCGGCTACGCGCTCTCGCGGCCCGAGGATCTCGACGAGACCGCGCGCCTGGTCGAGAAGGCCGGTCGCCGCATCCTGACCAGGCAGGTCGACGTCCGCGACGCCGCCGCGCTGAAGACCGTGGTCGCCGACGGCGTCGCCGAATTCGGCCATCTCGACATCGTGGTCGCCCAAGCGGGTATCGCGGGGATGAAGGGCTCGCCGCAGTGGCAGGCCTGGTCCGATGTCATCGACACCAACCTGATCGGCGTCATCAACACCATCCAGGCCGCGCTGCCGCACCTGAAGGAGGGCGCCTCCATCATCGCCACCGGTTCGGTCGCGGCGCTGATGGACATCGCCAAGGTCGACCAGCCCGGCCGCGATCCGGGCGGCATCGCCTACGTCGTCGCCAAGCGCGGTCTCTCCGAGTACGTGCACCATCTGGCCCTGCACATCGCGGCACAGCGTATCCGCGCCAACGTGATCCACCCGACCAACTGCGACACCCCGATGTTGCAGAGCGAGCCGATGTATCGCTCGTTCCGCCCCGATCTCGAGCACCCGACCCGCGCCGACGCCGAGCCGGCTTTCGGTGTCCAGCAGGCGATGCCGATCCCCTACGTCGAGACTCGCGACATCAGCGACGCCGTGCTGTTCCTGGCCTCGGACGAGTCGCGGTTCATCACCGGAACGCAGCTGCGCGTCGACGGCGGCGGCTACCTGAAGTGGTACGAGTACCACATCTGAGAGGAAGATTCATCGTGAAGGTCCAGGTCGATGCGCAGCGCTGCCAGGGGCACACGCTGTGCGCCATGATCGCCCCGCAGGCGTTCGAACTCAGTGATATCGACGGCCATTCCTCACCGGTCGACGAGCAGGTACCGGTCGATCAGCAGGAGCAGGTGCGCGAGGCGGTGCATTCGTGCCCCGAGCGCGCCATCTCGCTGGCGGAGCAGTGACCGCCGGCGACGACGCACCCGCGTCCGGACGGCCGCTGCCCCAGCTCGGACTCGACAACGAGTTCTTCTGGACAGCGGGCGCCGACGGCGTCCTGCGTGTTCAGGAGTGCCGTTCCTGCGCCGCGCTGCTGCACCCGCCGCAGCCGGTGTGCCGCTACTGCCGCGGTCACGACCTCGGCGTCCGTGACCTCTCCGGCCGCGCGACGCTGATCGCGTTCACGGTGAACCACCGTTTCGCCGTCCCCGGCCTCGACCCGCCGTACGTGGTGGCCACCGTCGCGCCGGTCGAGGACACCCGAGTCCGGCTGACCACCAATATCGTTGCGGCCGAACCGGATTCGCTCGAACTCGGTATGCCGGTCGAGGTCACCTTCCAGCCCGACGGTGACGTGTGGCTGCCACTGTTCCGCCCGGTCGACGGCGAACCGGTCGCGCTGCCGGTGGACGAGATCGCCCCCGGCGACTTCGCGGCGCGCATCCGGCCGATGGTGCGCGGCGACAAGTTCGAGGACCGGGTCGCGCTCACCGGCATCGGGATGTCGCAGATCGGCCGCAGGCTCATGGTGCCGCCGCTGGCGCTGACCGTGGCGGCCTGTGAGCGCGCGGTCGCCGATGCCGGACTCACCTTCGACGATATCGACGGACTGTCGTCCTATCCCGGCGGCGGCAATCTCGGCGGCTTCGGCGAGGGCGGGGTGACCGCGCTGGAAGCCGCCCTCGGCCTCCGGCCGACCTGGCACAACGGCGGTATCGAGACCTTCGGCCCCGGCGGTTCGGTGATCGCGGCGATGACCGCGGTGGCCGCCGGGCTGGCCCGGCACGTGCTGTGCTTCCGCACGGTCTGGGAGTCGACCTTCGCCGAGCAGATGAAGGCGGGCCGGATCACGCCGAGCCCCGGCCGCACCGCCAGCTGGCTGACCCCCTTCGGCGCCACTTCCGCCGCGCACACCCTCGCGCAGAAGGCGCAGCGGCACTTCCACGACTACGGCACCACCCGCGAGACACTCGGCTGGATCGCGCTCAACCAGCGTGCCAATGCCGAACTCGACCCGACCGCGGTCTACCGCGACCCGATGACCATGGACGACTATCTCGCGGCCCGGCCCGTCACCAGCCCGTTCGGGCTCTACGACTGCGATGTGCCGTGCGACGGCGCGGTCGCGGTGATCGTCTCCGCGGTCGACACCGTCGACGATCTGGCGAGCACCCCGGTGTTCGTCGAGGCGGTCGGCACCCAGATCGTCGAGCGCATCGAATGGGATCAGAGCACGCTCACCCACGAACCGCAGGTGCTCGGCCCGGCCGCGCATCTGTGGACGCGCACCGAGCTGCGGCCCCGCGATGTCGATGTGGCCGAGCTCTACGACGGCTTCACCTTCAACTGCCTGTCCTGGATCGAGGCGCTCGGGTTCTGCGGAATCGGTGAGGCCGCGGACTTCCTCGACGGCGGCAAGAACATCGCCCGCGACGGGCTGATCCCGGTGAACACCCACGGCGGGCAGCTCTCCCACGGCCGCACCCACGGCATGGGCCTGCTGCACGAGGCGATCGCGCAGTTGCGCGGCGATGCCGGACCACGACAGGTGCCCGGCGCCCGGGTCGCGGTGGTGTCCAGCGGCGGGCTCACCCCCGGCGGTGCGATGCTGCTGCGCGCCGGGTGACGGTGCCAGGAAAGCGAGACGACGTGACCCTCACCCATTCCGAACTCCGTGCCGTCGGTGACGACGACGCGCCCGCGACCGTCGTCACCGAGGTCGACGGCATCCCGGTCTCCGCGCTGTTCGCCGAGGCCCCCGCGCCGCGTGCGGTGCTGCTCGCCCTGCACGGCGGCTCGACGACCTCGGCCTACTTCGACTGCCCCGGCCATCCGGAGCTGTCGCTGCTGCGCGCCGCGCACCGGCTCGGCTACACCGTCCTCGCCCCCGACCGCCCCGGTTACGGCAGTTCCGCGCCGTATGCCGACCGGCTGATCCCGGCCGCGGTCCGGGTGGACCTGATGTTCGAGGCCGTCGAAGCCTTCCTGCGCGATCGTCCGCGCGGCGCCGGAGTGTTCCTCACCGCCCATTCCGCCGGCGCGGAGCTGGCGATGCGGATGGCGGGCGATCCCCGGTTCACCGACCTGCTCGGGGTCGAACTGGCCGGCACCGGCTACCGCTATCACCCCGAAGGCGCCGGCATCCTGCGCACCGTCGGCCCGGATTCCCCGCGCCCGCCCGGCGTCGGCGACCTGATCTGGAATCCGCCGCGCCTCTATCCCGCCGACGCCCGCCGCGGCGCCTCGATCGCGGTGCCCGCCCCGCCCGCGGAGACCGAGGCCGTCGCCGACTGGGCGACCCAGGTCTTCCCGGCGCTGGCCGCCGGAATCGGTGTGCCGGTGCGGTTCACGGCAGGCGATCACGAGCGGGTGTGGTGCAACGACGTGACCGCGCTGGCCGAGGTCGGCGCGCTGTTCACCGCCGCGCCACGGGTGGTGCTCAACCGTCAGCCCAACACCGCGCACAACATCAGTGTGGGCAATACCGCCGCGGCCTACCACCTGGGCCTCCTCGCCTTCGCCGAGGAATGCCTGGTCACCGCCGAACACGGCGAGTTCACCGGTCCTACACCACAATTGGACGGCGGCACGGTGCCGCCGGAGAGGTGAATGTGATGGACGCGACCGATACTGCCCTGCTGTTGCTGCGAGTCGTGGTGGGCGCCACCATGATCGCGCACGGGATCAACCACTGGCTCGGCGGCGGCAAGATCGCCGGCACCGCCGGGTGGTTCACCGGGCTCGGCCTGCGCAACGGTGTGTTGCAGGCGTGGGCGAGTGTGGTCACCGAGATCGGCGCGGGGGTGCTGCTGGTGCTCGGTCTCGGCACGCCGCTGGGCGCGGGCGCGGTGGTCGGGGTGATGCTGGTGGCTGGGCTGCTCGCGCACCGCAAGAACGGGTTCTTCGTATTCAAGGAGGGCTACGAGTACGTCCTGGTGCTCGCCGTGGTGGCGATCGCGCTGGGTGCGCTCGGACCGGGCCGCGCCTCCCTCGATCACGCCTTCGACATCACCGTCACCGGCTGGGCGGGCGGACTCCTCGCCCTCGGGCTCGGTGTCGCCGCGACCGTCGGGCTGCTGGCGGCGTTCTATCGCCCGGCACCGGCGCCCGTCTCTCCGGCAGAGGCGCCCGTCTCTCCGGCGGAGGCGCCCGTTCCCCCGGCGGAGGCGCCCGTTCCCCCGGCGGAGGCGCCCGTTCCACTGGCAGAGGCGCCCGTTCCCCCGGCAGACGCGCCGGTCTCCGCTGCACCGGCGCCCGTCGTCGACCGAAACGTCGACAGAGAGAAGGCGCACTGATGCGCGTCGGATTCATCGGACTGGGTAGTCAAGGCGGGCCGATGGCCCGGCGCATCGTCGAGGCCGGCTACCCGACCACCTTGTGGGCGCGCCGATCCGCCTCACTCGAGCCCTACGCCGACACCGCGGCGAGTACCGCCGCCACCCCCGCCGCCCTCGGCGCGGCCGCCGACCTCGTCTGCGTGTGCGTGGTCGGTGACGCCGATGTCCGCGAGGTGGTCACCGGCGAGCACGGGGTACTGGCGGGCATGACCGCGGGCTCGATCCTGGCCATCCACTCCACCGTCCATCCGGACACCTGCCGGGAACTGTCGGAAACCGCTGCCCGCCAGGGTGTCTCGGTGATCGACGCCCCGGTGAGCGGTGGTGGTCCCGCCGCCGCCGAGGGCAAGCTCCTGGTGATGGTGGGTGGTCCCGGCGATGCCGTCGAGGCCGCCCGCCCGGTGTTCGCGACCTACGCGAACCCGATCGTGCACCTGGGCGAGGTAGGCGCAGGCCAGTTCGCCAAACTGCTCAACAACCTGCTGTTCACCGCGAATCTCGCGACCGCCCAGGGCACCCTGCGCCTCGGCGCCGACCTCGGCCTCGACACCACGCGCCTCGGCGAGGTCATCACTCACGGCACCGCCGACAGCTTCGCCCTCGGCCGCGTCGTCGCCTCCGGCGGCACCCTCGACGGCCTGGCCGTGCGCGCAGGCGATCTGCTCCGCAAGGACGTCGGCCTGCTCGCCGATCTCGCCGCCGCCGCAAACGCGCAGCCGGGGATCGAACTCGACGCGGCCGATGCGGCTCTGACAGTGATGAACCGAGAGCGACAGGCGCTGCCCCGCTGACGACATGGGATCAGCGAGCTCACCAGTGCGCCGTCGACTACCGCGCTACCCCACAGACAGCGTGGTGGTCGATGGCTCGGATTTCGGCCGACCATCGCAACTCGTCGCCCATGGCCTGGTGATCGACCAGCTCGACAATTCCGGCCGATCACTGCTGCCCACCGGTCATGTAATGGCCTTGCAGCCCAATATGAGCCGATCGCCGTGCTGCCCTACCGACGGCGTGGCGCTCGAAAGGCTCACTGACTGGCGACCAGCCGATGCGTCGCCGGCTTCCGGCACCGGGCGGAAGCCTCTGATGCTGTCGCCCGACGACCGCCACCGACCCAGAAGGAGAACAGCATGCGCGTGGGATTCGTCGGCGCGGGCCGGATGGGCAGGCCGATGATCGCCCGCCTCGTCGACGCCGGGCACACCGTTCGGGCCGTGGCCCGCAATGCCGAGGCGCACGCGGCGGTGACATCCGCAGGCGCCACCCCTGTCTCGTCCAGCACCCGGGCGGCACTCGACGCCGAGGTACTGATCGTCTGCGTCTTCAGTGACGACCAGGTACGCGAGATCTGCTCGGATACAGCCCTTCTCGCTGACCTGCCCGCCGGCGCACTCATCGTCCTGCACACCACCGGCAGCCCGGAGACCACCACATCCGTCGCGGCCGCGGCCGCCCGACGGGGCATCGGCGTGGTCGACGCCCCGGTCAGCGGCGGCCCCCACGACATCGCCGCAGGCACCCTCACCGTCTTCCTCGGCGGATCCGACACCGATGCCCGCCGCGCCACCGAAGTTCTCCGCACCTACGCCGACCCGATCCTGCACGTCGGCGAACTCGGCAGCGGCCAGCGCGTAAAGCTCGTCAACAACGTCCTGTTCGCCGCCCAGATCGGCCTCGTCGCGGACGCCGTCCGCCTCGCCACCCACCTCGGCCTCTCCGAACCAGCACTACTGTCCGCCCTCCCCCACGCCAGCAGCAACGGCAACGCGATCACCCGAATCGCCACCCACGGATCGGTAGCCAAATTCCGCACCACCGCAGCCGAATTCCTCCGCAAGGACATCGCCGTCGCCGACCAGGTCGCGACAGCCCTCGGCGCAAACCTCGGCCTCCTCGAAACCGCCATCCGCGCCGCCCTGCCCCCACCCGAGTCCATCTGACGCAATCGCCGCCGATCACCCCGATCCTGTGGGCACAGCTGGTCGACCGTCGCTCGGGTAGCTCCCGGTACCTTGTTCGTATGGCAAATCGTTGGGCCGGGATCACGATCGACTGCGCGTACCCGTCGCGATTGGCATCGTTCTGGAGCGCGATGCTGAGCATCCCCATAACCGCCGAACACGGCGATGACCCCGGATGGGCGACGGTGGGCTCACGCTATGATGGCAAGCCGCGCTTGACATTTCAGCGAGTCGCCGAGCCCAAAACCGGAAAGGTCCGCATCCACCTCGACATCGAGGTCGACGAGATCGAAGCCGGTCGCCGCCAGGTGGAGAACCTGGGCGGCCACTGGTCCGGCGAGCGGCACGACTACGACGAAGGAGTCGTCATGGTCATGCGTGATCCCGAGGACCACGAGTTCTGCCTGGTCCAGTATTTCCGCTGAGACACCGACCAACCATCGGTTCGACCGCAACCCGACGTAACGTCTCCATGGCGCTGTGTGGGTTCCGTGGCAGTGCAACGGAACCCACACTCGCTATTCCACGACGATGGCCTGCTCGGGACAGGCCGAGACCGCTTCCTCCACCGCACCGATCAGGTGGTCCGGGACCGCGCCGGGGGCGGTTTCGGCGTAGCCGTCCACGTTCAGGGTGAATACCTCGGGGCACAGGCCGAGGCAGGCGCCGTGGCCTCGGCAGCGGTCCGCGTCGACAGTGACCTTCATCGGGCCTCCTCGGTGTCGAATTCCAGGTGCAGGGAGGTGAGTCCGCGCAGGATGAAGGTCGGCAGGTAGTGGTAGCGGCGGTCGTTCGCGGGGCCGTGCACGGTTTCGTCGATGCGCAGGTCGGTGGTGCGGTCGAGTAGGCGCTCGATGGCGATTCGGGCTTCCGCGCGGGCCAGGGGTGCGCCGGGGCAGGTGTGCGCGCCGCGCCCGAAGGCGATGTGCTGGCGGGCATTCGAGCGCGCGGGGTCGAAGGTGGTCGGGTCGTCGAAGCGGCGCGGGTCGCGATTGGCGGCACCGTTGACGACCATCAGCACGGTGCCCACCGGTACCTCGGTCTCCCCGACCGTCGAGGTCGTCTTGGCGAGCCGGAAATCGCCCTTCACGGGGCTTTCCATCCGCAGTGATTCCTCGATGAAGTTCTGGATGCGGCTCTTGTCCGCGCGCAGGTACTCCTGGATGTCGGGCCGTTCGGCGATCAGTTTCAGCGCCGAGCTCAGCAGCCGGACCGTGGTCTCCTGGCCGGCCGAGAACACATTGGCGGCCACCCGCACCACATCGAGGACCTCCGGCTGCGAGCCGTCGGGGAAGGTGGCGGTGGCCAGGCTGGTGAGCACGTCGTTGCGCGGGTTGCGGCGACGGTCCTCGATATAGGCCGAGAACTTGCTGTAGAGGAACTCGATCGGGTTGTGCGACATGCCTTCACCCTCGGTGGAGCCCACGCTGGCGCCCTCGCGGTGCGGGTCGCGCTGGAGGGTGTGCAGGAACTCGTCCTGGTCGTCCTTGGGCACCCCGAGCAGATCGGCGATCACGTACAGCGTGAAGGGACCGGCGAATTCGCGCATGCAGTCACCGCCGGTGACCAGGTAGTGGTCGAGCATGCGGTCGGCGATCGACCACATCGCTTCCTCGTTCTCCTTCAACCGCTTCGGCGTGATCAGCCGCATGAGCAGCGCGCGGTGATCGGTGTGCGTCGGCGGGTCCAGCGTCGGCAGCTGATCGCTCATCGGCAGGCTGTCGCGATGCTCGGCGATCACCGCGTCGACATCACTGTCCTCGTCCAGCGGCACCGGGAATCCGGGGAACGGACCGGTGACGGCGATGCACGAGGAGAACCGATCGACATCGTTGTAGACCTCGAGCGCCTCGTCGTAGCCGGTCACCATCATCACGTTGTGATGGTTTTCGCGGGTCACCGGGCATTGCTCGCGCAGCGAATCGAAGTACGGGTAGGGATCTGCGACCAGCTCCTGTCCGAGAAAGAAGTCCAGATCCTGGAAGTTGTTCACCACGCGACGGGTCCCTTCGAGATTCCGGTCGACGCCACCTGGCGGATGTTTGGTGCCAGTCGACTTCCGTGATTGAGAATAAGCCTCTCACATGTGAGTATGAGATTTCCATACTGCTCGCTGCGCGTCAACCGGAGGACCGATCCCATGCCCCACGACCCCACCGCGGACCAGCGGTTTTTCCAGACGACCACCCGTGAATTCCTGGCAGGCACGGTGCCGATCGAGACCGTGCGCGCGCTCGCCGACGCGGGCGCCGGCTTCGATCGGGACTGGTGGCGACGCGGCGCCGAACTCGGCTGGACGGCGATGCTGGTGCCCGAAAGCCTGGGTGGCGGTTCGGTGTCCGGGCATCCGATGACCGAGCTGGCGCTGGTCGCCGAGGAACTCGGCCGGGCCGCCGCGCCCGGCCCGTTCGTCACCACCACCGCGGCGCTGGCGGGTCTGCGCGACACCGCCGATCACCTCGCCGAGACGGTCGCCGCCATCGTGGCGGGCACGCTCGTGGTGACCTGGGCGGTGTACGAGCCCGGTGCGGGGTTCGGTGTGCTCGCCGGTAGTGCCGGCGCCACCCGGGCGGAGCCGAGCGGGTCCGGTTACCGGCTGACCGGGGTCAAGGATCGGGTGGAGGCGGCCGATCAGGCCGATCTGTTCCTGGTAACCGCGACCGGTCCCGGCGGCCCGATCCAGCTGCTGGTGCCCGCCGAGACACCGGGGGTGACCGTCAGCCCGGCATGGACCATCGATCTCACCCGGCGCACCGGCAAGGTCGTCTTCGACGATGTCGTCGTCGGCGCCGACGCGGTGACCCACACCGGTGCCGCGGCGGAGTCCGCGATCCGCGCGCAGGCCGGCGCCGCCGCGCTCGTCACCGCCGCGGAGTCCGCCGGCGCCGCCGACCTGGCCCTCACCCGCACCCTGACCTGGCTGTTCGAGCGCTACACCTTCGGACGGCCGCTGGCCTCCTACCAGGCGCTCAAACACCGCATGGCCGACAACAAGACCTGGCTCGAGGCCTGCCGCGCCACCGCGTTCGCCGCGGCCGCCGCCTGGGACGCCGAAGCGCCCGAGAGCGACGAATACATCAGCATCGCGAAATCGTATGTGGGCGCGAAAGCCCCGGTGATCGCCCAGGACTGTGTGCAGTTGCACGGCGGGATCGGGGTCACCTGGGAGCACGATCTGCACCTGTTCCTGCGCCGGATCACCCTCGGTCGCGCGCTGTACGGCACGCCCGAGGAACACCGCCGCCACATCACCGATCTGCTCGACTCCGCGGCATGACCGCACTGTCCACTCAGGAAGGCACTGTCGTATGACCACCGACATCGAGACCGTCGAGGAATTCCGGATCAGGGCCCGGAACTGGCTGAAAGCGAACATGTCCCCGGCCCCGGCCACGATCGCGCCCGCCGATACCGAGGAGGCCTGGCAGCACGCCCGCGACCTGCAACGGCTGCTGTACGAGGGTGGTTTCGCCGGGATCTGTTTCCCCACCGAGTACGGCGGGCTCGGCCTGAGCCCGGCGCATCAGGAGGCCTTCACCGAGGAGTCGCTGCCCTACGAGCTGCCGTTGCTGCTGAATGTGCCGACGCTGGCCATCTGCGCGGCCAGCCTGCTCGAGCTGGGCACCGAGGAGCAGAAGCTGGCTCATCTGCCCGCCGTGCTGCGCGGTGAGGAGATCATGGTGCAGTTCCTGTCCGAACCGCGCGGCGGCTCGGATCTGGCCGGGCTCACCTCCCGCGCCGACCGTGACGGCGACCAGTGGATCCTCAACGGCTCCAAGATCTGGAGTTCGGGCGCCTATGCCGCCGACTACGGCCTGTGCCTGGCCCGCACCGACTGGTCGGTGCCCAAACATCAAGGGCTGACCCTGTTCCTGGTGCCGGTGCACGCCGAGGGCGTCACGGTGCAGCGGATCAAGCAGGTCACCGGGTCCACCGAGTTCTGCCAGGAGTTCTTCGACGACGTGGTGCTGCCCGCGGACGCGGTGGTCGGCAAGGTCGACGGCGGCTGGGAAGCGGCCTCCCGCTTGCTCTTCCACGAACGCGCGGCCCTCGGCGGTACCTCGCCCTACACCAGCGGCGCCCGCCCGCATCTGGGTGGCGAGGCCGATGCGCTGTTGCGCCTGGCGAAGGCGACCGGGCAGTCGGCGGACACGCGAGTGCGCGAGGACATCGGGGAGGCGCGCGCGATGAACGTGGTGCGCGACCAGCTGATCGCCCATGTCACCCGCGCCATCACCACGGGGACCCTGCCCCCCACCTCCGGCGCGATCCCCCGGCTGTTCTCCGCCGAGAACGCGTGGCTGCAAACCGATACCGCCTTGCGCATCGCCGGATCCGACGGCGCCACCTTCTCCGCGGGCGCCGAGGCCGACACCGAAACCGTCGGCCTGGACTACCTGTTCCGTGCCGCGTGGAGCCTCGCCGGTGGCAGCACCGAGATGGCCCGCAATGTCATCAGCGAGCGGGTGCTCGGGATGCCCCGCGAGGACACCGCCGACCGCGACGTGCCCTTCGACCAGGTACCACACGGCCGATGAGGTACCGGTGAGCGGCTCTCGTGAACGAGTCGCTCACCGGGCCCGGGTCATGTCGTTGCCGAGCCACACAGGCATCGCACTGCGGCCCGGATCCGGCCGCCCGATGGCACCGGCAGTCGGGGACCGGCGATCCACCGGCGATGCCGGCGGGCCGAGCGCTGCTCACCTGTGTCCGGTCAGCGACCGATCCAGCGCGGAGTTCGCTTCTCCGCGAAGGCAAGTGGTCCTTCCTGCGCATCGGCGCTCTCATAGCACGGCACCGCAGCGTGCCGGGCGGCCTGGAGCGCGGCCGCGCGGCCCATCTCGGTGGCGAGCATGACCGTGTCGCGGGCCGCGCGGACCGACAGTGGTGCCGCCTCGGCGATGCCGCGCGCGAGCTCGAGCGCGACGGGGAGCAGTTCGGCCGGTTCGGCGAGGCGGTTGACCAGGCCGATCTCGTAGGCGCGGCGGGCGTCGATCGGCTTGCCGGTCAGCAGGATCTCCATCATGATCCGCTGCGGGATCATGTGGATCAGCGGTGCGGCCCAGGGCGAGCTGCGGCCCACTTTCACCTCGGTGACGGCGAAGCTCGCCTCGGTGGAGGCGACGCACAGGTCGCAGGCCTGGGCGATCATCCAGCCGCCGGCGAACGCGGCGCCGTTGACCGCGGCGATGGTCGGTTTGCTCAGTTCCACGGTGTCGTAGGGCAGGGGGAACATGTCCCGGGGCGGCACGGCCATCCCGGTGGCCACCATCTCCTTGAGATCGCCACCGGCACAGAAGGTCCGGCCGGTGCCGGTGAGCACCGCGACCCGCAGCGCCGGGTCGGTCTCGAAACGTTCCCAGGCCACGAACAACCCGGCCCGCACCTCGGCGCTGAGGCAATTGCGGGTCTCGGGACGGTTCAGGGTGATGACCGCGATCCCGTCCGGCCTCGCCTCGAACAGCACGGCATCCTCGGACATCAGAATCCTCTCCGCTGGATCTCGTGCGCCGCACGGTCCAGCTCGTCACGAAAGTCGGGGTGCGCCACCGCGATCAGCGCGCGGGCGCGTTCGGCCAGGGTCCGCCCGGCCAGTTCGGCGGCGCCGTATTCGGTGACGATCACGTCGACGTCGCTGCGCGCGGTGGTGACCGGCCCGGACAGGGCCGCGCAGATCCGGCTCACCGTCCCGCGCTTCGCGGTGGACTGCAAGGCGATCACCGATCGCCCACCCGGCGACCGCACCCCCGCGCGCACGAAGTCGACCTGTCCGCCGGTGCCGCCGAAATACGCCGCACCGCTCTGCTCGGCATTGACCTGCCCGGTGAGATCGACCTCCACCGCGGAGTTCACCGTGACCAGCCGGCTGAGCTGCCCGAGGACCGCCGGGTCGTGGGTGTAAGCGGTGGTGCACATGCGGATCAGCGGATTGCGGTCGGCGAAACGGTAGAGCCGGTCGGTGCCGATCAGCGCGCCGGTCACCGAGACGCCGCGATCGATCTCCTTGCGCGCGTTGGTCACCACCCCCGCCTCCACCAGGTCGACCAGGGCGTCCCCGATCATGCCGGAGTGCACGCCGAGATCGGTGCGGTCGCGCAACAACCGCAGTACCGCGTCCGGCACGGCGCCGATCCCGACCTGCACTACCGCGCCGTCGTCGACGAACTCCGCGACGTGGCGGGCGATCGCCTCGTCCACCGGCCCGATCGCGGCGGCGGTGACCTGCACCGGATCCCGCGAGACCGGGATCGCATAGTCGATGTCGGTGCTGTGGATCCGTTCGCCCATAGTTCGCGGCACCCGGTCGTTCACCTCCGCGACCACCACGCGCGCCGCGCGGATCGCCGACAGCACGTGATCGCTGATGAGGCCGAGGCTGTGCGTGCCGTCCGCGTCGGCGGGCGCTACCTGCACGAACGCGACATCACACCGCAATTCCCCCGCGTCGATCATCGGCCCCACCCGGCTCACATGACACGGCACCACACTCAGCACATGCTCGGCGCTGAGGCGCCGCAGCGCGCCGATGGCACCCATGCTCACCGGCTCGAACACCGCCGCCGCGGCCGGGGTGAGCAGGCCGGAGAAGCTGGTCGCGATGAACAGCGACAGGTCCGCGATCTCGCCACCCTGCTCGATGAGTGCCTCGACCAACGTGGTCGGCTCACCACACGCCTGCCCGGCGACAATCCGGTCACCGGGCCGCAGAATCCGCCGCAGCTCGAGGTCGGCTCCCGGCACCACGGCCATCATCGCGCCACCTGCCCGAGTCTGGCCACCGCATCCGCCGCCGTCGCCGGCACCGCAGCGCGGAGCTGGTCGAGGACCGTGTCGGTGTCGGCGCCGAGGCGTGGTGCGGGACCGGCGATCCGGCCGGGGGTGTGGGAGAAGCGCACGGGTGGGCCGGGGAAGCGGGTCGGGCCTTGCGGGGTGTCGACTGTCTGGAAGAAGCCGACGGCCGCGAGGTGGTCGTTGTCGAAGAGGTCGTCGAGGGAGCGGACCGGGGCCGCGGGGATCTCCAGCGCGCGCAGCAGGGTCAGCCATTCGTCGGTGGTGCGCTGGGCGAAGGTCTCGGCGAGGTGCGCGTAGACCACATCGATGCGGGCCGCGCGCTGGGCGAGAGTGGCGAATTCCGGTCCGGCCCAGGGTGGTTGGATGGCATTCACGAAGGCGGTCCAGTGTTTGTCGTTGTAGACCAGCGCCGCCAGATACCCGTCGGCGGTCCGGTAGGGCTTGCGGTCGGGGGTCACCGCGCGTGGGTAGGCGGCGGGGCTCAGCGGCGGGGAGAACATCGCGCCGTTGGCGTGTTCGACCAGCATGAATGCCGCCATCGTCTCGAACATGGCGACCTCGACCTCCTGGCCCTGCCCGGTCCGCTCCCGGTGCAGCAGCGCCATCGTGGTGGCGTATACCGCGGTCAGCCCGGCGACCTTGTCGGCGATGATGCTGCCTACGTATCCCGGTGTGCCGGTGAGCATTTCCTGCACGGAGGGCAGCCCGCACGCGGCCTGGACGGTGTCGTCGTAGGCGGGCAGGCCCGAGTCCGGTCCGCCGCGGCCGTAGCCGTAGCAGTTGGTGTAGACGATGGCGGGCGCGAGCGCGGCCACGTCCGGATACCCGAAACCGAGCCGTTCGATCGCCGCCGCCCGCATGGAATGGATGAAGACATCGGCCCCGGCGATCAGTTCGCGCAGGGCGGCGGCGCCGTCCTCGGTGCGCAGATCGAGGACCACACTGCGCTTACCCCGGTTGACATTCACGAAGACCCCGCTCATGCCCGGCTCGGGACCCACCGAGATGTAGCGGGTGTCGTCACCGCGCGGCGGCTCGATCTTGATCACCTCGGCGCCCATGTCGGCCATGATCTGCGTGCAGTACGGGCCCATCACCATCGCGGTCAGGTCGACGACCCGAATCCCCGCGAGCGGACCTGTGTGTTCCATCGCGTCCCCTTTCGACCACCACCCGATCGGGCTATCTGGTGAATCTTTACAAGGATAGTGCTATCAAGGAAGTCGTGGACAGCTTCACCGGCAACATCCGTGCCCCGCGCCCCGTCGCGTCCGTGCTCGACGCTCCGCTGCGGGAGCGCCCCGGCGCGCCCGCGATCATCGCCGCCTCGGGCACGTGGACCTACGCCGACCTCGACGAACAGGCCGCGCGCGCGGCGGGAGCGCTGTGGTCGCTCGGCGTGCGGCCCGGCGATCGGGTCGCCGCGTGCCTGCCCAACGATCTCGCCATCGTCGCCGCGTTCCACGGCGCGCAGCGCGTCGGAGCGATCTGGACCGGGATCGGAGAAGCGAATTCTCCTGCCGAGCAACAGTACCTCCACGACCTGTGTGAGCCCGCCGTCGTGCTGGCCGGTCCGCGCTGGGGCGCGAGCTCGCCGCACGCGATCCACCCGGACCGCTGGGCCGACCTGATCACCGGAACCGAACCGGCGCCGCGAATCACCCACGACATCGACGCCCCGGCGGGTATCGCCTTCACCAGCGGCACCTCCGGGCGCCCGAAAGCGGTGGTGCACAATCAGCGCAATCTGCTGCTGCCGGGCGCGGTCGTGCGGGCCACCCGCGGCTGGGGCCCCGACCTGCGCCGCGGCGACAGCTTCCCGCTCACGATCCTGAACATGATGGTGCTGTCCACCCTGACCACGGCCCAGGCCGGCGGCTGCGCGGTGATCATGGACCGCCGCGATGTCGACGGCGTCGCCGAGTGGATCGCCGCGCACCAGGTGACGGTCTGGAACGGCGCCCCCGCCCAGCTCTACGACCTGGCCCGCAAGCCCGGCGCGGATCTGGAGTCACTGCGGGAGGTCTGGAGCGGCGGCAGCGACACCCCCGACACGGTCCGCACCGCCTTCGCCGCAACCCACCACGGCCTCGTTCCCCGCACCACCTACGGCCTCACCGAAGCGCCGACGGTCGTCGCCATCGATCCGCCGGGCACCGACTGGACGCCCGGCAGCAGCGGCCGCGTCCTCCCCCACCTCGATGTGGCCGCCTACGACGACGAGAACCGCCGCCTGCCACCGGGTTCCCTCGGCGAACTCCGCCTGGCCGCCGCCACCGACGGGCCCTGGGCCGGGCTCTGGCGCCCCACCCTCGGCTACTGGTCCGACGGCGCGGTGCACCCGCCGGACCCCGGCCCGTTCGCCACCGGCGACATCGGCACCGTCGACGCCGCGGGCCGCCTGTCGGTGCTGGACCGCAAGAAGATGGTCATCATCCGCGGCGGCGCGAACGTCTACCCGCTCGAGATCGAACGGGTTCTCGCCACCCACCCGCAGGTCACCAAGGTCGCAGTGTGCCCGGTACCGGACGAGCGTCTCGGCCAGAAGGTCGCCGCTGTGGTCGAAAGTGACAGCAGCGCCGTCGATTTCGACGACCTGGCGAACCTGTGCCGCCGCGAGCTGGCCGGCTACAAGGTCCCCGAGATCTGGGCCAGGGTGGACGCGCTGCCGGTGAACGCCATGGGCAAGGTGGAGCGCACCGGGCTCACCGCACTCGCCGTCACCGCCGACCAGGAGAACCGATGAGCGACCCGGCACTGGAACTGTTCGATCTCTCCGGCCGCGTCGCCGTGGTCACCGGCGCGTCTTCCGGGCTCGGTGCCGCCGTGGCCGAGACCCTGGCCGGACTGGGCGCCCGGGTCGCGGTGGTGGCCCGGCGCGCCGACCGGCTCACCGACCTCGCCGACCGCGTCGACGGGCTCGCCGTGGTCAGCGATCTGGCCGACCCCGCGCAGCTCGCCACCGTGGCACCCCGGGTCGTCGAGCAGCTCGGCGCGCCGACGATCCTGATCAACGCGGCGGGCAACCGCTTCACCACCGAACGCGCCGAGGACGAACCACTCGATGCCGTACAGCGCACCATCGGCCTCAACCTCATCGCACCGTTCCTGCTGGCCCAGGCACTGTTCCCGCACATGCGCGACGCGGGCGGCGGGTCGGTGGTCAATGTCTCCTCGATCAGCGGCCGCGTCGGCGTCCCCGGTATCCCGCAGGCCTCCTACGCGGCGAGCAAGGCCGGCTTGTCCGGGCTCACCACCGAACTGGCGGTGCAGTGGGCGCGGCACTCCATCCGGGTGAACACCGTCGCCCCCGGCTTCTTCCGCAGCGAGATCACCGACAGCCTCTACGACAGCGAACGCGGCGCCGAGTACCTGCGGCGCAACACCCCGCTCCCGCACGAGGGCACCGCCCAGGACCTGGTCGGCGCCATCACCTGGCTGGCCGGTGACGCCGCCCGCTATGTCACGGGGCAGACGATCGTGGTCGACGGCGGCTGGACCGCCCGCTGACAGCAGCGCCCGCACCGGGCGATTGACACCGAACACTCCCGATGAAAACATATCCATACCTACGCGAGAATTATATTCTCGCAGGAGAGAGGGGTAATCCCCATGTTCTCGGCCATCCTTATCGAGAAGAGCGGCACACCGCCCGAGGTCAGCGCGACCACGGTGTCCGAGGACGCGCTGCCCGAGGGTGACGTCACCGTCGACATCGCGTACTCCACGCTGAATTACAAAGACGCCCTGGCCATTACCGGGAAATCGCCGGTGGTCCGGTCCTTCCCGATGGTCCCCGGCATCGACTTCGCCGGGGTGGTCGCCGCGAGCGATCATCCCGACTGGGCGCCCGGTGACGAGGTGATCCTGAACGGCTGGGGTGTCGGCGAGAGTCACTGGGGTGGCCTGGCCCAGCGCGCCCGCGTCCGCGGCGACTGGCTGATCGCCCGGCCCGAGGCCTTCACCGCCCGCCAGGCCATGGCGATCGGCACCGCCGGCTACACCGCGAGCCTGTGCGTGGAGGCCCTGGCCGGTCACGGCCTGACGCCCGACGACGGCGAAATCCTGGTGACCGGCGCGACCGGCGGCGTCGGCAGCGTGGCGATCGCGCTGCTCACCGCGGCCGGCTACACCGTGGCCGCCGCGACCGGAAAACCCGCCGAGGCCGGGTATCTGAAGGACCTGGGCGCGAACACCGTCATCGACCGGGCCGACCTGGCCGAACGCGGCAAGCCGTTGCAGAAGGAACGCTGGGCCGGCGTGGTCGACGCCGCGGGCAGCCACACGCTGGTGAACGCGAGCGCCCAGGTCCGCTACGGCGGCGCCGTGGCCGCGTGCGGGCTGGCCCAGGGCATGGATCTGCCGGGCACCGTCGCCCCCTTCATCCTGCGCGGGGTCACCCTCTACGGCATCGACAGCGTCATGGCGCCGATTCCGCGCCGGATCCGGGCCTGGGAGCGGCTGGCCCGCGACCTCGACCCCGCCACGCTGGACTCCATCGCCACCGAGGTTCCGCTGAGCGAGGCGATCGCCGCCGCGAGCCGGTTCATCGACGGCACCGTGCGTGGCCGTCTCGTCGTCGACGTCAACCGCTGAACAGGGAGTATCCGTGGCCACGAACAAGCGCACCGCCGCCGTCGAACTCGATCTCAGCGATGTCGACCACCGGGTCGGGAAACCGATCGGCGGCGGCCAGCTGTGGGATCCGTGCAGTACCTCCGATATTCGCCGCTGGGTGATGGCGATGGACTATCCCAATCCCCTGCACTGGGATCAGGAATTCGCCAAGGAATCCCGCTACGGCGGGCTGATCGCACCCCAATCCATCGCGGTCGCACTGGATTACGGGCACGGCGCGGCGCCCGCCTGCGTCGGCCGCATTCCCGGCAGTCACCTGATCTTCGGTGGCGAGGAATGGTGGTTCTACGGCGCGCCGGTCCGCCCCGGCGACACCCTGTTCCAGGAGCGCCGGTTCCACGACTACAAGGTCGCCGACACGAAATTCGCCGGCCCGACCATGTTCTCGCGCGGGGACACCACCCATCGCAATCAGCACGGTGTGCTGGTCGCCCGCGAACGCTCGACCGCCATTCGCTACCTCGCCGAGGAAGCGGCCGAGCGCGGCATGTACGACAATCAGGCCGGGGAGATCAAGCGCTGGACCGCCGCCGAACTGGCCGAGGTCGACGCGCTGCGCACCGAATGGCTGCATTCCAATCGGCTCGGTGTCTCCCCGCATTTCGACGAGGTGAAAGTCGGCGACAAATTGCCGCGCCGGGTGATCGGCCCGCATTCCATCGCGAGCTTCACCACCGAATACCGCGCGTTCCTGTTCAATATCTGGGGCACGTTCGGCTGGGTCGCGCCCGAGGGTGTCGACGATCCCTGGGTGTATCAGGATCCCGGCTGGACCGAGGGTTTCGGGTTCGACGAAGAGGGCGCCAAGATCGATCCGCGGCTGCGCGACGGGCTCTATGTCGGCCCCTCCCGCGGCCATATCGATGCCGACAAGGCCGGCGAGGTCGGCATGGCCCGCGCCTACGGGTACGGCGCGACCATGGGCGCTTGGTGCACCGACTACCTGGCGTACTGGGCGGGCAACGACGGCATGGTGCGCCACACCAAGGCCGATTTCCGGCTCCCCGCGTTCGAGGGCGACGTCACCTATTTCGACGCCGAGATCATCGGCAAAGAGGACCACTCGACCTGGGGTGTCCCGCTGGTCCAGGTGGAACTGAAACTCACCGACCAGAACTCCGGCACGCTCGTGAAGTGCGTGGCCGAGGTCGAACTGCCGTTCTGAGAGAGGTCGACGATGACCGAGGAAGTAACGGACCCGGCCGTCGCGGCCGGGCCACCACTGGCCACCGAACCCGGGCTCGGCCCGCTCACCCTGCCCGGATTCCTGCGCACGGTGACCGAGCGCTACGGCGACCGGGAAGCGCTCGTCTTCCACGACGCCGCCGAGGTGACCCGCTGGACCTATGACGAGCTGTGGGAACAGTCCGTCGCGGTGGCGCGTGCCCTGCGCGCCGCCGGGGTCGGCAAGGACAGCCGGGTCGGGGTTCTCATGACGAACCGGCCGGAGTGGCTGGCGGCCGTGTTCGGGACCGCCCTCGCCGGCGGGGTCGCGGTCGCGCTGAGCACCTTCTCCACGCCGGCCGAACTCGAGCACCTGCTGAGCATGTCCGGTGTCTCGGTGCTGCTGTTCGAACGTGCCGTCGCCGGAAAGGATTTCGCGACCGTGCTCGGCGAACTGGCACCGGAGATCAGCACGGCGACACCCGGGACGGTGCGCTCGGCGGCCTATCCGTTCCTGCGCCACCTCGCCGTGGTCGGCGCACCGGTGGGCGATGGCGCGATCGAGACCTGGGACGCCTTCGTGGCGCGCGGGGAGTCCGAGCCGGTCGTCCTCGTCGAGGCGGCCGCGGCGACGGTGTCACCGAGCGATACCGCGGTGCTGTTCTTCTCCTCCGGAACCACGAGCAAGCCCAAGGGGATTCGCAGCGCGCATCGCGGGGTGACCATCCAGATGTGGCGGTTCGCGCGGATGTTCGGCTTCGGCCCCGACGACCACGTCCGCTGCTGGACCGCCAACGGCTTCTTCTGGTCCGGCAATTTCGGGCAGGCGCTGGGCTCGACCCTGGCCGCGGGCGGGTCGCTGGTGCTCCAGTCGACCTTCGACGGTGCGGCTGCGCTGGAACTGATGCAGGCCGAGCGGGTGAACTTCCCGGTCGCCTGGCCGCATCAGTGGGCTCAGCTCGAAGGCGCGCCCAACTGGTCGACGGTGGATCTGAGCGCGCTGCGGTTCGTGGATGTCGATTATCCGGCGGCCCGCCATCCCACGGTGCACACCACCTGGACCGAGCCGGGGCACGCCTACGGCAATACCGAAACCTTCACCATCACCACGTGTTTCGCCGCCAACACGCCCGCGGAGACGATCGCGGGCAGCAGCGGGGAACCACTGCCCGGCAATACGATCAAGATCGTCGACCCGCTCACCGGCGCGGTGCTGGCCCGTGGTGATCGCGGCGAGATCTGCGTCAAGGGCCCGACCCTGATGCTCGGTTACGTCGGCATTCCCCTGGACGAGACGCTCGACGCCGAGGGCTTCTTCCACACCGGCGACGGCGGCTATCTCGACGATGCCGGCCGGTTGTACTGGGAGGGCAGGCTCACCGACATCATCAAGACCGGCGGCGCCAATGTCTCCCCGCTCGAGGTGGACGAGGAGCTCAACCGGTATCCGGGCGTGAAAGTCGGTCGCACCGTGGGCATTCCGCACGACACCCTCGGCGAGATCGTGGTGGCCTGTGTCGTCCCGCACGCCGACACCGCCCTCGACGGGGAGGCGATCCGGTCGTTCCTGCGCGAACGGCTCGCCAGCTACAAGGTGCCCCGGCACGTGCTGCTCTACACCGAGGACGATTTCGCCCTCACCGGCAGCGCCAAGATCAAGTCCGCCGAACTGCGCGAACTGGCCGCGGCCCGGCTCGCGACCTAGCACGCCGGTCGCGGCGGCGGTTCCAAGACCGCCGCCGCTCCGGCGTCAGCGCTCAGGCGTCAGCGCACCGGTGCCAGCGCGCCGCCGAGGTGACCGACGGTGGCGGCGAGGTCACCGCACGCTTGTTCGTACTGTCCGCGCAGGGTCGCCACGAGTTCGGCGGTGGTCCCGGCCTCGGTGACGGCGCCGATACCCTGACCCGCGCCCCACACATCACGCCAGGCCTTGGCCTCGCTGCCGGAGTTGCCGAAGTTCATCTTCGACGGGTCCGACTCGGGCAGGTTGTCCGGGTCCAGGCCCGCGGCGACGATGCTGCCGCGCAGGTAGTTGCCGTGCACGCCGGTGAACAGGTTGCTGTAGACGATGTCGGCGGCGGTGGAGTCGACGACCATCTGCCGGTAGTCCGGCACCACATTGGCCTCGGTGGTGGACAGGAATGCCGAGCCGATATAGGCCAGGTCGGCGCCGGCGGCCTGGGCGGCCAGGATCGACCGGCCGTGCGCGATCGAGCCCGACAGCAGCAGCGGGCCGTCGAACCAGGTGCGGATCTCCTGGATCAGCGCGAACGGCGACTGCGTTCCGGCGTGCCCGCCCGCACCCGCGGCGACCGCGATGAGCCCGTCGGCGCCCTTCTCGATCGCCTTGCGCGCGAACTGGTTGTTGACGACGTCGTGCAGCACGAGCCCGCCGTAGGAGTGCACGGCGTCGTTGATCTCGGTGCGCGCGCCGAGCGAACTGATCACGATCGGCACCTTGTGCTCGACGATGACCGCCATGTCCTGCTCGAGCCGGTCGTTGGAGCGGTGCACGATCTGGTTGACCGCGAACGGCGCCACCACCGCGTCCGGATTCGCGGCCGCGAAGGCCGCGTTCTCCTCGACGATGCGGTCGAGCCAGTCGCCGAGCAGCGAGGCGGGCCGCGCGTTCAGCGCCGGAAACGATCCGACGATCCCGGCCTGGCACTGCGCGAGGACGAGTTCGGGGCCCGAGGCGATGAACATCGGCGAGGCGACCACGGGCAGGGACAGGCGGCTGGAGAGCCACTGGGGCAGTGCCATTGAATCCTCCGAAAAACGGGACAGGCCGGCGGACCGGTTGTTCGTCAGTACCCGAACGGTACGACCGAAGACCTCCGCTATGCAACCAGTTGCATAGTGATAGTGGCCGGAATCACCGCGACTACCGGACGGCCAGGTGATCGATATGCCGGACGTATCCGGAGTCCGTTGACTGGTGGATGCCGGTCAGCGCACCGCACAGGTCATCGGTACCGGCCCGCCGGTTTCTTGCGGTGCGCGGCCGGCGACCCGAACAGTGCGGTTCAGGGCCGCCCGTTCGAGGTGGACGTGGATGCCGGTCAACGCACCGGCGTGTCTGCCGCACAGGTCAGTGATACCGGGCGGCCAGCTTCTTGCGGTGCGCCGCAGGCGACCCGTACAGCGCGCGGTTCAAAGTCGCCCTTTTGAGGTGGACGTGGATGCCGCTGTCCCAGGTGTAGCCGAATCCGCCGTGCAGTTGCAGGGCGGCGCCCGCGACCCGCACCGCGGCGGAGGTCGCGTACGACTTCGCTCGTGACGCGGCGATCGCGCTGTCGGCCGAACCCTCATCGATCGCCCGCACCGCCGCGCCGACGAGATGCCCGGCGACGGTGACCTGCACGAGCATGTCGGCGCAGGCGTGCTTGACCGCCTGGAACGAGCCGACCGGGCGCCCGAACTGTTCGCGCACACGCACATAGGCGACAGTCGCGGCCAGCATGGCTTCGGCCGAGCCCAGCGAGTCGCAGGCCACCGCGACGGCGGCCCTGGCACGCAGCGCGTCCTGGTCCGGGAAGTGCCAGACCGCATGGGCGGCCACCCGGTCGGCGCTTACCCTCGCGGCCGAGCGGGTGGCGTCGACCAGCGGTGTCGGGGTGATGGTCAGTCCGGCTGCGTCGGGGACGACCGCGACGAGTTCCTCGCGCGCCGGGATCGGGACGAGCAGGAGGTCGGCGGCGGGGGCGTCCAGGACGAAGTCCGCCGAACCGGTCACCACGGGTCCGGCGGGACTGTCGTCCAGGGCGAAGGCGTTATCGGCTTCACCCGCGTCGAGGACCAGCACCGGCAGGGTGCGACCAGTGACGGTCTCGCGGAAGATATTGTCGCGCAAGTCATCTGCCGTAGCGGCGGCCAGCGCCGGGACCGACAGGGCGAGCACCGTGGGCAGCGCGGTGACAGCCGCCGCCCGCCCCGCCTCACCGAGCAGCACCGCGACCTCGGCGAAACCGGCTCCCGCACCGTCGAATTCGGGTGGCGCGGCCAATCCGGGCCACCCGGCCTCGGTGACGGTCTTCCATGACACCGGTTCGCCGGCCGATTTCGCCAGCAGGCCACGGGCCAGGGACCGCAGTTCGTCGTGGAACTCGGTGAAGTCGGTCATCGCTTGCCTCCGGCCGGTTCGCGGGGCAGCCCGAGGCCGCGTTCGGCGATGATGGTGCGCTGGATCTCGCTGGTGCCGCCGGGGATGGTCCACTCCCAGGAGCCGAGGAAGTCCAGCACCCAGGCGCCGGATTCCCAGCCGCCCGACCTCGGTGTGCGCAGCACCGTGTGCGCGGCGACTCCGCCCAGTTCGGCGCCGAAATCGGTCATCCGCTGGAGGAGTTCGCTGTAGTAGAGCTTCACGATCGAGGCGTCGGCCGGACCGACGGTCCCCGCTTCGTGCCGTTCGACCAGGTCGCGGCACAGCTCGCGCAGGCCGGTGATCTCGATCTCGAGTTCGGCGAGCCGATCGGCCACCACCGGGTCGTCGAGCGCTCGCCCACCGGGACCGGGGCGCGCGGCATCGGCCAGCAGCATCCGGAAGCCCGCATTGCCGAGCCGCTCGGCCAGTTCGAGCATGGTCAGGCCGCGTTCGGCGCCGAGCGTGCGCTGCGCGACCTGCCAGCCGGTGTGCTCCGTGCCGATCAGCGCGCTCGCGGGCACCCGCACATGATCGAGGAAGATCTCGCAGAAGTGCGCTTCCCCGGTGGCTTGCCGGATGGGCCGCACCTCGATGCCGGGGCTGCGCATGTCGAGCAGGAAGTACGAAATCCCCTGTCGTGCAGGGACGTCAGGATCGGATCTAGCCAGCAGCAGACACCAGTCCGCGTACTGCGCACCGCTGGCCCACACCTTCTGGCCGGTGATCACCCAGTCCTCACCGTCCCGGACGGCGGCGGTCCGCAAGGCGGCCAGGTCCGAGCCCGCATCGGGTTCGGAGAAACCCTGCACCCAGATCTCCCCGTCGAGAATCGCGGGCAGATGCCGCGCGCGCTGCTCGGGTGTCCCCGCCGCGAGCAGGGTGGCGGCCGCGTGATGGATGGCGACGAACGCCAGCACCAGCCGTGGCGCGTCGTGCGCCGCCAACTCCTGGTACAGCACGATCTGATGCCCGACCGGCATCCCACCCCCGTACTCGGCGGGCCAGTGCGGCACCGCGAACCCGGCGACCCGCAACCGCTGGAACCAATCCTGCTGGAACCGAACGAATTCCGCGTCGGAGGCACCGAGCTGCGTCTGCCGCCAATCCGCGGGGATCTGCGTGCGGCACCAGTGGCGGACATGCGCACGGAACGCGGAGAGGTCGGTGGTCCACCGCTCCCCCACTCCCGACACACCGGTTGGCCCAGTCGAACGCACTTCCGCCGCGTCTGCAGGTGTCATCGGGCGTGCTGACGCAGGGCGAGCAGGCGATCGCGGTGCTCGGGGGTTTGCATGGAGACGACTTCGGCGGCGAAACCGGCTTGCATCGGACCGGCCAGTGCCTGGCTGAGGTACATGTTCACGACGCGCTTGGTGCCGCGGACCGCTTCGGGGGGCTGGGCGGCGATGCGGTGGGCGAGGGCCAGTGCCTCGGGCAGGAGGTCGTCGGGGGCGACCACGCGGCTGGCCAGGCCGACGTCGACGGCTGTGGCCGCGTCGATGCGGTCACCGGTGTAGAGGTATTCGCGGGTGCGCAGGATGGGGGTGAGCAGTGGCCAGAAGGCGGCGCCGCCGTCGCCGGCGACCAGGCCGACCGCTACGTGCGGATCGGCCAGGTAGGCGCGTTCGGACAGCAGCACCACATCGCTGAGCACGGCGATGCTCGCGCCGAGGCCGACGGCGGCGCCGTTGACCGCGGCGATCACCGGCAGCGGGAAGCGCAGCATCTCCTCGATGATCTGCGCGCCTTCCCGGATGCTCTCGTCGCGGGCGACGGGGTCGTCGAGGAAGGAGGTGATCCAGTCCAGGTCGCCGCCCGCGTTGAAAGTCCTTCCGGCGCCGGTGAGTACGACCACCCGGGCGGCGGTGTCGGCGGCCAGGTGCCGCCAGACCTCGGCCAGCGCGCGGTGCAGGTCGGCGTTCACGGCATTGAGCGCGTCGGGCCGGTCGATCAGCACGACGCGGACCGGGCCGTCGGCGGTCACGGTGAGTCCGGGTGGCAGCGGGTCCACGGCGTCACGCTCCTCGGGGGTCGGAGAAGGGACCGGCCAGCCCGTCGGCCCCGATCCGGTGGGTCAGCAGGTCTTCGGTTCCGGTGATCCCCAGCGGCAGCCGCCGCAACGGCAGACTGTGCCGGGACAACCACGACAGCGTCGTCTCGTCGCAGAACCCGACCGCGCCGTGCACCTGATGCGCGACCCGGAAGACGATCTCGGCGGCTTCCAGCACCGCCAGCCGCAGGGCGAGCGCATCCGCGACCGCACCGGGCTGCCCGGTCTGGACACTCCACAGCGCGTACCGGGCCAGCATCTCGACGCCTTTGCGCTCCACCTCGGCATCGGTCAGCTGGAACTGCACGGACTGGAAATCCGCCAGCCGCCGCCCGAACTGCTCGCGCATCAGCACATGGTCCTTGGCCAGTTCCACCGCCCGGTCCAGCATCCCGAGCAACGTCCAGCACGGCAGAACCAAGGCCAAGGCCAGATCGCCCTCGCCGCGAGTATCCAACGGCCGCAAGGCAATCGACGTCACGAACGCGGTCTCCCGCGGACTCCGCCCGCCCACCGCGGCAACGATCCCCTCCACCGTTCCCCCACCGGACCGCCCGGCGGACTCGCGACCGACTCCCCCACCGAGCTGCACCGAGAACTCCCCGCCCGATCCCCCACCCAGCCGGACCGCGAACTCCCCACCACGGGACCACGCGGCAACACCCGCACCAGCTCGAACCGCGATCCCCCTATCGGACTCCCCGCCGGCCCGCCCGCCCGACCCCACCGCGACTTCCCCATCAGAACCGACCACCCGCATACCACCGGCGCCACTGTCTGCCGGCACAGCGGTTTCCCCGACGACCGATGTGGACCGGGCAGTGATCCGGCCATCAGCCTCCGAGCCGAGCCCGGCAGGGTGTCGTGGCGTCGCCGTCCATCGCCGGCCGTCCGGATCGACCGCGACGACCCGCAGGTCGAGCCCGGCGATCGGGGCGGCGGATTCGGGGCCTGCCACCACGACGAGGGCGTCGGCCTCGAGGTCGTGTGGGCGGGACAGGCGCTCCGCGATCGGATAGGGGATGGCCCAGTACCCGGCACTGCGGCACAGGGCCGCGGCTGCTTCCAGTTCGATCGGGTCGCGGCGTGGCGACAGGTCCCACGCGCCGAGGCGTTCGAAGACGGCGGCGATCGTCGTGTGCCGGACCGCCGGGTCGGCCTCGGCCGACTGGACGAGGTCGTCACCACCCGCGGCTCGCAGGGCGCGCAGTGCTTCGTAGCCGAATTCGGCGGCCTCGCTGGATAATTCGATGTGCATGGTGCCCCCAGGTGGTCTCGCGGCCGAACTCACGCCGCCGCCCCGGCTCGTCGTGGCCCGGACAGCAGCGCGCGGGACAGCAGGATCTGCTGCATCTCGACGCTGCCCGAGGCCACGGTCGCGGCGTTGGCGTAGCGCCAGTGGTCGTCGACGGCGCGGCGGAAGTTGCGGCAGGTGCCGTCCTCGTCGGGGACGTGGGCGGCCAGTTCGGTGAGCAGCGCGGCGCTCTCCTGATCCAGCCGGGTGACCGCGATCCGGTAGGCGGCGGCGTCGGCGGGCGCCACCCTGCCCGTGTTCTGCATGGCGACGACCTGATACGCGAGCAGCCGGGCCCGCCGCGCCCGCGTGAGCGCACGCGCCCACCGGCCGCGCAGGGCGGGCGGCAAGGTATCCCAGCGCTCGCCGAGCGCGGTCGGCGCGCGCTGCAGCAGCCGTTCGCAGCGGGCGTAGCGGGCGATGCCGACGCGTTCGAAGGCCAGCACCTCCTGCACCACGGCCCAGCCCTCGTCCACGGCGCCGAGCACATCGGCCGGCCCGACCGGCACATCTTCGAAGAAGACCTCGTTGAGGTGGTGCGGCCCGAGCATGGAGCGGATCGGGCGGACCTCGATGCCGGGTGCGGTCATGGGCAGCAGGAACACCGTGAGCCCCTGCTGTTTACGGCCACCGGTGGAGGTGCGGGCGAGCAGGAAGCACCACTGCGCCATGGTGGCGTAGGAGGTCCAGATCTTCTGCCCGGAGATCCGCCAGCCGTCACCGTCGGGACGGGCGGTGGTGCGCAGCGAGGCCAGGTCGGAGCCGGCGTCGGGCTCGGAGAAGCCTTGGCACCAGATCACCTCCCCGGCCGCGATGGGCGGCAGATGCAGGCGCTGCTGTTCGGCGGTGCCGTGCCGCATCAGCGTGGGCCCGACCCAGTTGACACCCATGTATTGCGCGCCGCGCGGTTCGTGCTGCGCCCACATCTCCTCGCGCACCACCGTCTGCTCCCACACCGAGGCACCCCGGCCGCCGAAACGTTCCGGCCATGCCGCACAGAGCAATCCACGATCGGCGAGCACGCCACAGAATCGCTGGGCTCTCGCCAGATCGGCGGGGTCGTCGGTGAACGCGCCGAGGAAATCGTCCGGAACCTCCGCGGCGATCAACCGCCGGAGCTCGCTGCGCAGACCCGCTGCGGCTTCGCCCATGGTGAAGTCCATACGACGCACAGTACGTCAATCCTCATAAGGATAGCAATATTTGTGGGGTCAGCGAGGCCGCGACTAGACTGCCGCGCATGGCGGAGACGACGACCCGGGATGCAGCGCGCGACAGGCGAGCCGCATGACCGGCCCGCGCCGGGGCCGGGTGCCGCAGCGCCGGATCGCCGAGACCGTCGCCGCCGAACTGCGCGCCCGCATCCTCACCGGGGACGCGGACTACCGGCTGCCCACCCAGGACCAGCTGGTCCAGGACTTCGGCGTCAGCTACCCGTCGATCCGCGAGGCGCTGCGCATTCTGGAGACCGAGGGCCTGGTCACCGTGCGCCGCGGCAATGTCGGCGGCGCCGAGGTGCACCGGCCCGACGAGTCCTCGGCCGCTTACCATCTCGGCCTGGCTCTCCAGGGCGCCCGGGTGACACTCGGCGATCTGGCCGCCGGCCTGCGCATGCTCGAACCGCTGTGCGCCGCTGCCTGCGCCGGCCGGGCCGACCGGGCGACCACGGTGGTGCCCGCCCTGCTCGAGAATGTAGACAAGTCCGCCGAACTGCTCGACGACGGCGCCGAATTCACCCACACCGCCAGGGAATTCCACGATCTGATCGTGACCCACACCCCCAATCTCACCGTGCGCTACATGGTCAGTTCGCTGGTCACGCTGTGGTCGGCGCAGGAACAGGCCTGGGCGGTGGAGCTCACCCAGGAGGGCGAGTACCCCTCTCGCGAGCAGGCCGACGCCGCCGTGCGCACGCACCGCCGGATCGCGGTGGAGATCGAGGCAGGCCGCGCCGCCGAGGCCGAGCGGCTCTACCGCAGCCACCTCTCGGCCACCCAGACCCTGGTGCTCGAACGCTACGACGCCGACATGATCAGCGCGTCACCCCAGGGCGCCCGGCCCACGACCCGCCTACGCCCGAGCACCCGGATCTGAGCTCGACCATCCGCCGCACCATGCCCTGCCCCTTCACCATTCCGTCAGCGTTGCTCCGGGCAACCGGATTTCACGGCAGGCCGGTGCCGTTGGCGTGGTTGACCAGTCCGGTCTGGTGGGCGATGACGACGAGCTGTGCACGATCGCGAGCGTGCAGTTTGTTCATTGCGCGCTGCACGTGAGCGCGGACGGTGAACGGGCTGACGAACAGTTGCCCGGCGATCTCGTTGTTGGACAGTCCTTGTGCGACAAGCATGGTCATTTCGCGTTCTCGCGGGGTGAGTGCGTCGAGTTTCCCGGAAGTTTGCGCGGCCGCGTCGTCGGGTGGGGTCGCGAGGAAGCGGGCGATCAAGGTGCGCGTCGCCGCGGGCGAGAGGAGGGTTTCGCCGTCGGCGATGGTGCGCACGGCAGCGAGCAGTTCCGCTGCGCCGATGCCCTTTCCGATGAAGCCGCTCGCGCCCGCGCGGAGTGCCTGTGCGACATAGTCGTCGGTCTCGTAGGTGGTGAGGATGAGGACTCGGCTGTCGCGCAGGTGCGGGTCCGCGCAGATCTGCGTGGTGGCGGTGATGCCGTCGGTCTCGGGCATCCGGATGTCCATGATGATCACATCGGGGTGCAGTTCACGGGTGAGCCGCACCGCTTGTGCGCCGTCGGCGGCTTCGCCGACCACACTGATGTCGTCGGCGGTGTCGAGCAGCGTACGGAACGCTTGGCGGAGCAGGGCCTGGTCGTCGGCGAGCAGCACTCGAATTGTCATGGGGGACCACCGTTCTCCGTGTCGCCGGTCGTGTTCGCCGGTGTGAGTGGCAGGTGAGCGGAGACGATGAAGCCGCCCGCCGGGCTGTTTTCGGTGAAGAGCTGACCCCCGACCGCCGTGGCGCGTTCTCGCATACCGATGAGCCCGTAGCCCGACGGCCGGTCCGACCCCGTGAAGCTCGGCCCGTTCGCTGCCCGCGAGTCGGGTCCGTCGTCGGCGACGGTGATGCTGAGCCGATCGCGGCTCCAGGACAGGCGGATGCGAGCGTGACTGGTCCCGGCGTGTTTGCCCACGTTGGTCAGGGCCTCCTGGATGACCCGGTAGGCAGTGAGATCCACCCCTGGCGGTAGCGGGGCGGGCGTGCCCTCGTTGTCCGTCGTCACTCGCAGCCCCGCACGGTCGAACGACTCGAGCAGCCGGGGGAGCTGGGACAGGCCGGGTGACGGTTCGGCGGAAGTGTTCGCGTCCCCGGCCTGGCGCAGCAGTCCGACCGTGGCGCGCAGGTCGTCGAGGGCGTTTCTCGTTGTCTCGATGATGTTGTTCAGGTTCGAACGGGTCTGTTCCGGCTGGGAGTCGAACACGTGCGCGGCAACAACAGCTTGGGCGTTGGCGAGGGTGATCTGGTGTGCGACGACGTCGTGGAGCTCGCGGGCGATGCGCACCCGTTCCTCGGCGACGCTGCGCCGCGCCTCGCTCTCCCGGCTCTCCTCGGCGCGCAGGGCCCGCTCCTCCATGGCAGCCAGGTAGGCTCGCCGGTTCTGGGTCGCGTTGCCGAGTGCTCCGGCGATCAGTGGGAGCACCGCCACCGACAGCAGCCTGCTGCCATCCTGCCAGGACAGCCCGTCGAGCAGCGGCGTCACCGCGACCAGCAACGCCACGGCGGGGAGCAGGACCGCGATCGCCACCCTCAGCTCGGTGTGCAATGCCAGCGCGTAGGCGGCGATCGCGACGGGCACCACGATCAGCGGGGTCAACAGCAGGCCGCACGGTGCGACCAGCATCCCGCACGCGGTGGTTACCGCGACCACGGCTACGGGCGCCCGATGCCGCACGGCCAGCGCCGCACACGAGATCCCCGCGACGACATAGGTGGCCATCGGCGGCCATCCGAGGGTGTTGTCGGGGTGAAAGATCCCGCCGGACAGGCACAGCAGGAACGCCGTCGCGAGCACGAGCGTCTCGCGCCACCACACGGGTCGTCGTGCCACCTGGTGGATGGCCGTCACCGGATCGGGGAACGCTGCTGGGGTGGCAACACCTCGCCCAAGATACGCGTCGGAGCCGCCCGGCAACCGCAAGGCGTTCGACCCGGTTCGTACGCACCAGGAGTGCGCGGTCGTCTAGTGCAACAGCACCAGCGGCAATCGGTGACAAGAGACGATGCCCGCCGACGGCTCCGCTGGAACGGTTGTAGCCAGAACATCCCTGCACGGCGCAAACCCCCGCCGAGTCGGGAAATCAAGTCTGGTGAGGAGCCGAAATCAATGCAGCAGAACACAACCGACGGTGCGAACGTCGGTCTTCACGCGAGGTGGAGCTGGCGACTACTCGGCCTCGTAGCGATCCTGGCTCTGGTGAATTTCGTGGTGGACTCCGCGATCGGCGCACCGCTGATCGTCCTGCCCGAGATGCTCGACCATTTCGGCACCGACCAGGCGGCGTGGCTCAACGCCACCGCGATGCTGGCGGGCGTGATGTGGGCCCCGTTGCTCGGTAAGAGTGCCGACATATACGGAAAACGCAGAGTCCTCGTGCTGACCTTGCTGATCAGTTGTGTGGGTGCGCTGATCTGCGCGGTGGCCCCGACGATGTGGATATTCGTCATCGGACGCATGTTGCAGGGAGCCGCGTTGGCCGCCCTGTTCTTGTCGGTCGCGATCGTGCGAACCGTCTGCACGCCACGACTGGCCATGATCATCGTCGGCATCGTGACCACCGGCACCGCGATCCTCAACGTCGCCTCCCGCTTCCTCATCGAGAAGCTGGCCATGGAGTTCGGCTTCCAGGTCCTGTTTCTCATCTCGGCCGCGGTGGCGGTGGCGATGGCTGCTTGCGTGCGTTTCCTGGTTCCCGAATCGCTCGTGAAGACTCCGGGCCGGCTCGACATCTCGGGTGCGCTGCTGCTCGGCGGCGGTCTGCTCGGTGTGCTCGGCTACATCAGCATGGGTCCCGAGCTCGGCTGGTCCGCTCCCGGACCGCTCGGCCTTCTCCTCGGCGGGGTCGTGGCGCTGGTCAGATGGTTCACGGTTTCGAGCCGAAAGGCCGACCCGCTGATCGACGTCGGAAATCTCGGCAAGCCACTGCTTCTCACACTCCTCGTCGTCTTCCTCGGCGCGGGTTCCTACCAGAGCATGCTGCAACTCATCCCGCTCATCAGTGATGTCTCGGCGGACCAGAACTTGGGTTACGGGCTCGGCGGTCACGGGTCGGTGGCGCTGCTTCTCGCGGCACCCGCTGTCGGCGTCATGCTCGGCGGTCCGGTGGCTGGCTGGCTGGGTACGCGAATCGGGCCTGCCCGGACCCTGGCCGGGGCGGTCATGCTCGGAACCGTGGCCACGATCGGGATGTTCCTCGGTGCGTTCCAGCTGGTCGCGGCGCTGTGCTTCGCGTTCCTGCTCGGTGTCACGGTCGCGGCGTTGGGCGCGTCGGGCTTCAACATGGCGGGCAACTCGGCGTCGGCGCAACGGCAGGGCATCGTGTCCAGCCTGGTCATGGTGATGGTCTCGACCGGGGCCGTGGTGTTCAACTTCGTCGGCGCGGCTGTTCTCGCATCGACCACTGTCGTCGCGAACGGCGAGACGGTGAACTCGGCCACCGGCGTATTCAGCTATATCGCGATCGCCACCGCGGCCTTCGCGATCGCCGCGGTCGTGGTCGTCCTTCTTGTGCGAACCACGCACCCGCAGCGTCCGATGCCCGCGCCGGAACTCGAGCCCCAGGCTGTCGAAACGCGCGCGTGACCCTTTCCATCAGACACCGAGGAGTTGACATGAAGTCCAGCGGAACTGTGCTGGTTTCCGGCGCGAGCATCGCGGGTCCCGCGTTGGCGTTCTGGTTGCACAGATACGGATTCGAGGTGACGGTGGTAGAGAAATCTGCCGGTGTGCGCGGCGGCGGATACCCGATCGACGTGCGTGGCACCGCCGTCGAGGTCGCGCACCGGATGGGCATTCTGCCTCAGCTACAGCGAGCCCATATCGATACGCGGCGGGTGACTTTCCTCGAGGCCGACGGCAGCCGCGCAGCTGTCGTTCATCCGCAGGCGGTGGTCGGGGGAGCCGACGGACACGACCTCGAGGTCCCCCGGGGGACGCTGACGAACATCCTGTACGCAGCAGTCCGCGACGACGTGGAGTTCGTCTTCGACGATTCCGTCGACACGCTCACCGAACACGAGCACGGTGTGGACGTCACCTTCCGCAGCGGCACCCAACGCAGTTTCGATCTTGTTGTCGGCGCCGACGGATTGCACTCACGCACCAGGACTCTCGCCTTCGGCCCCGAACAGAACTACCTGCGCTACCTCGGCTACTGCTTCTCGATCTGCACCATGCCCAATACATTCGGGCTCTCCCACGAAGCACTCATCTGGAACGCCCCCGGACGAGCCGCCGCTCTCTACGCCGTGGGAACCAGCAACGACGTACACGCCCTCCTGACCTTCGCCCACCCCGAACCATCCCACGAAGCCCTCCGCGACAACGAGACTCAGCGTGCACTGATCTCCACGCTCTTCGGCGACGACGGTTGGCGGGTACCGGCAATCGTCGACGCCATGCGTAGCTCCCCGGATCCGTTCTTCGACACGGTTGGTCAGATCCATCTGCCGCAATGGTCCACCGGGCGGGTGGCACTCGTCGGCGACGCCGCCTACGCCCCGTCGTTCCTGACCGGGCAGGGATCGAGCCTCGCGCTCGTCGGCGCCTACATGCTCGCCGAATCCCTGGCCGCACACGACGACCACATCACCGCCTTCACCGCCTACGAACGCGCCAGCCGCCCATTCATCGAAATCAACCAATCGCAGATCTCCACCGGCGATGCGGCCCTGTTTCCCACCACGGCCGAAGCCCTGCAAGCCCGAAACCATAGACTCCGCAACCTCACCGTGTCGCCCCGGGCCTCCGGTCGGCCCGCCCACACAGCCCTCACTCTGCCTGAGCTCAGAGGTATGGCCTCGTAACCGTGGGCGCGGCGTAGAGATGACCGGGTCGGCATCCCTACGACCGCGAGGAACAGGCACAGGTTCTCCGAAATCTCAGCCGATACCGACCCAGGACCACACCATTGTGGATAACCTGATTCTCACGTTCTTACATATCTAATTCCCTTGCCTTTCGGCGAGTCCGCCCGATCCCGGTCGCCGCCCTCGACGGCACCGCCTCACCCTCGGAGCGCCTCGCCATACAGTCGTGCCCACACGCGCGGGCAACGCACTGAGCAGGGGTTTCCTTCGGGCAAATCCAGTATTGCAATCATTGTGAGGATTGACGTACCGTGACCCGCAACACCCACTGATCCGACCGTAGGGGAGGGCCCCGCAGTGACCCGAGGGGCGCGCTACACCAGCGAGACACCATTCACCGTCGCCGAGGGCTGGAGCCTGCGCCGACTCACGCCACCGAGCCGCCTGTTCGGCGCCAACGGCCTGCGCACCGGCGCCGACAACCGCATCTACATCGCGCAGGTGGCGGGCAGCCAGATCAGCGCGCTCGATGTCGCCACCGGCGAGCTCGAGACCGTCAGCGCCAAGGGCGGCGACATCGTCGCCCCCGACGATCTCGCCTTCGATACCGACGGCAATCTCATCGCCACCGAGTACATGGACGCCCGCGTCAGCGTGCGCAGTCCCGACGGCACCTCGCGCGTCCTGCGCGCCGGCCTGCCCGGCGCGAACGGCATCACCTTCCACAACGGCAGGCTGTTCGTCAACGAATGCCGGGTCGGCGGGCGCCTGATGGAACTGCCGCTCGACGGCGGCGCCCCGCGCGTGCTGCAGGACAACCTGCCGATGCCCAATGCCATGGAGTTCGGCCCTGACGGACTCCTCTACTACCCGGTCATGGGCACCAACGACATCTGGCGCATCAATCCCGACGGTGGTGAACCCGAACGGGTCGTCGGCGATCTCGGCGTGCCCGACTCGGTCAAGTTCGACGCCGAGGGTTTCCTCGTCTCGACCCAGGTCGGCACCGGCGAGGTCCTGCGGATCGACCCGCGCACCGGCGAACGCCAGGTACTGGCCGCGCTCGCACCCGGCCTGGACAACTGCACCTTCGTCGGCAACCGGCTGTTCGTGTCGAGCTTCACCGGCGAGATCACCGAGATCCTGGCCGGCGGCGCGACGAAAGCCGTGCTGGAGGGCGGCCTCATGTGGCCGCTGGATCTGACCGTCGCTCCCGACGGCACGCTCTACGTCGCCGACGGCACCTACCTCTACGAGTTCGGTGACGCCGGGCTGACCCAGGTCGCGTCGCTGTTCAGCCTCAACACCCCCGGCTACGTCCGCGGCGTCACCGCCGTCGGTCCCGGCGAGCTGCTGGTGGCCACCTCCTCGGGCGAGATCGCCTCCTACCGGCCGGGTCCCGAACCCGTCACCGAGGTACTGGCCGAGGGCTACGACCAGCTCTACGGCATCGCCGCCACCGCCGACCGCACCGTCGTGGTCGCGGAATTCGGTGCGGGACGGGTGCTTTCGCTGCGCGGTGGCTCGGTCGAGGTGCTGGCGAGCGGCCTGGACCGCCCGCTCGGCGTGGCTATCGGCCCCGACGACACCGTGCTGGTCTCCGAGTCCGGCAGCGGGCGGATCGTCTCGATCGGCAGCGGCGGCGTGGACACCGTCGTCGACGGTCTGGACACACCGCACGGAATCCTGGTGCGCGGCAACCGATTGCTCATCGTCGACGTCGGACTCAAGGCACTGATCGAATTCGATCTCGCGACCAAGGTCCGCACCGTCCTCGCGGCGAACCTGCCGGTGGGCGTGCCCGCGGGCGTGGTCGCCAAACCGCTGCTCGGCACTCCCCCGTTCTCCGGCCCGATGGGCCCGTTCGCTGGCATCACCGCCGGACCCGACGGCACCGTCTACCTCTCCGCCGACGCCGAGGGCAGCGTGCTCGCCCTCCAGGTACTGGCATGAGCGCGGCGGGCCTCGACGGTCTGGGGCTGGGCGGGCGGATCGTCATCGTCTCGGGTGCGGGCGGCGGCGGCATCGGCACGGCGGTCACCCGCCTGGTCGCCACCGCCGGGGCGACCGTGGTGGCGGTGAGCCGGTCGAAGGACAATCTCGACACCCACATCAATCCTCTGGCAGCCGAAGGGCTTTCGGTGATTCCGGTCGCCGCCGACGCAGGCACCGACGAGGGGATCGCGAAGGTCCTGGACCGGGTCGCCGACCTGCCCGGCACCCTGCACGGACTGGTGAACGTGGCGGGCGGCGCCGACCCCGCCACCTGGATGCCGGCCACCCGCGTCACCCGCGAGGACTGGCGCGCGCTGTTCGCCCAGAACCTGGAAACCATGTTCTTCATGAGCCAGGGCGTGGCCAAGGCGTTGCGTGCACAGGGCAACGCGGGGTCGATCGTCTCGGTCTCCTCGATCAGCGGCATGAACACCGCGCCCTTCCACATCGCCTACGGCACCGCCAAAGCCGCCCTGGTGGCGGCCACCCGGACACTGGCCGTGGAGCTGGCGCAGGACGGTATCCGGGTCAACGCGGTCGCGCCCGGCGTCACCGAGACCCCGGCCTCGCGGGCCTACGTCGGCGCCGATCCCGACCGCGACCGGCGCGCCATCACCATGGGCAGGCGCGGGCAGCCCGATGAACAGGCCGGGCCGATCCTGTTCCTGCTCTCGGACCTGTCGACCTATCTGACCGGCCAGACGCTGCTCGTCGACGGCGGCCTGAATCTGCGCTGGACCCATCTGGGCGGTGACCACACCTCGCTGTTCCTCGAGAACGAGGACTTCCGCGCCGCCATCACCCGCTGACGAACCCCGGTGTGCACGAGGAGAATGTCATGACCGAAACCACCGAAACCGCCACCGATCCGCTGTCGACCCCGATGACCATCGGCGTCGAGGCCTACATCTCCCCCGAGTACGCCAAGGCCGAAGGCGACCGGCTGTGGGCCAAGGTGTGGCAGCAGGTCTGCCGGGTCGAGGAGATCCCCCGGGCCGGCGACTACCTGACCTACGAGATCGGCGCCGACTCCATCATCGTCGTCCGGACCACGCCCGAGACCCTGCGCGCCTACCACAATGTGTGCGCCCACCGCGGCCGCCGCCTGATCGACACTCCCCCCGGCACGCACGACGGACGCGGCCAGGCCCGCCAGTTCACCTGCAACTTCCACGGCTGGCGCTACGACCTCGACGGCCGCAACACCTTCGTCGCCGAACGCGAGGACTGGCCGTGCGGTCTCACCGACCGCAACGACGGACTGCAGACGGTCCAGATCGACACCTGGGGCGGCTGGGTCTGGATCAATATGGACCCCGACTGCGAATCGCTGCGCGACTACCTCGAACCCGCCGCGAGCCTGCTCGAGCATTTCGAGCTGGAGAAGATGCGCTACCGGTGGCGCAAATGGCTGACCTTCGACTGCAATTGGAAGGTCGCCTTCGAAGCGTTCATGGAGACCTATCACGTCCCCTACACCCATCCGGAGTTCTCCAACTTCGGGTCCTTCCTCGGCTGGGCCCGCGCGCAGGGCAAGCACAGCAATATCGGCTACGACGCACCGAAGGGCATGGAGGAGAACCAGGCCAAGCTGCGTGTCGGCGGCGGCACCGATGCCCGCGTCTCCACCGCCCAGCTGCAGAACTTCACCTGGGAGAACGCCAACACCAACACCACCCGCACCCTGGTCGACGTCGCCAACCGGCTGGTCGACGAACTGCCCGAGGGCACCCCGTCGGACCAGGTGCTGCGCTACTGGCTCGAGACCGCCAGGGCCGAGGACCAGGCGCGCGGGGTCGACTGGCCCAAGGTCGAACCCGATATCGTCGCCAAGAGCGGCACCGCCTGGCAGATCTTCCCGAACTTCCAGATCGGGCACGCGGTCAACAACATGCTGTGCTACCGGTTCCGCCCCTACGGCACCGATCCGGACCAGTGCATTTTCGAGGCCGCGGTCTTCGAACTGTTCCCGGAAGGCGAAGAGCCGCAGACCGAATGGGAGTACACCCCGGTCGGTGACCCCGGCTGGCGCACCGTGCTGCCGCAGGACTTCGACAATATGGCCGCGGTCCAGCAGGGCATGAAGTCGCGCGGGTTCTCCGGTCCCAAGCCCAACCCCTATCGCGAACGCAGCGTGGTCAACCTGCACCACAACCTCGCCCGGTACATGGACACCGGCGCGCCCCGCGATCTCGCCTGAACCACCCTCCAGCAAGGACATCCGCAATGAGCGACTGCGCACCCACGCAGACCCCCGAGGTCGATATCGAGGAACTCCGGGCCACCTACCTCGCCGAACGCGACAAGCGCGTGCGCACCGAGGGCCAGGGCCAGTACCTGGTGACCGACGACGGCTTCACCGACTTCTACGAGGGCGACCCGTACACGAGGGTGGTGCCGAGGGAACCGATCACCGACGACATCGGCATCGCGATCCTGGGTGGCGGCTGGGCCGGTCTGCTCGCCGCCGCCCGGCTCGAGGAGGCCGGGGTCACCGACTTCCGGATCATCGAGCTGGCAGGCGATTTCGGCGGCGCCTGGTATTGGAACCGGTACCCCGGCATCCAGTGCGACACCGACAGCTACGCCTATCTGCCGCTGCTCGAGGAAACCGGCTACATGCCGACCGAGAAGTACGCGCGCGGCGACGAGTGTTTCGAGCACGCGCAGCGCATCGGCAAGCACTACAACCTCTACGGCCGTTCGATCTTCAGCACGCTGGTGACCTCGCTGCGCTGGGACGACGAGCTCGACCGCTGGCGGATCGGCACCAACCGCGGCGACGACCTGCGCGCCCGCTTCGTGATTATGGCGCAGGGCCCGTTCAACAAGCCCAAACTGCCTGGTATCCCGGGCATCTCGGAGTTCACCGGGCACACCTTCCACAGCGCGCGCTGGGACTACGAGTACACCGGCGGCGGTATGCACGGCGGGCTGGACAAGCTCGCGGGCAAGAAGGTCGCGGTGATCGGCACCGGCGCCAGCGGTATCCAGATCGTGCCGCACCTGGCCGAATCGGCCGAGCACCTCTATGTCTTCCAGCGCACCCCGTCCTATGTCTACGAGCGCGGTGACGTGCCGACCGATCCCGACTGGGCGGCGTCGGTGCAGCCGGGCTGGACCCGGGAACGCAAGCGCAACTTCCACACCGCCGCCTTCGAGGCGTTCACTCCCGGCCAGCCCGATCTGATCTGTGACGGCTGGACCGAGGTCAGCCGCAACCTCGAGGCGCACCTGAGCGCCACCGGTGGGTGGGCGACGCTGACCCCGGAGAAGTTCATGGAGCTGCGCGAGCTCGAGGACTACAAGGCGATGGAGCGGGTGCGCCGGCGCGTCGACGAGATCGTCACCGATCCGGCGACCGCCGCCGCGCTCAAGCCGTACTACCGGTTCCTGTGCAAGCGGCCGTGTTTCAACGACCAGTACCTGCCCACCTTCAACCGCGACAACGTGACCCTGGTCGACGTATCGAAAACCAAAGGCGTGGAACGTATCACAGCCAAGGGCATCGTCGCCGACGGCGTCGAGCACGAGGTGGACTGCATCATTTTCGCCAGCGGTTTCGAGATCACCACCGATCTGGACCGCCGCTTCGGCATCGCGCCGTTCGCCGGCCGCGACGGGCTCTCGCTCTACGAACACTGGGGCGCGGGCTACCAGACCCTGCACGGCCTGACCACCCGTGGTTTCCCGAACCTGTTCTTCACCGGGTTCCTGCAGGGCGGAGTCACCGCGAGCACCACCGACATGTTCGACCAGCAGGCCGAGCACATCGCCTACATCCTGAAACAGGCCGTCGACACCGGGGCCACCACCGTCGAGCCCACCGCCGACGCAGTCCGGGACTGGGTGAGCACGGTGCGCGAGACCGCCGTCGACAACAGCACCTTCCAGCGCGAGTGCACGCCCGGCTACTACAACAACGAGGGCGAGCAGAGCATCCGCTCGCATCTCGGCGAACCGTACTGGCCCGGCTTCTACGCCTTCGGCGAGCTGCTGCAGACCTGGCGCGACAGCGGCGAGCTGCCCGGCTTGGAGCTGGGCAGATGAGCGGCGGAGACCGGATGGGGAGGCGAATGCCGTGGCGGAGCTGAGATTCGACGATCGCGTCGCCGTCGTCACCGGCGCGGGCCGTGGCCTCGGCCGCGCCTACGCGCTGCTGCTGGCCGAGCGCGGGGCCAAGGTGGTGGTCAACGATCTGGGCAGCAGTGTCCGCGGCGACACCGTCGAGGGTGATCCCGCCGCCGAGGTGGTGGCCGAGATCCGCGCCGCCGGTGGCGAAGCCGTCGCGTGCGGCGAGTCCGTCGCCACGCCGGCGGGCGGGCAGGCGATCATAAATGCCGCGCTCGCGCACTTCGGGCGCCTCGACATCCTCATCCACAACGCCGGCAATGTCCGCTACGGAACGCTCGGCGAGCTGAGCTACGAGGATTTCGAGTCGGTGCTCGACGTGCACCTGCGCGGGGCATTCCACGTGGTGCGCCCGGCCTTTCCGGTGATGGCCGAGGCCGGGTACGGCCGCGTCGTGCTCACTTCCTCGATCGGCGGGCTCTACGGCAACAAGGGCGTCGCCAATTACGCTGTCGCCAAGGCGGGCATGATCGGGCTGTCCAATGTCGTCGCGCTCGAGGGCGCGGACGTGGGCATCACCAGCAATGTCATCGTGCCCGCCGCGGTGACCCGGCTGGCGGACGGGATCGACACCTCCGCCTATCCGCCGATGGGACCCGAACTCACCGCTCCGGCGGTCGGCTGGCTCGCCCATGAATCCTGCTCGATCACCGGCGAGATGCTGGTGGCCGTCGCCGGACGGGTGGGGCGGGCCTATATCGCCGAAACCCCGGGGGTCCATCGGCCCTCGTGGACGATCGAGCAGGTCGGCGCGCAGATCGACGCCATCCGTGACACCACGGATTCGTGGATCCTGCCGCCGGTTCCGGCCGGTCACACAGATCACCTCAGGAAGAGTTTCGCGCTAGTGACGGAGGCACACCGGCATGTCGGTCAAGGTCTATGAACGGATCCTTCAGCTCTTCGAAGCCGAAGGTATCACTACGATTTTCGGTATCCCCGATCCGAACTTCGTGCACATGTTCCATCTCGCGGAGGAACGCGGCTGGAACGTCATCGCACCGCATCACGAGGAGTCGGCCGGTTTCATGGCCGAGGCGGTCTCCCGGATGACCGGCAAGGCCGCGGTGTGCATCGGCACCCTCGGTCCCGGTGTCGCCAATCTCGCGGGCGCGATGATGTGCGCGAAGGTGGAGAACTCGCCGGTGATCTTCCTGGGCGGTCAGCGTGCCCGGATCACCGAGCAGCGGGTGCGGCGTGGACGCATCCAGTTCGTCAAACAGGCTGCGCTGTTCGAGAATTCGGTGAAGTACAGCGCCAGTATCGAATACGCCGACCAGACCGACGAGATCATTCGCGAGGGCCTGCGCAAGGCGCTCACCGGAACGCCCGGCCCGGTCTATATCGAATACCCCTCGCATGTCATCCTCGAAGAACTCGACGTGCCCGCTCCCCTGCCGCCCTCGGCGTATCGCCTGGTCGGTCAGACGGCGGGTGCGGACAAGATCGCCGAGGCGGCCGAGCTGCTGCGGGCGGCGAAGCAGCCGATCCTGCTGGTCGGTCACGGCGCGCACACCGCGCGCGCCGGTGCGTCCGTGCGCGAACTGGCCGAGCTGCTGGCGGTGCCGGTGATCCAGACCTCCGGCGGCACCTCCTATATCGAGGGCCTCGAGGACCGCACCTTCCCGTACGGCTTCTCCCCCTCGGCGGTGGAGGCCGTGGTGCAGTCGGATCTGTGCCTGGCGATCGGCACCGAGCTGGGTGAGCCCGTGCACTACGGGCGCGGCAGGCACTGGGTCGCCAACGAGGCGAACCGGAAATGGATTCTGATCGAACAGGATCCAACCGCGATCGGGGTCAACCGGCCGATCGATGTGCCGCTGGTCGGCGACCTGCGCGCGGTCGTACCGCAGCTGGTCGAAGCTATGCGCGACACTCCGCGCACCGCAACCCCGGAACTGGCCGGCTGGATCGAGCAGGATGCCGCCCGCCTGGCCGAACTCGCCGAGACCGCACCGTCCGGCCGCACGCCCGTGCATCCGGCGCGCCTGATCGTGGAGGCCACCAAGGCTTTTCCCGCCGACGGCATCATGGTGCGCGACGGCGGCGCCACCACGATCTTCGGCTGGACCTACTCCCAGGCCAAGCCGCACGACGTGATCTGGAACCAGAACTTCGGTCATCTCGGCACCGGGCTGCCCTACGCGGTCGGCGCCTCGGTCGCCGAGGGCCGCAAGCGCCCGGTGATGCTGATCTCGGGTGACTCCTCGTTCCAGTTCCAGATCGCCGAACTGGAAACCGCTGTGCGGCTGAATCTTCCGCTGGTCTCGGTGGTCGCCGTCGACTACGCGTGGGGCCTCGAGGTCGGCGTCTACAAGCGCACCTTCGGGCAGGGCTCACTCGAGACCGGCGTGCACTGGGGCACCGGCACCCGGTTGGACAAGGTCGCCGAGGGCTTCGGCTGCTACGGCGAATACGTCGAACGCGAGGAAGACATCGCGCCGGCGATCAAACGGGCCTACGCCAGCGGCAAACCCGGCGTGATCCACGTGGCCGTCGACCCGAAGGCGAACTCCGAGGAGATGCCCTCCTACGACGAGTTCCGCACCTGGTACGCGGAAGGAACCCAGTAGCCATGCCCACTATCTCCACGTTCTATGTCGGCGGCAAGTGGATCGAGCCGGCAGGCACCGCGACCTTCGAGGTCGTCGATCCGGCCACCGAGGAGGTCTACGGCACCGTCGCCGCGGGCACCGCGGCCGATGTCGACCGGGCGGTGGCTGCCGCGCGCGGCGCGTTCGCGAGCTGGTCGGCGAGCACGGTCGACGAGCGTCTGGCCGTCCTCACCGCGATCGGCACCGAGTTCGAGCGCCGCCGTGGCGACATCGCCGCGGCACTGACCGCCGAGATGGGCGCCCCGGCGGCGCTGGCCAACGGATTCCAGCTGAATCTCGTTGCAGGACATCTCGATACGGCGATAGAAGTGCTCCGCGACTACCCGTTCACCGAGCAGCGCGGCGCCACCCTGATCGCCCGCGAACCGATCGGCGTCGCCGGACTGATCACACCATGGAACTGGCCGTTGAGCCTGATCGCGGTGAAGGTGTTCCCGGCATTGGCGGCCGGCTGCACCGTCGTGCTGAAGCCCTCGGAGCAGTCACCGTTCAGCGCGCAGATCTTCGCCGAGGTCCTCGACGCCGCCGGGGTGCCCGCCGGCGTGTTCAACCTCGTCCACGGCGACGGGCCCGGTGTGGGCGCACCGCTGGCTGCGCACCCGGATGTCGACGTCATCTCCTTCACCGGCTCCACCCGGGCCGGAATCGAGGTGGCCCGCGCCGCGGCACCCAGCGTCAAACGGGTCACCCAGGAACTGGGCGGCAAGAGCCCCAATATCGTCCTCGACGACGACCAGTTCGCTGCCAATGTCGCGGCAGGCATCGGCCCGCTGATGATGAACTCCGGCCAGACCTGTAGCGCGCTGACCCGGATGCTCGTACCGCGCGCCCGGATGAACGAGGCGATCGCCGCGGCGAAAGCAGCCGCCGAACAACTCACGGTCGGCGACCCGACCACCGAGGTCACCCTCGGCCCGGTCGTATCGAAAGCACAGTTCGACAAGGTCCAGGGCCTCATCCAGCGCGGCATCGACGAGGGCGCGACCCTGGTCGTCGGCGGCACCGGCCGCCCCGACGGCCTGACCAAGGGCTACTACGTCAAACCGACGGTATTCGCGAACGTCACCAACGACATGACGATCGCCCGCGAAGAAATCTTCGGCCCCGTCCTGACAATCCTCGCCTACGACAGCATCGACCACGCCGTAGACATCGCCAACGACACCGAATACGGCCTGGCCGGCAACGTCGCCGGCGCCGACCTCGACCAGGCCCGATCAGTAGCCCACCGCATCCGCGCCGGCTACGTCTCGATCAACGACGGCTTCGACTTCCACTGCCCCTTCGGCGGCTATGGCAAGAGCGGCAACGGCCGAGAATGGGGCGCCTTCGGTTTCGACGACTACCTCGAGATCAAGGGCATCCTCGGCTACACCCCGACCACCTGAGGTGACGAGCCCTTTCATCAAGCGCTGCAAGACTTTCCAGAGCTTGATGAAAGGGCCGTGCCCATGAGATCGGACGAGGTCAGACCAGCCTTTCCATCGCACGTTTCGCCTGCTCGCGCACTGGCGGGTGCGGATCATCGAGCAGTGGCTCGATCAGCTGCCGGACATCGGCAGCTTTCATCTGCACCAGCGCTTTGATCGCCGCTTCTCGGGTCGGTCCGTCGAGGTATTCGACCGCAAGATCACGTGCTCGGCGGGTCTTGACCTTGCCGAGAAATTCGATCAGCGGGATCGTCGGCGTTGCCACCGGGAGTTCAGCGAGAAGTTCGGCAATCTGGTCGAAGTTCTTCGCGGTCGCAATGACACGGAGACCCTGGCACGCCCAGTCCTGAATACGGGTGGGCAGCGGCGGCTCATAGCGCATCTGGGCGATGAGCAGGTCGATCGCCCGCTGGTTTCCCCGCGCGGCGGGATCGATGAGATTGCGGACAAGTCCGGACCGGATGGCGGAGCGATGGTCGGTCTCAGGTCCAGGAATTCTCGACTCGAGCTCGCCAAGCCAGTCCACGAAGATCGGGATCCCCTGCGGGATGGTCCGTGGCCCGTTGGCCAAGTCTCCCAGCGTGTAACAGGGCACACCGACGGCCGCGAGTTCTTCCATGATCCGTCGGTCGAAACCTCGCTGACCGTCCACATAGCGAGCCGGTAGATCATTCATCCATGCGGTACCACCGTCCTCACTACCGGGAGGCATCCGCATATATTTTATCTGTTCACGCCGGGGGGTAGGCAAGGGTGTCCAGCTCTTTCCGGATCAGTTGGATTTGTCCTGTATCGGCATAGCCTCGGATGACAGGGGCATCGATTATCGCATCGAATGGGCGGCTGTCGGCACAGGCAAGGTGCGTGTTGGCGCATCAGATATCGGTGCGCTACACGCGACCGACCACGCCGCCGCGCGCCCACTACCAAGGCGCGGGCCGCCCCGAACCGAGTTCTCACTCCCCCTGTCGGTGTCGGATCCTTATACTACCCGCTACGCGCAGCCAGCCATTGCTCCTCAAACTCTTCTGCGGAAATCTCCTCAGCGTCGAACTCTTGCTGCAATCGGATCTCATCCACGGGAGCGATTTCGATTTCAGCCAACCCTGCCGTTGGGGACTCATTATTCTCATCAGCCCACTCGCGGTGACCGTCGCGATAGATTTGAACGCGTCGTGTCTCCCAATTGTCGTCACCGACTTCGTGAAAGTAGACGACCGGCTCTTCATCAAAGTCGTGGTGCCACGCAACCCTGACATACCTCATAGTTTAGCTCCTTCCTGAGCTGACAATTCTTCCAGCGATATCCAGCGGTCCACTGTTTGGAACTACGAAGACACCAGTCCTCCCTTGCACGACATCGAGTCCGGTTACGTCGATTTCGATGAAGTGCGTAAATTTCTGCCCCGCCCATGGTACCCGCAGGAAGGCGGCCGAGAGTTGGCCGAGGGTGCGTGTTCCTGGCACAATGTCCGTGAGATATTGGCCATCACCATATCGAGCATCCTTTGGGTTTTGCTCACGGAGAGACGGCCACATCTCCTGACTGTCAAGTATCCCATCGTGGCCGTCTTGGTTTGTGTAGTGGTAGAGAGTTCGTGGAACCTCTGGAGTCTGACCTGCCGGATTGTTCTGGCCATCGCCTTCACATCCTTCGGGCATCAATCCAAGCGGATCACACCATCTCGCCGGGTTGTGCGGATACCCATACTGGTTCGGAGCCGGAGACAAGCCGAGTGGATCCTGAGATAAATACCTTCCGTGCGTCGGATCAAAGAACCTGTGAAGATTGTAGTGCAGTCCAGTTTCTGCATCGAAATACTGACCAGGGTATCGCACCGGCGTTTTGCATTCACCCCTCCAGGTCACCCTCCCCCACAAGTTGCTGTTTCCCTCAGAAGTAACACGGCCAGTCGCCGGGTCAATCAGCGCTGTAGGAAGTCCGGAGATTTCCACGATCACTGCATGCGAATTTGCTCCTTGAGATTCAGGTGACGCGTCGGTTTGCAACACCGGCACGAATGAATCCGGCAAGTATTGCCACCTGCTGATACCGCCGCGATTCGACTCCTCAATTATTTGAGTTCCATCATATTCGAAGGAAGAGTAATCAAGCCGCTCACCATCGTTGCCGACGCAATGTTTCGCCGTGCGCCGACTCGCCGCATCATAGGCATACTTCCACCAATGACCATCGGGCGTGTAGACGTCGGTTAGCTGATCGAATGCATTGTAGCGAAAGTGCCAAACGGCAGGTTTGCGGGAGATGCGGGTGGTGACCTTGCGAATTAGGCGGCCAGCAGAGTCATAGTAGTAGTGAGTGCGACCGTCTTGGACTAGGAGATTGTTATGATACTCACGCACTTCCACGGACGCAGCAGAGGAAAGCGCCGACTGCGGCTCCGCAGCGAAATCTGGAAGGCTTGCGGTGATATTGGAAAGGGCATCGTATTCATATGCTTCGGCAGTCTGGTTATCGCGGGTGATGGTGTTGACGCGACCAAGGGCGTCGAGGCCGTAGGTTGCGAGTGAGGGCTCTGTACCAGGTCCAGTCGTCGTGTGGTGGGTGAGGTAGTCATCAGGACGGTAGCTGTAGTCGTCTCGACGAATTGTGAAAGGGTCGGGCCGGGCCGTTGGGGTATCGCCGAAGTCGAGAGATGAGGTGGTGGCGGGGAAGCCTGTGACTTCTTGGGTGGCGAGATTGCCATTGGGAGTGAAGGTTCGGTCGATTTGGACGTCGCCGATGCGCCAGCCCGTGAGGCGACCTACGCGGTCGTGGTTGAACGAGATATCGGTGCCGTCGGCGGAGAGGGCCGTGACTTGCCCGAGCACATTGTGACGCCAGGTGGTCACCGCGCCGGTCGGGGTGGTGCGTCGGATTCGCCGTCCGCGGTGGTCGTAGTCATTGACCATGGCGGGCTGGTCATCGAGTTTCTGGGTCGCTACTTGACCGGTAGGGGTGTAGGTGAATTCGAGGGTGTGGGTGACGGAATCATCGATGCCGTTTATCGCGGTGATGACCCGGCCCGCGGGGTCGTGGGTGTAGGCAAGGTATTCGCCGGAGTCAGCGGTGATGGAGGTGAGATTGCCGAGGATGTCGTGTCGGTGGTGACGGGTGATTCCGGTAGCCGGAGTGACGGTGGCGATGCGGCCGGTGATTGTGTGGGTGTAGGTGGTGGTGGCACCGGTGTAGTCGGTTTCCGCGCTCAGGCGCCCGGCGAGATCGTATTCGTAGGTCCATCGTTGGCCGAGGGGGTTGATGACGGCGGTCAGCTGACGCTCGGTGTTGTAGAGGTAGCGGGTGGTCGAGCCGTCCGGGTCGGTTCGGGCGGCGACCTTGTCGAATCCGCCGTAGGTGTAGCGGGTGATTCCGCCGTTGCGGTTGGTGTGGGTGACGAGATTGTTTTCGCCGTCGTAGGTCCAGGATTCGGCGAATCCATCGGGATCGACGCGACGGGCGGGGCGTCCCTCGGGCGTCCACTCGTAGCGGGTGGTGTGGCCGAGCGGGTCGGTGACCTCGGAGGGCCGGCCGAACGCGTCTCGGTGGATTGTCGTCGTCGCGCCGTAGGGATCTGTCACGGTGACAGGTAGGCCGGCGTCATCGACCTCGACGTGGGTTACGGCGCCGTCGGGGTTGCGGATTTCAGTTACCGCACCGCAGGAGCTGTGGGTGTACTCGGTCCGGGCACCGGCGGGGTCGGTCACCGCGATGAGGTTGCCTGCTTTGTCCCACTCCCTGATCGCCGTCGTGCCATCGGGATTGGTGATCGTCGTCGGGCGGTTTGCGTAGGCGTACGCGATGCGAATATCGGTGCCGTCGGGGCGGGTGATGGTCGCGACATTGCCGTTGTCGGTATAGGCGTAGTGGGTGACCGCGCCGTCGGGCTCGGTGACTCGCAGCGGTTTGCGCAGGGCGTTGTATTCGATGTGGCGGTGGCCGCCGTCGGCATTGCGGAAGTCGCGCAGGCGAAGATCGCTGTCGAACCCGTAACCCGAAACACCGCCACGTGAGTTGGTGATCCGGGTGAGCCGGCCGGTGCCGTCACCGAGTTCGAGATATTCGAAGTCGGCGTTCATCACACCGTTGGTGCCGCGCTGAGCGACTACCTGGCCGGATTCGTCGTAGGTGTTGGCGACCCAGCTGCCGTTGGAATCGGTCCACGACAGCATCCGGTGGTGCTCGTCGTAGGCGAAACGGGTCGTGCCACCGACGCCGTTGACCGTGGTGGTCAGTTCGCCGTGCTCGTAGCTGAATTCACGGACCCGGGTGAGGGTGTCGAGTCCGTCTGCTTCCCCAGCGACCGAGATCGCGGTCACACGTCCGTCAGCTGAATCCAGCACGACGCGGTAGCCGCCGGAGTGGGTGACTTCGGTCGGGTCGCCGTTGTTGTTGTAGTGGAAGCGGATTCGGTTGTGGTGGCGGTCGGTGATCGCGGAGATGGCGTAGTTGCCGAGCAGGGTGTCCAACCCGTTCAGGGTTGGTTCGGGCGCGAAATGCCATACCAGTTCCCGGTCCGGGTCCCATAGGCGGTAGCCGCCGGTGTCGGTGCGGGTCAGTTTCCAGCGCTGGCCGCCGGTGATCGGCTCCACGCCGACGCCGACCTCGGCATGCGGGTAGGCCAGCAGCATTCCGTCTTCGAAAACGACGGTGACGCAGTCGTCTTCGATGACGACGCGCATGTCGAGGGTGGCCGACCAGGACGGGCCGAACCAGCGGCCGAAGCGGTAGTTCGAATGGTGGGCGCGTTTGAGCGCCAGGCGGAGGATGCCGGGCAGATCGAGGTCGGTGAGCGGGAGCAAGAATTCACCGGTCGCGAGGTTGACCGGGTCGCCGCCTTCGGTGGTCTGGTCGCGGGTGGAGTCGGTTTCGGGCGGATTGTTCTGGGCGGTGTCGCCCGCGCTGTCCTGCCCGTTGGCGCCGTTGTCATTGCCTGCGCGTAGTTCGGGGCTGTTGTTCGGGTCGGGAGTGTCGCCGTTGTTGCCTTCCGGGCTGGTGCCGTCGTCAGCGTCGCCGTGTGCGCCGTCGTCAGGGGTCGTGGCCGGTTTACCGGAGTCCTGGTCGTCAGAGGTGTCGTCGTGGTTGGCCGGCGAATCATCGTGCTGGTCAGGAGTGGAACCGTCATTGTTCGGAGCCGGGGAGGACGGCGATTCCTGATTCGGGTTGCCGTCGTCCGTATCCGGAGTGGGTTTCGCCGCTGGTGATTCATCGGTGCCGTTCGGTGACGACGGCGCATTCTCACCGGCCTCGGGTGTCGTGTCGCCGGGGTCCGAGCCATCAGCAGCACCGTTCGGGGTCGTGCCGGGTGTGTCGGCCGGTGTGGTCGGCGGAGTGTCGCCCGCTTGCCCGGCGGAGTTCGGCTCGGGGGTGGTAGCTGCGGGGGTCGTGGCCGGCGAATCGCCGGTGTTTCCCGCAGGATCCGAGCTCGGTGTCGAGGGATTGTCCGGGGTGTGGGAGGCGGGCTGGGTGGGTGTGTTCCTGCCCGCCGCCCCGGCAGCGTTGTCGAGAATATTGCGGCCGGTGTTCGCGGTGTCCGCGACGTCGGCAACCCGGTTGACTGTGGTGGCGGCGCCTTTCGCGACACCACCGGCGCCGCCGGTCGCGATGGTGGTCAACGCGTCACCGGTGAGAGCGCCCAACGCCTCGGACGGGTTGGTCTTGAATCCCGAAAGCATCGCCGCACCCGTCGCTTTCGGGTCCGCAGCCGCCAAAACCATCCCGGTGCCCAGGTCCGACATCTTCGACATGTAGTCAGCGGGGTGGGTGATGTTGTAGATATCGACAGGGCTGATCGACCGCACGAACTGCACCATGCCGGTCAGCGAGGTCAACAACCCGGAAGTGAAGTTGACTTTCGCGTGCTCCATCGCCGCGGTCAGGTCTTCGAAGTTGCTCCCCCAGCGGGACAGGAACGGCGGTTCCGTCGGCGCGGTTTCGGTGGCGGCGGTGATCGCTGCCACCGCGGTGTTCGCGGCGTTGTCACGTTGGGTGCGGGCGCCGTCGAGGATCGCGCGGGCCTCGTCGCGGATCGTGGTCCAGGTGTCGGTGAGGGTCTTACCCTCGCGTTGCTCGTCGGTTTTGGCGTTCCAGGCGTTCTTGCGGTCCCGCTCCTCACGGTCGGCGGCTTCCCATTTCGCGATCGCGTCCGCTGCCTTCACCTGAGCGGCGGTGACCTCGTGGTACCAGGCGTCCAACGCGGATTTGGCTTTACCCATCGCGTCGGCGCCGTCCCACCACAGTTTCGGCTGCTTGGCGAACTCGTCGTGAAAGGCCGTGGACGCTTCACCGGACCACTCCGCGACGTCGATCTTTCGTAACGCGTCACCGGTTTGATCGATTGCCGTACCGATCTTGCCGAGGTGTTCGGAAACTTCCTGGATCTTGCCCGGATCGCCTCGAATCAGTTCCTTCGGATCAGTGGTTTCACCCAGTTCCTTCTCCGGGACCGCGCCACCGGTCGCATCGACGACCTTGTCCCCGAGATCATCGAGCCAGTCCGACAGTCCATCGGCGCCAACAGCTTTCGCGACCTTCGACTCCGCGTCGAGAACCGTGTTGTAGGCCTGCCCGACCTTTTCGGCCGCCGTCTCGAGCCCGTCTTCGATCTTGTCCCCGAGGCTGTTGACGAAATCCCCGATCCCCACTACGTGTTCCCCCCACGAGCTTGTTGTTGCGCTTGCTGGATCTCAGCGACCTTCGCCGCCACCCCGGTATCGGGCACGAACATGTCGCCGATGCTGTCGCGTTCCGGCACATCATCGGACACCAAGTACTGCCCCACCTGCCCCAAAGTCGAAACGTTGTCACCCATATGGGAGAACGCGTCGGTGAACGAGGACACGCTGTAATCAGGATTCCTGGCCGTGTTGAAGTTGCTGTTGTCCCAGACCTCGCCCCAGTCCATCTTCTCGATATCGGCCTTGCTCAGGTGCGGGTTGCCGGCCATATGGGTGAACATCTGCTTGAACGTGCTCGAGATCTGCTGATCGATCTCGTAGTACCGGCCCGCCGACAGGTCGAGAACCTCGGCGATCTCGTTACCCGACTGCACCAGCGCGCGCACGCCCCACGACCAGCGTTCGGCGAATGTTTCGAAGCAGGCTTGCACGTTGGCTTTGCCTGCTTCCATCGCCGACATCGTCAATTGGGCGAACCCGCGCCCGACGGCGCCGGTTTCCCCGACTCCCAGCTCGGACAGTTCGCTGATGATCCCGTTGATCCCGGCCGCGGCCTGAGTCAACAGAGCCGGATCAACATCCAAATCCGACATCAGCCATGCCCGCCGTCGCTCGACGGCTCCTCGGAGATCGCCGGCGGGAATGCCATCGGCGCAGCACCGAGCATGTCGACGGCTACCCCGGTTGGCTCCGGCTGTCCTGCTGCGAACTCCCGCAGACGCCGCCCCAGGAACGTGTGAAATCGATAGGACTCGTCGGCCACGACGCCACGCGCCGTCATGAACCGCGCATACTCCTCGACCCCGGTGAAGGCGCACAACCACGCCACCCCACCGGACTCCAGCGTGAAGACCCGGTCCTGCGGCCCTGTCAACGGCACGAGCAACGCCGACGATTCGAACGCCGCCGTCAACTCGCTCGGCACCCCGAACCCGGCGTAAAACGCCGCGATCTCCGACCTCAACCGTGCGGAATCGATATCAACCACAGACATGCCCGCTACCGCCCTCCCCCTCGGACATCATTCCGTAGTCACGGTAGCGAACGGTGCCAGGTATCGCCATTGGTCGAGAATGCGATGTCACGTGACATGGCGCACATGAATGACAGCCCAGACCGGCAAAGGGCTGAGCTCCGCGCAGAGCTCACGCCGGTCTTCGGCGCCCGGCCAGAGGGCTCCATGCCCTGAACTGCCGAAACGCCTCAATCGGTGTCAATCGTTCTCAACCGGTCGGCACTTTGCGTCCAGGATGAGGCCACCGGAATCCTGTGCTGACCGGCGCCCACATCTCATCCCGGATAGGTGTCGTGGAATGCTTCGCGCACGGTGGTCGCACTTTGGATGTCCCGCTGCTCGATGCCGGTCACGATTTCCGACACGCGCCAGTAGTGCGACGGGACCAGTCGGCCGCCGGTGACCACGCCCAGCGCCACGTTCGCCGCCTCATCCGGTTTGTCGGCGGCGACCAGCGCCAGACCCAGGTCCAAGTTCGCCATGGCGATGCGGCGCGGACGGACGCACGCGGCGCGCTCCAGGTCAGCCACGACATGGCGCGCATACACCTCGGCTGCCGGGTCACCGAGCCAGGACAGCGTGGTGGCGACGTAGGTGTCGGCCTTCGACGGGTCGTATCGGAAGTGGTGCTCCGGCCGGTCCGGGGTGCGCAGCCCGGACACCAGGCGCGCGACGCTGCGCAGCGCGCCGTATGTACCCGCACTGTCCCCTTTGCGCGCCAGCGCGCGGCCCTGCTGCGCCGTGGCCTGGATGTAGACCGAGCTGTCGGCCGGGGCGATGTCGCGCGCCGCTTGTGACAGTTCGGCCGCTTCGCCGAACTCGCGATTGATGAGGTGCTGCCATGCCCTGGTTTCCAGGGTCCAGGCCGATATTTCCGGGTGCTCGGATTCTTCGGCGATATCGCGGGCGGCGCGGAGACGGGCAGCGGCGGCCGGTAGTTCGTCCAGGTCGATGTGGCACGTCCCGGCCAGCAGCGAGAGCCACCCGGCGGTCACGAGCAGGCGGCGGTGCTGGACCAGGGTCATCTTCCCGTTCAGCAAGCGCGCGGTGTATCCCAGATGCTGACGAATGCCGACCAGTAGCTCGGCCGGCGGGGTCGTGGAGTAGGCCGATGCCAGATCGTCCACGGCTGCCTCCAGCCGGTCCAGGGTGTCCCCGCCGACATCGGACGCCGCGATCCGCCGCGTCCACTCTTGGCCGGCGCGTTCTCCATCAGCTGTTTCGCCCAGGGCTGCGGTGTAGGCGACGGCGACCTCGGCCGGTACCGGTCGCTTGCCGGACTCGATGAGCGACAGGTACGCGGGTGAGTAGTGCGTGAGCCGGGCGATTTCGCGCAGCCCTACCCCGGCCGCCGCACGCGCGGCTCTCAGCTGTGCGCCCGGTTCCATCGTTGCCCTTCGGCTCGGTCAGCTGTGAACAGTCTGTCAACACCGTAAGCCTGTGACCACCGATTACGCACGCCTAGCGTTGAATTCAGCCCCGCCGCCGGGTACTGAACCGGCTCGGCACCGGTTCCCCGGCGGTGGGCGCATTCACACAGACGACTCGCAAGGGGGACCTATGAGCGACGCGATACGGCACCGCCTCACCGAACTGACCGAGCGGGCCGCGCTGCGGTCGATGGCGATCCGGCGCGCACCCGAACCACCGTACGGCTGGGAGTTGTACAGCCCGTTCCGGGTTGTCTGCCACGGGTCGCTGGACAACGTGGCCGCATGGTTGACCGCGGCCGAACAACGATGTTGTCCACCATCCGTGACCGAAGTCGGCGGTCGGGCAGACGGGTGACCAGGTTGGGGTAACCTCCTGAACCTTGCCCGGATGTCAGTCGGCACCCCGCCCTCGTCAAGGTGCGGGTGCGACCAGTGGAGGAAAGCGGGAACTTGAGCAAATTTGACGTAGAGGACGTATATCACGTCAGTTTTCAAGAGTTTCCATTCGTTACCGGATTTGCTGATGGCAACTTTAGCATCGGACAAGATGTTGAACTCAGAAAATCCGGCGGCAGAGTTATTCACGGAGTGATGGTTGCGCTGCATATTCACCACTCAAAGGTTGCCTCGAATCATTTCTCGTTAGTGTTTTCCGAGGATATCTCGGACAACGTGCAATCTGGTGACGTGATAACTACGTCCGACGGGGAACCCGACGACATATTAAGAGCCTCCGACCGGTCATGATCGCGTCATATGGCATCCAGCGTGGTGTTTCGTGCGATCAGGTCAGGCCGAGGTCTCGGGCGATGATCATTTTCATGACTTCGCTGGTGCCTGCGTAGATGCGGGCTACGCGGGCGTCGGTGTAGAGGCGGGTGATGGGGTATTCGGTCATGTAGCCGTAGCCGCCGAAGAGTTGGAGGCAGCGGTCTACGGTGCGGGCTTGGACTTCGGTGCTGAAGAGTTTTACGCGGGCGGCGTCGGCGCCGGAGAGGGTGCCGGCGATCAGGTCGGTGACCGCGCGATCGATCATGGTTTGGGCGGCTTCGACTTCGGTGGACAGGGCTGCCAGTTCGAATTTGGTGTTCTGGAAGGAGCTGACCGGGGTGCCGAAAGCCTTGCGCTCCCTGGTGTATTCGACGGTGGCGGTGATTGCGGCGCGGGCCTGGGCTACCGAGCCGACGGCGACGGTGAGGCGTTCCTGGGGGAGGTTGTGGCCGAGGTAGCCGAAGGCGGCACCCTCCTCGCCCAGGCGGTTTTCCACCGGTACCCGGACATCGGTGAACGAGAGTTCCATGGTGTCCTGCACCTTGCAGCCCATCTTCTCCAGTTCGCGGCCGCGTTCGAAGCCGGGCATGCCGTCCTCGACGACCAGCAGGGTGAGTCCGGCGCGGCGGTTGTCGGGGTCGGTGGCGGTGCGGGCCACGACGATCACCAGGTCGGCGAGCAGGCCGCCGGTGATGAAGGTCTTGGCGCCGTTGAGGAGGTAGTGGTCGCCGTCGCGGACGGCGCTGGTGCGCATGCCTGCCAGGTCGGAGCCGGTGCCGGGTTCGGTCATGGCGATGGCGGTGAGCAGGGAGCCGTCGGCCAGGCTGGGGAACCAGCGCTCGCGTTGCGCGGGGTCGGCGTATTCGAGGAAGTACGGCAGGATGACGTCGAGCTGGGTGCGGACGGTCCCGAGCGTCACCAGGGCGCGGGCGGCCTCTTCCTGGAGGACCACGTTGTAGCGGTAGTCGCGCAGGCCGGCGCCGCCGTATTCCTCGGGCAGGGCGATGCCGAGCAGGCCGAGTTCGCCCATCTCGGTGAAGATCTCGCGGGGCATCCGCCCGGCACGTTCCCAGTCGGCGTAGTTCGGTGCGATGCGTTTCTCGACGAAGCCGCGCACCAGTTCCCGGAACGCCTCGTGATCGGGGGTGAACAATTCGCGACGCATGTGTTCTCCCAGGTCTCAGACGAGCTCGATGACGGTGGCGTTGGCGGTGCCGCCGCCCTCGCACATGGTTTGCAGGCCGTAGCGGATCCCGTTGTCGCGCATGTGATGCAGCATGCGGGTGAGCAGGACCGCGCCGGAACCGCCGAGCGGATGACCGAGCGCGATCGCCCCGCCCAGCGGGTTGAGCCGGGCCGGGTCGGCGCCGGTTTCGGCCAGCCAGGCCAGCGGCACCGGGGCGAAGGCCTCGTTCACCTCGTACACGCCGATCTCGGACAGGGCGAGCCCGGCGCGGCGCAGCACATTCTCGGTGGCGGGGATCGGGCCGGTGAGCATGAGCACCGGGTCCGCACCGGCCACCGCGCCCGCCCGATAGCGGGCCAGCGGGGTGAGTCCCAGTTCGCGGGCCTTCTCGGGGGTGGAGAGCACCAGGGCGGCGGCGCCGTCGGAGATCTGGGAAGAGTTGCCCGCGTGGATGACTCCGTCGTCGCGGAAGGCCGGTTTCAGCTTGGCGAGTTTCTCCACGCTGCTCCCCCGGCGGATGCCCTCGTCGGCCTCGACGACACCGTCCTCGGTGGTCACCGGCACGATCTGCGCGGTGAAGGCACCCGCGTCCTGGGCGGCGGCGGCACGTTCGTGCGACAGCACGGAGAACTCGTCGAGGCGGGTCCGGTCCAGGCCCCACTTCTCGGCGATGAGTTCGGCCGAGACGCCCTGGTTGAAGGAGAAACCGTCGTAGCGGGCCAGCGCCCGCGGGCCATACGGCGCGCCACCGGTTTTCGCGGCACCGAGCGGCACCCGGCTCATCACCTCGACGCCACCGGCGACGACGACATCGGCCATCCCGGACATGACCGCTTGCGCGGCGAAGTCGACGGCCTGCTGGCTGGACCCGCAGGCGCGGTTCACGGTCGTGCCGGGCACGCTCTCCGGCCAGCCGGCGGCCAGCACCGCGTACCGGCCGATATTGCTGGACTGGTCGCCCACCTGGGACACGCAGCCCCACACCACGTCGTCGACGACGGCCGGGTCGAGGCCGGTGCGTGCGGCCAGGGCGGTGAGTACCTGGGCGGACAGGTCGGCCGGGTGCACCCCGGCCAGCCCGCCGTTGCGTTTGCCGACCGCGGTGCGGACCGCGCCGGCGATGACTACCTCGGGCATGGCTATCTCCCGTTCTCGGAGCTCGTGGGACGGATCGGTGGACGATGCACCGTCCACCGCCCGGTGAAACGTGGCTCGCGCCGTTCGGCGAACGCGGCGAAGGCTTCCGGCGCGTCGGCGGTCGCGAAGTTCAGGCCCTGCGCGCGGGACTCGGCGGCGAGCGCCTGGCGCAGGGTGGTGTCGGCGCCTTCGTGCAGTAGCGCCTTGGTTTGGGCGAGGGCGATCGGTGGGCCTGCGGCCAGCCGGGTGGCGAGATCGTCGGTGAACGTGTCGATCTCGTCCGCCGAACGCACCCAGGTGACCAGACCCAGTTCGTGCGCTTCACCTGCGGAAATGGTCTCGGCCAGCAGCGTCAGCCGCTTGGCCTGCTGCATCCCGACCAGCCGGGGCAGCAACCACGAACCGCCCAGGTCGAGGGTGAGTCCCCGGGCCGTGAACACCTGCGCGAAGGTCGATTCCGGCGTCGCGACCACCAGATCGCAGCCGAGCGCCAGATTCCAGCCGGCGCCGATCGCGGGCCCGGTGACCTTGGCGACCGTGGGCAGCGGCAGTTCGTGCAGCAACGTCGCCACATCGGCGAGTGGACGCATGCGATAGACCGGGTGCGCGTTGTCGGGCACCGAGATATCGGCACCCGAGCAGAAGGCGCTGCCCGCCCCGGTGAGGACCAGCGCCCGCACGTTGCGATCGGTCGCGACCGCGCGCAACGCCTCGGCCAGCGCCCCGAAGAGTTCGGCGTCGATGGCATTGCGCCGGTGCGGACGGTTCAGGGTCAGCGTGCGTACGCCGTCGCGGTCGGCGACCAGGAGAACGGGGGCGGCGGAGTCTGCATCGGTCATGACGCCCCCGTGCCACTCTGCGACCCTGCCGGCACACAGGCACCCGCGCCTCGTCCGATCGGGGCGGCGCTCCCAGAGCTGAGATGTCGGCGCCGGCTATGAGGTGACTCGGGTGCGGGCGCAGCCGATAAACGCGCCTGCGACCGGCAGTCGCCCGCGCTGGGTCCGTGCCCCGGGATTGCTTCGGCGGTCATGTCGTGGCCTCGGCGGGGACCGGGCCGATCACTGCGGTGCTGCGCCACAGTTCGATTTCCCCTGCGGTGCAGCCTATTTCGCCGAGTACTCGGTCGGCATCGGCGCCGAGGGCAGGTACCGGACCCATCGGTGGCTCGTAGTCGGTGATCACCGCGGGTGGCAGCAGCGACGGGATGGGGCCTGCAGGGGTGTCGATGTCGCGCCAGCGGTCGCGCTGTGCCAATTGTGGGTGGGTGACGACTTCGCTGGGGCGGTTGTAGCGGGCGTTGCCGATGCCCGCGTCGTCGGCGATGCGCTGGATATCGGCCAGGTCGTGGCGGGTGCACCAGGCGGTGATGGCGGCGTCGAGTTCGGCGCGGTGGCGGGTGCGGCCGGTGTTGGTGCGGAATCGGGGGTCGGCGGCGAGATCCGGGCGTTGCAGGATGGTGGTGGCCAGGCGTTGCCATTCGCGGTCGTTGGTGGTGCCGAGGACGACGGTGTGGCCGTCGGCGGTCGGGTAGGCGCCGTAGGGGGCGACGGCGGGTGAGCTCATGCCGAGGGGTTCCTGGTCCACGCCGGCGTGGCGGGCGTAGGTGAGGTGATAGCCCATCAGTTCGGCCATGGTGTCGAACAGGCTGATGCCGATCGCGGCGCCTGTGCCGGTCGGCGACTCCGCGACGGGGCGGGGCGAGCGCTGTGTGCCTGACGGCGCTGCGGCATCACGCCGGTACAGCGCCATCATGATCGAAAGCGCCGCGTACAGCCCGGTGGTCGCATCCGCCACGGGTGGACCGGGTTTGGCGGGTTGCCCGGCTGTCCCGGTCACCGCGCAGACCCCGGCCTCGGCCTGGACGAGCAGGTCGTAGGCGCGTTTGTGCGACAGCGGCCCGTTCCGGCCGAACCCGTCGATCTCGACCGCGACGAGCGCAGGATAGCGGGCGGCGAGGTCGTCCGGTGACAGCCCCAGCCTGGCGGTGGCGCCCGGCGCGAGGTTGGACACCAGCACATCGGCGCCGTTCAGCAGTCGATGCAGAATATCCAGCCCGGCAGCGGATTTCAGATCGAGAGCAACCGATTCCTTGCCTCGGTTCACCCAGACGAAGTGGGCGGCCTGCCCGAGCACCACATCGTCGTAGTGCCGGGCGAAGTCGCCGCCCACCGGGTTCTCGATCTTGATCACGCGCGCGCCGAAATCGGCCAGCACCCGGGTGCACATGGGCGCCGAGACGGCCTGTTCCAGTGCGATCACGGTGATCCCGGCCAGCGGGGCGGCCATCAGATCACCGTGCCGCCGTCCACCGGCAGCACCTGCCCGGTGACGAAGGAGGCGGCGTCGGAGGCCAGGAACACGAACGCGCCTGCCACCTCGTCGGGTTCGGCCCAGCGGCGCAGCAGGATCCGGTCCAGCATCTGCGGGGCGAACCGGTCGTCGGTGCGGATGGCGTGGGTCATCGTGGTGGCGGCCAGCGGGGCCACCGCGTTCACCAGGATCTGTTTGCGCGCCAGTTCTTTCGCCATCGACTTGGTGATGCCGATGACCGCGGCTTTGGCCGCCGAGTAGTTCACCTGGCCGAGTGTGCCGACGATCCCGGCCGCGGAGGTGACATTGATGACGCGCCCGGTGCCGTCGGTGGGCAGGTATTCCAGTGCCGCCTGGACACACTGGATCGCGCCGAGGGCGTGGATGTCGAACAGGCGCCGCACCGATTCCCCGGTGGTCTTGTTCAGCATGGCCGGCGCGGTCACCCCGGCATTGTTGACCAGGATGTGCAGGGTGCCGTCGGCCAGCGCGGCCGCCCGTTCGGCGGCTTCGGCCGCGGCGTCGGCATCGGTGACGTCGAAGGCGAAACTCGCTGTGGTGCCGCCGTTTCCGGTGATCTTCTCCGCGACGGCGGCTGCGGCCGCACCGTCGAGATCGGTCACCAGCACGGCAGCACCCGCGGTGGCGAGTGCCTGGGCGACGGCGGCGCCGATGCCGCCCGCCGCCCCGGTCACCAGCGCGGCGCGGCCGGTGAGGTCGAACAGTGTCTGCGGTGCCATCAGTAGCTCCTCGGTAGACCAAGGGCGTGGGTGCCCAGAAAGTTCAGGATCATTTCCTGGCTGACCGGCGCGATGCGCATCACCCGCGCCTCCCGGAAGTACCGCGCGACGTGGTATTCCTCGGCGTACCCCATCCCACCGTGGGTTTGCAGGGCACGGTCGGCGGCAGTGAAGCCTGCGTCGGCGCACAGATATTTCGCCGTATTCGCTTCGCGCCCACAGGATTTGCCGTTGTCGTAGCGCCAGGTCGCCTTGCGCAGCACCAGTTCGGCCGCGTCGAGGCGGGCCAGCGAGTCGGCGAGGGGGAACTGCACGCCCTGGTTCATGCCGATCGGCCGGTCGAAGACGACGCGTTCCTTGGCGTAGCGCACCGCGCGGTCCAGTGCGACCCGGCCGAGGCCGAGTGCTTCGGCCGCGATCAGCATGCGTTCGGGGTTGAGCCCGTCGAGCAGGTAGCGGAAACCCTGTCCTTCCTCGCCGACCCGGTCCTCGACCGGTACCCGCAGATCATCGATGAACAGCTCGTTGGAGCTCACCGCATTGCGGCCCATCTTGGCGATCGGGCGGATGTCGACGTGGGCCCGGTCCAGGTCGGTCAGGAACAGGGTCATGCCGTCGGTCTTCTTCTCGACCTCGTCATAGGGCGTGGTCCGGGTGAGCAGCAGGATCTTCTCCGACTCGAGCGCCTTGGAGATCCACACCTTGCGCCCGTTCACCACATAGTGGTCGCCGTCGCGGCGCGCGGAGGTGGTGATGCGTGGAGTGTCCAGCCCCGCACCGGGTTCGGTGACGCCGAAGCACACGTGCAGCTCGCCGGCGGCGATGCGCGGGAGGGTGCGCCGTTTGAGTTCCTCGGAGCCGTGCACCACCACCGGCTGCATGCCGAAGATGGACATGTGGATCGAGCTCGCGGCGTTCATCCCGCCGCCGGAGCGCGACACCTCCTCGGCGAGCAGGGTGGCCTCGGTGATGCCGAGGCCGTGCCCGCCGTATTCCTCGGGGATGGTGATGCCGAGCCAGCCGCCGTCGGCGATCGCCCGGTAGAACTCGGTGGGGAACTGATGATCGCGGTCGTGTTCGAGCCAGTACTGGTCGTCGAACTTGCGGCACAGCTGCGCGACCGAGGAGCGGATGAGCTCCTGGTCCTCGGACAGGTCGAAATGCATGCCATCGGGCATTGGTCGGGCTCCTCGCCTCAGTCGGCCGATCCGGACGGCACCGGCTCCCGGACCGCCCGTTCGGCGCGTCCGTCCAGCTCGAAGGCCTGCCGGGCCAGCCAGAATCGCAGGAAGTTGGTCAGCGAATAACGCAGGAACACCGCACCACCACTGACGGCGACGGCCACCCCGACCAGTGCCAGCACGATGGCGTCACGCTGGGCCAGCGGATCGGTGGTGCCGTGCGACATCAGGTAGGCCAGCACGGCGAGCACCGGCCCGGCCACCAGCGCGACGACGCCGGTGCGCAGCCACAGCCCGGACCGGCCGGCCGACGGATCGGGAATCTTGAGTTCTCGCAGGTCACGAGCGAAACGGTCCGCGCGGGATTCGGTCATGATGGGTCACTTCCTAGATAGAGGGCAGCCAATTCGTTGCGAAGTCCGCTGTCCGGACGTCCTTGGCGCACAACGCTTCCCCGCACCAGGACGGCCGCGTGGTCGGCGATGTCGAGGACCGCGGCGGCGAACTGCTCGACGACGAGCACCGCCACACCTTGACGGGCGATCTCGGCGACCTGTTCGTAGAGCCGTTCGACCACCAGCGGGGCCAGGCCCATGGACAGTTCGTCGAGCAGCAGCACCGCCGGGTCGGTGGCCAGTCCCCTGGCCAGGGCCAGCATCTGCTGCTCGCCGCCGGACATGGTGCCCGCCACCTGGCTCGCCCTGGTGTGCAGGATGGGGAACCGGTCGAACGCGATCTCCTCGACGTGGGCGCGGGTGCGACCGGTGCAGGTCATCATCCAGAGGTTCTCGCGCACCGTGAGATTGGGGAACACGCCGCGACCCTCCGGGATCAGGCACACCCCGGCACCGGCCAGGTCGCGGGCCGCCGCCCCAGTGACGTCACGGCCACCCAGTTCCAAGGTGCCCGCGGCGGGCAGATGGGTGCCGGCGACCACGTTCAGCGCCGTCGTCTTGCCCGCGCCGTTAGGGCCGAGCAGCGCGACGACCTGACCGGCCGCGACCGCGAGGTCGACGCCGTGCAGCACGGTGATCGCGCCGTAGGCGGCGCGCACGCCCCGCAGGGCCAGCAGCGGCGCCGGGTCGGCTGTCCCGGTCGGGGCTGTCGTGGCGGCGGGATGCACGGTGGTCACAGGTCCCCCAGGTAGGCAGCGAGGACGGCCTCGTCCGAGCGGATGGTCGCGGGCGGACCGGTGGCGATCATCCGGCCGAGGTCGAGGACGTAGACCTCGTCGCAGATGTTCATCACCAGGCCCATGTCGTGTTCGACCAGCAGGACCGCGGTGCCTTCGTCGGCGAGGGCGCGCAGCAGCTCGCCGAAGCGTTCGGTCTCGGTGTGGTCCTGCCCTGCGGCGGGTTCGTCGAGCAGGATCACGCTCGGCCGGGCCGCGACCGCCCGGCCGACCTCGACCAGACGGCCGGTGCCGGTGGGCAGTTCGTCGGCGCAGGCGTCGGCGACCGCGGTCAGGCCGAACCGATCGAGGATGTCGTCGACGACCTGCGCGGCCCGGCGCCGGTCCGGGCCGAGTTCGGCGGCGACCAGGAGGTTGTCGCGCACACTCAGCCGCCCGAACAGTTCGAGCCGCTGGAAGGTGCGGGCCATCCCGTGCCGCGCGCGCCGGGCCGGCCCGGCGCGGGTGACATCGCGTCCGCCGAGGGTGACCCGCCCGTGCACCGAGGTGCGCAGGCCGCAGATCACGTCGAACAGCGTGCTCTTGCCGGCGCCGTTGGGGCCGATCAAGCCGGTGATCGACCCGGCTTCGGCGCGCAGGCCGGCGGCGTCCAGGGCCCGGTGGCCGCCGAACACGACGGTGACATCGTCAACTTCCAGTAGTGACGGCACGATCGAGCACCTCCTCGTCCTCGGATGTCCAGGGGCGCCGGATGCCCCACCATTCGACCGGCACCACCGCCGGATCGGCCGGGGGCCGGTGGCGCACCGAGCTCCAGATCCGCGCCGCCACGACCGCGACGACGGCACCGCCGGTGAAGGCCCAGCCGTCGATCGCCTCGAGCAGCCGCAGGCCCCACAGCCCGAGCACGACCAGTACCAGCAGTGGCGCCACCACCCGGTCGCGCAACATCGGGAACCATTCCCGGCGCAGCGGCGCGATGGCACCGTCCTTGAGTACGCCGCCGCCGAAGAGGATGCCGCCGAGGGAGGGCAGCACCTGCGAGAGATTCAGCAGTCCGGGCCACAGCACCGGGATCACGTTCAGCGGACCGGCGAACACCAGACCGGTGAACATGCCCGCCCCGATCGCGCCCAGCCCGGCGATGGTGACGATCAGGAAGATCGGCAGCCCCGCCACCAGGTTGAACTGGTCCGGCGCCACAGCCTGCAACTGCATCCCGTAGAGCGCGCCACCGAGCCCGGCGATGGCCGCCGAGAGCGCGAACACCGCGACCCGTGCCAGCAGCAGGCTGCCGCCGAGGGTGGCGTAGGCGGCTTCGCTGTCGCGCAACGCGATCAGCCTGCGACCGAATCGGCTGCGCCGCAACAGCACGACACCGAATCCGGCGACCGCGAGACAGACCGCGGCGAAGACGGTGATCCCGGCCGTGGTCTCCACTTTCAGCCCGAACAGGTCGGGTCCGACGATCGACACCGACCCCTGGTCGAACAGCGCGATCCGCACCCCGAGGATCTCGAAGGCGGGCAGCGTGAAGATCCACCGGTCGAGCACGACCGCGAAGGCCGCGGTGGCCAGTGCCATGTAGACACCCGAAAGCCGCAGTGCCGGAACGGCGATCACCACACCGACCAGGCCGGCGACACCCATGGCCGCCGGCAGCGCCCACCACTGCCCGTCCGGTCCCAGATGCCCGTAGGCGACCGCTCCGATACCGGCCAGACCGAGCTGGCACAGCGAGATCTGGCCCGCGAAGCCGAGCAGCGGCACATACGACAGCGCGATGACACCCCAGGCGAACATGGCGCCGTAGGTGATCAGATCCGGCTCGCTCAGCATGGTGGCCAGCATGAGACCGAGGGTGACCACGACCGCCGCGAAGGCCGCTGAGCCGCCGAGGGTCGGCAACGGCACCGAACCGACCCGCCGGTCCCGCCCACGCAACCGGCCGTGCGGGAACAACAGCAACGCGAGGAACAGCAGCAGCGCGGGAGCCGCGAGCCGCAACCCCGGCAGGTACTCGTTCTGCGGCAGATACCCGGTCAAGTAGCTCTCCAGCAGACCGACCACCACCGCACCGGCGAACACCATCGGCAGATTGCGCAACCGGCCGAAAATGGCGGCGGTGTAGGCACTCACGATGAGCAGCGACAGCTGCGCCGCGTCCAGGGTGACCATCGGCGCGATGAGGATGCCGCCGATCGCGGCCAGTTCGATACCGAGGATCCAGGCGATCCGGTTGGCCCGCTGCGGGTCGGCGCCGGTGAGCCCGACCAGGGCGCGGTCGTCGACGGTGGCCCGCATCTCCACGCCGGTCCTGGTGCGGTACAACAGGATCCGCAGCGCGACCGCCACCGCGACCGCCACCGCGATGGTGAGCGCCTGGTGCCAGGTCAGGGTCACCACGCCCAGGTCGATCGAGGGCTGGTCGGCGAAGAACCGCGGCAGGGTCCGGGATTCGTTCGGATCCCAGATCCAGCGCGCCAGCACGATCAACCCGCTGAGCAGGGCGATGGTCATCACCAATTTCTCGGCGTCGCCCAGCCCCTGGGTCGGGGCCAGGGTCCGGCCGAAGAACAACCCGAAGGCCGGGGCGAAGACCAGCAGCACCGCGGCCAGCGCGAGCGGGACCGGCCAGCCCCAGCCGACCGACAACTGCCAGTAGACGAAGGCCGAGACCATGCCCGCCGCACCGTGCGCGAAGTTGAACACCCCGGTGGTGGTGTAGGTGAGTACCAGTCCGCTGCCGATCACGGCGTAGATCGCGGCGGTACTCAGGCCGACGATGCCGAAGGCGAGGAATTGCTCCATCAGCGGGCGCGCTCCGTCACTTCAGATCCGCGAGGCTCTTGCCGACCGAGGCCAGGGTCGCCGGCTGCCCGAAGTCGGCGGTGTACCGGTACGGGGTGAAGCCACAGCGATAGAGCCCATCGGTGTTCGGCGAGAACTGCGCGGACTTCCAGCCGTCCGGGCCTGCCTGCTGCACATTGAAGCAGCGGGTCTGCTCGGACAGCGGCTTGGACAGATCGACCGGTGCCTGCAAACCGCCCGCGGTCCAGGCGGTTTCCTTCGCGGCGGTCCGGTAGACGCAGGCGCGCGTCAGGTCGTCACCGCACGCGGTGGCCGACTTGGCGAACAGCAGCCAGGACTGGAAGGCGCGCAGCACCTGGAAGGTGATGGCGCTGTCGGGGGCGTACTGCTCGAACAGGTCCTTCACCTGCTGGACCGCGGGCACCTTGTCGGCGGCGTCGAGCGGGGCCGTGCCGCTCATGTCGAGCAGGTTGTTCTGCTGTCCGAGTGAGCTCTTCGCCGAGTCCAGGAACACCTGGTTGTAGGAGTTGGCGTTGGCGTCGATCCAGTCCAGCTTGTAGTTCATGCTGGTCAGCACGTCCTGCAACTTGGCCAGGTAGCGGAAGTCGCCGTAGAAGATCAGGCCCTTCACCCCGGCGGCCTTGATCGCCTGGGCGTAGGGCGTCCAGTCCGAGACGCCCGAGATCGGGTAGAGGTCGCTGTAGACGATCTTCGCCCCGGCGGCGCCGAAGGACTCGGTGAGCTTGTCGCCCATGACCTTGGTGATCGGCGAGTCGCCGTTGATCATGCCGAGGGCGTTCTTGGAGTCGGGGAAGGCCTCGTTGATGAGCCAATCCTGGAATCCGGTATAGGGATTCACGTTCTCCGACATCGACGAACCCGCGCCCAGTTGCAGGTCCGAGCCGGTATTGGCGGTCTGGGAGACCTGCGCGGGGAACTCCGGCAGCAGGCATTCGAGGCGGTCCTTGACGCCGAGCCCGTCGAGCGCCGCGCTGCCGCCGACCAGGACGAAGTCCTCGCGACAGGCCTCGAGCATGCGCTGGCGGACCTCCATGAGTTTGGTGTCGCGCAGGTTGGTGACGATCTTGCGGCCGTTGATCCCGCCCGCCGCATTGCACCAGGAGGTGAAGACCTTGGCGGCATCGACGAAGTCGGGGTTCTTGGTGAAGCCGATGTCGGAGAAGACACCCACCTCGATCTCGGTCGCCGACACGCCTTGGGCCTGCGAGTCGCCCGGCGTACCGGACTTGCAGACATCGCTGAGCGTGCCGAAGTCGCCGGATGCGGCGGGCGCCGGACCGCCTGGGCCGTCCTCGCTCGCTCCGCCCTCCCGGCCGCACCCTGCCACCAGGAGAGCGACCGCCATCAGGGCGATGACTGTGCGCTGTGGTTTCACCGTAAATCCTCCTCCGTGAGCAGCGGCGGCATGGCGCCCGCTGCAACGGAAACTATCTTCTCAGAATCGGATAATCAATATCGAGTTTCCGGAGAGTATGAATCTTCCAGGTCGGCCGGGGCGGCGACCCCGACGCGCGCACCGGGCGGCCGAAGCCGCGTTTGACAGCGCTCGACCTGCATGGAAATCTAGTAGTCAGTTTTGGAGAATCGCATTCTCACGAGAGGGAGTCCCTTGGCACACTTCACCAAGCCGGCGGCCGGGAGCTGGACACAGAACTATCCCGAGCTGGGCACCGCCCCGGTGGACTACACCGATTCGATCGACCCCGCCTTCTACGAGGACGAGCGCCAGGCGATCTTCCGCCGCACCTGGCTCAATGTGGGCCGGGTCGAGCGGCTGCCCCGGATCGGCAGCTACTTCACCAAGGAACTGCCCTGCATCGGGTCCTCGGTCGTGATCAACAAGGATCGCGACGGCGAGATCCACGCCTTCCACAACATCTGCCGTCACCGCGGCAACAAGCTGGTGTGGGACGACTTCCCCAACGAGGAGACCGCGGGCTCGTGCAGGCAGTTCACCTGCAAGTACCACGCCTGGCGCTACGAGCTCAACGGTGACCTGAACTTCGTCCAGCAGGAGAAGGAGTTCTTCGACCTGGACAAGAGCAAGTACGGCCTCAAGACCATCCGCTGCGAGGTGTGGGAGGGGTTCATCTTCATCAACCTCGACCCGAACGCCAAGCCGCTGACCGACTATCTCGGCCCGATGATCAAGAGTCTCGAGGGTTACCCGTTCCACGAGATGACCGAGGTCTACAGCTACAAGGCCGAGATCGGCAGCAACTGGAAGCTGTTCATCGACGCGTTCGCCGAGTTCTACCACGCGCCGATCCTGCATCAGAAGCAGGCGGTGCAGAACGAGGCCGACAAGCTGGTCACCACCGGTTTCGAAGCGCTGCACTACGCGATCGAGGCGCCGCATTCGATGGTGTCGTCGTGGGGTGGCATGGCCCCGCCCAAGGACCCGAACATGGTCAAGCCGATCGAGCGCAAGCTGCGCAGCGGCCTGTTCGGACCGTGGGACCGGCCCGATATCGAGGGCCTGGACCCGCTGCCCGAGGGCATCAACCCCGCCCGCCATCGTGCCTGGGGTGTGGACGAATTCGAGATCTTCCCGAACATGTCGCTGCTGTTCTGGGCACCGGGCTGGTACCTGACCTACCACTACTGGCCGACCGCGGTGAACAAGCACATCTTCGAGGCCAACCTCTACTTCGTGCCTGCCAAGACCGCGCGTGAGCGGCTGGCCCAGGAGCTGGCCGCGGTGACCTTCAAGGAGTACGCGCTGCAGGACGCGAACACCCTCGAGGCCACCCAGACCATGATCGCCACCCGCGAGGTCAGCGACTTCCCGCTCAACGACCAGGAAGTCCTGCTGCGCCACCTGCACACCACCGTCCAGCGCATCGTGAAGGAATTCCGCAATGACAACGCCGACAAGTGAGGCCGCGACCGTGACCGAACAGCAGCTGCCCGCCGAGTTCGCCGATCTCGCGCGCTTCGCCGACTGGATCCTGCCGACCGAACCCGAGCGCTACACTAAGCGTCTGGCCTCCTCGATGGCGCAGATGCAGGAGCTCTACGACGCCGGGATGGAACGTCTGGACGCGGCCCTGGACTACTGCGACAAATACGACATCGACGATCTGCCCGACGAGGTGCGCAACCTGTTCAACCTGTTGCAGTCGGTGGTGATGGTGTCGTTCCCGATCGAGTGCTGGAAGCAGCCGCGGGTGCCCGACTCCGGCGCGGCCTATCTCGATATCGTCCGCGAGCCGCTGGTCTGACCCGTGGCGACGCTGACACTGAAGGCCGCCGGGCTGCTCGATGTCGACACCGGCACGATCGTGCGGCCCGGCCTGCTGCGGATCGAGGACGATCGGATCGCCGGTGTCGGCGGCGCCGAGGCCGGCGAGGTCGTCGACCTCGGTGACCTCGTCCTGCTGCCCGGCCTGATGGACATGGAAGTCAACCTGCTCATGGGCGGGCGCGGCGAGACCGGGCTGGCCTCGAGCGTGAAAGACGATCCGGCCCTGCGCATGCTGCGCGCGGTGGGCAATGCCCGCCGCACTCTGCGCGCGGGGTTCACCACCGTGCGCAATCTCGGGCTGTTCGTCAAGACCGGTGGCTATCTGCTGGATGTGGCGCTGGGCAAGGCGATCGACGCGGGCTGGATCGAGGGCCCGCGGGTGGTGCCTGCCGGGCACGCGATCACCCCGACCGGCGGGCATCTGGATCCGACCATGTTCGCCGCCTTCGCCCCCGACGTGCTGCATCTGACCATCGAGGAGGGCATCGCCAACGGGGTCGACGAGGTGCGCAAGGCGGTGCGCTACCAGATCAAGCACGGCGCGCAGTTGATCAAGATCTGCGTCTCCGGCGGGGTCATGTCGCTCACCGGAGCTCCTGGCGCACAACACTATTCGGACGAGGAACTGCGCGCGATCGTCGACGAGGCGCATCGGCGGGGGTTGCGGGTGGCCGCGCACACCCACGGCGCGGACGCGGTCAAGCACGCGGTGGCCGCCGGGATCGATTGCATCGAGCACGGTTTCCTCATCGACGACGAGGCCATCGCGCTGATGGTCGAGCACGGCACCTGGCTGGTGCCCACCACGCGGTTGGCAGACGCCATGGACGTCTCGAAGGCCGAGCCGGCCTTGCAGGCCAAGGCCGCCGAGATGTTCCCCAAGGCCCGCACCTCGGTGCTGGCCGCCTACCGGGCCGGGGTGAAGATCGCGGTCGGTACCGACGCGCCGGCGATTCCGCACGGCCGCAATGCCGATGAGCTCGTGGCGCTCGTCGAGCGGGGTCTGGCCCCGATCGATGTGCTGCGGGCGGCGACCGTGCGCGCGGCCGAACTGATCGGCGTGGACGACCGCGGCCGGCTGGCCGAGGGGCTGCTCGCCGATGTCATCGCCGTGCCCGGCGATCCCCTCTCCGACATCACCGTCACCCGGGATGTGCGATTCGTGATGAAAGGCGGCAAGATCCATGTCCAGAAGTGACGATCTGCTCGAGATCCAGCAGGTGCTGGCCCGCTACGCGGTGACCATCACCCAGGGCGATATCGACGGGCTGCTCGCGGTGTTCACCCCCGACGGCAGCTACAGCGCCTTCGGCGACACCTACACCCTCGACTTGTTCCCCGAACTCGTCGCCGCCGCCCCCAAGGGCCTGTTCCTCACCGGCCTGCCCGTCCTCGACATCGACGGCGACACCGCGACCAGCACCCAGCCGCTGTGCTTCGTCGACCACAGCACCCACGACATGCGCATCGGCTACTACACCGACACGCTGCTGCGCACCGCGGACGGCTGGCGGATCAGGACCCGGCGGATGACCTTCATCCGCCGCAACGGCGACCACGATTCCGGCATCCCGCACGCGTTCGAGCGTTCCAAGGCATGACAATGCACGAGATCGCCGCGTTCCGGGACGGGCTGCGCGCCTGGCTCGACGCCAACGATCTGACGCCGCCGCCCGACGACTCCCTCGACGGGCAGGTGGCGCAGCTGCTACAGGTGCGGAAGGCGCTGTTCGACGCGGACTGGATGCGCTACGGCTGGCCCGCCGAGGTCGGTGGTCTCGGTGGGCCGGCCGCATTGCGCGCGGTGCTCGGCGAGGAGGTCGCCACCCGCGACCTGGCCGAGCCGGGCATCTGGTCGATGATCGAGGTGCTGGCGCCGACGATGATCTCCTACGCCCCGCCCGCGCTGGCCGCGCGGATGGTGCCGCTGCTGCTGTCCGGCAGCGAGCAATGGTGCCAGGGGTTCTCCGAGCCCGGTTCGGGCAGCGATCTCGCCTCGCTCAGCACCACCGCCACCCCGCGCGGCGCGGACTGGGTGATCTCCGGTCAGAAGGTGTGGACCAGTCTCGCCCAGTACGCGTCCCGCTGCGTGCTGCTCACCCGGACCGGTCCCGGCCACGACGGCATCACCGCGTTCTTCGTCGACATGGACACCCCCGGAATCACGGTGCGCCCCTTGCGGACCATGCACGGCGTGGACGAATTCGCGGAGGTGTTCTTCGACGAGGTGGTGGTCCCGGGTGAGCGGCTGCTCGGCGCGCCCGGCGACGGCTGGCGGATCGCGATGGACCTGCTGCCGCACGAACGGTCCACCTGCTTCTGGCATCGGATCGCCTACCTGTTCACCCGCCTCGACCGCGTGCTCCCCCAGGCCGACGCCTACGACGACGATGCGCTCGGCGCCGCCTACCTCGCCCTGCACACCGTGCGCTGCCGGTCGCTGGGCACCCAGCGCCGCCTCGCCGGCGGCGCCCGGCTCGGACCGGAGACCTCGATCGACAAGGTGCTGCTGGCCGGCGCCGAACAGCAGCTGTTCGATCTCGCCCGGGATCTGCTGCCGGGCGCGGTGGAACTCGACGAGGGCCCGTGGCGCACCGAATTCCTCTATTCCCGCGCGGCGACCATCTACGGCGGCACCGCCGAGATCCAGCGCAACATCATCGCCCGCAGGCTCCTCGATCTCGGGAAGGAATGACCGTGGCAGACCAACCCGGCCTCGATCCGGCCGAGCGCGCCCTGCTCACCGATTCGCTCCGCCGCGCCATGACCGGCCACACCGGACCCGCCCTGGATACCGCGCTGCGCGAACTCGGCTGGCCCGACATCCACACGGCGGCACCCGAACTCACCGGTCCGGTCCTGTTCCGGCTGCTCGGCGAGACCGGGGCGTGCGCACCGCTGCTCCTCGACGTCCTCGACCACGCCGGGGCGGACACCACCGCTCTGCCCTTCGCGGGCGGGCGCTGGGTGCGCTGGGCTGCCCCGCCCGGTGCTTCGGTCGACGACGAACTCCCGATCCACCGGGCCGCGGCGGGCCTCACGCCCGCCGCGCAACCACTCGCCGACGGCAGGCGAGTGCTGGGCTGGTGGTTGCTCGGGACCGGGCACGCCATGCTCACCCTGGCCCGCACGCACGCGCTGGAGCGGGCCCAGTTCGGGCGCCCGCTCGCCGCGTTCCAGGCGGTGCGGCACCGTCTCGCCGAAACCCTGGTGGCCCTCGACGGCGCCGAGGCAGCACTGCTCGTCGCCGACGAGACCGCCCTCGACCCCACTCGCGCCGACGATCAGGTCCTGGCCGCGCTGCTGGCCAAGGCGGCCGCCGGACGGGCCGCGCTCACCGCGGCACGGCACTGTCAGCAGGTACTCGGTGGCATCGGCTTCACCGCCGAACACAGCTTGCACCGGCACGTCCGCCGGACGCTGGTCCTGGACGGGCTGCTCGGCAGCGCGCGTGAACTCACCAGGGCGGCGGGCGCGGCGATCCGGTTGTCCGGCAACGCCACCCGGCTCGCCGAGCTCTGACCGGCGACACGACGATCGCCCGGTACCGCTGCGGTACCGGGCGATCGCGCGGGTGGGCTCAGCAGGCGGTCGAGGTACCGCCCTGGATGGCCAGCAGCGCGCAGAAGGTGGCCGCGGCGACCTTCCAGGTGTCACCCTGCTTCACCGCCTGTCCGGTCTGATCGGGCAGTACCGGGTTGCCGCCCATCAGCAGCGTGTAGCCGACATCGGCGGTGGTGGCGCCGGTGGGTGTCACCGAGGCGACGGTGACCGAGGTGCCCGAGGTCGCCGGCGTCGCCGACTGGGCCTGCAGGATCGCCAGGAAGGCGTCGCCGCTCTCGACCAGCGCGGCCCGCTCGGTCGCGGACTTCGAGCCGTCGAAGAAGGTGGTGTAGGTCTTGGTGATCGCGGCGACGGTGGCGGCGTCGGCAGTGGGGGGCGCCGCGCTGGTGGTCACGGCGGCCGTGGTGGCGGGTGCCGCGTCGGATTCGTCGTCGGAGCCACAGCCGGCCAGGGCCGTGGCGACGACCAGACTGCAACAGACGGCGGTGGTGCGGAGCAGAGATGTGCGCATGAAACTTCCTTGTCTCACTGGAGATTCGCCTTCATGTGATCCATGTCGATCAGGATCGGATAACCGTTGACGCTCAACGCGTTTCCGTGGCCTGTCTGATGGATGTCGAAAACCGACTGGATGGCGGCATAGAAGCCCTGCACATCCAAGGTCTGGTTGACGGCCCGCTTGGCCTGGCGCAGGCCGAACGGGGGCATGCTCGCGATCTGCGTGGCCAGTTCGCGGGTGTGGTCGTCGAGTTCGGCGCGCGGGACGACCGTGTTCACCATACCGACCTGATGGGCCTCCTGGGCGGTAACCGGGCGCCCGGTGAACAGGATCTCCTTGGCCTTGCGGGCACCGAGTTCCCAGGTGTGGCCGTGGTATTCGACGCCACCGATGCCCATCAGGACCACCGGATCGGAGAACAGTGCGTCCTCGGCGGCGACGATCAGATCGCACGGCCAGCACAGCAGCAGCGCGCCCGCGATACAGCGGCCCTGCACCGCCGCGATGGACGGCTTGGGCACATTGCGCCAGCGCAGCGAGTACTCCAGGTAGCGGCGCGATTCCAGGCCGTAGATCCGGTCCAGGGTGATGGTGCTCGGATCGGGCCAGGACTTGTCCTTGAGGTCGTGACCGGCCGAGAAGTGCTTGCCCTCGGCCCGCAGCACGATCACCGCGACGTCGTCGTCGGCGGCGGCGCTGGTCCAGGCGGCGTCCAGCTCGTCGAGCAGCTCACCGTTCTGGGCGTTGGCGGCATCCGGCCGGTCGAGGGTGATCGTCGCGATGCGATCGGCGACTTCGTAACGGATGTACAAAACGATGCTCCTTGCCGGGCTGGGGGCGATCGAATGAGAATAGCATTCTCATCCCCGGAAGTAACAGTCTCGCCGATGATGCGAAATGCGGCACATGGCTACACAGTTAAACGAGGTTCTCCGGTACAGTGCATTCATGTTCTCTTCGCATGACCGGGGATCGAGGTGCCCGTGACCAGCCCGAGCGAGAAGCCGGCATGGAAACAGCGCGCGGTCGAACGATCGCTACGCACGGCGACGCTGCGCGCCGAGGAGCGGGTACAGCGATTCCTCGACGCCGCCCAGGCCATCATCACGGAAAAGGGCAGTACCGACTTCACCGTGCAGGAGGTCGTCGACCGCTCCCGCCAGTCGCTGCGTAGCTTCTACCTGCAGTTCGACGGCAAGCACGAGCTGTTGCTCGCCCTGTTCGAGGATGCGCTCTCGCGCACCTCCGAACAGCTGCGCGCGGCCGCCGACGGGCAGACCGACCCGATGGACAAGCTCCAGGTCACCGTCGAGTTGCTGTTCGAGCTGTGCCGCCCGGATCCCGCCGCCCAGCGCCCGCTGTTCACCGATTTCGCCCCGCAGCTGCTGGTGTCGCATCCCGGGCACGTCAAGGTCGCGCACGCGCCGGTGCTGGCGCTGTTCACCGAGCTGATGGACCTCGCCAAGGAGGCGGGCGAGATCACCGCCGACATGAACACACGCCGCGCCGCGGCCATGGTCATGCAGACGGTCATGTTCACCGCGCAGTCCACCGGCGCGGTCGACGAGGAGACCTCCTACCCCATCACCGCCACCGAGGTCTGGAACTTCTGCGCGCACGGCTTCGCGCGCGCCTGAGCACTGTTTCAGCCGCGGCGCGGTCGCCCGCAGAGATCGCATCATCACGAGAACCGGCAGGTCGGTCCGCACCGACCTGCCGGTTCTCACGCTGTCGGGACCACTCAGACGGTGGGCACCTCGAGCACCGTCGCCGAGCCCATCCCGCCGCCGGCGCACAGCGCCACGATGCCGAATCCGCCACCGCGACGGCGGAGTTCGTGGACCATGGTGACGATCATCCGCGCGCCGGTCGCAGCCACCGGATGGCCGAGCGAGCAGCCGCTGCCGCTGTAGTTCACGATCTCCGGGTCCAGGTCGAGGGCCCGGATCGCCGCTAGCGGCACCGAGGTGAACGCCTCGTTGATCTCGATCAACCGTACCGAGCCCAGCGAGATCCCCGCGCGCCGTACGGCTTTGGTGATCGCCTCGATCGGCGCCAGACCGGTGTCGGCGGGGTCGACGCCGACCGAGGCCCAGCCCCGGATATAGCCGAGCGCGGGCAGCCCGAGCCGGTCCGAGGCGATGGCCAGCGCGGCCGCGCCGTCGTTGGCACCGGCGGCATTGCCCGCGGTGATCGAGAACCCGTCGATCTCCGGGTGCAGGACCTTCAGCCCGGCCAGCCGTTCCAGGCTGGTGTCGCGGCGCGGATGCTCGTCGACCTCGAAGAGCCCGTGCGGGGTGTCGACGGCGAGGATCTCGTCCTTGAACAGCCCCTGGTCGATGGCGCCGATCGCGTTGCGGTGCGAGCGCAGCGCCCACTGGTCCAGCTCGTCGCGGGTGAGCCCGGCCCGGACCGCGGTGTTCCAGCCGACCGTGATCGACATGTCCATGGCGGGGGCGTCGGGGCGGTCCGGATGACTCGGTGAGACCCACGGGTCGATCCAGTCGTCCTCGCCGACCTTGAATCGCGCACGCGGCGCGGTCGAATCGCTGTTCACACCACCGGCGATGACCAGCTCGTCCATCCCGGAGCGGATACTCGCCGCCGCCGACTGCACCGCCGACATCCCCGCGGCGCAGTGCCGGTTCTGCGCGAGGCCGGGCACCGTGGTCAGGCCCGCGGTCACCGCGGCGTGCCGGGCGAGGACGCCGCCGCCGTAGCGGCCCTCCCCGAGGATCACGTCATCGATCCGGTCGGCGTCGAGTTCCGCGGCGATTCCGCTCACGACGTGGTGGGCGAGGTCGAAGGCGGTGGTGTCGCGCAGCGTTCCCTTCCGTGCGGTGCCGATCGGTGTCCGTAGGGCGGAAACGATGACGGCTTCAGGCATGAGGGCCTCCTCGGTGGATTGCCTGTAAGGGGCTGACTGATACTGTTGAGAATATTATTCTCTCTTACAGAGATTGATATTCACAAGGAGGGATCGCGCTATGCAGATCAGTGGAAGTTCCGCGCTCGTCGTGGGTGGCACCGGCGGGCTCGGCGAGGCGACGGTGCGACGGCTGCACGCCGCGGGCGCGAAGGTGGTCGTTGCCGATGTCGCCGACGACAAGGGCAAGCACCTCGTCGAGGAGCTCGGCGTCCGCTACGTGCATACCGATGCGACCGACGAGGATTCGGTGCGCGCCGCGGTCGCCGAGGCGCAATCGCTCGGCCCGCTGCGCATCTCGGTCGACACCCACGGTGGCCCGGCTACCGGCGGCAGGCTGATCGGCAAGGATGGTGCGCCGCTGGGCCTGGACGGCTTCCGGACCACCATCGAGTTCTATCTGACGGCTGTGTTCAATGTGCTGCGCCTGTCCGCCGAGGCGATGGCGACCGCCGAACCCCTCGATGAGGGCGCGCGCGGTGTCATCGTGAACACCTCCTCGATCGCCGCGTTCGAGGGCCAGATCGGGCAGCTGCCCTACGCCGCGGCCAAGGGCGGTGTCGCGGCCATGACGCTGGTCGCCGCCCGCGATCTGTCGCCGCTGGGTATCCGGGTGGTCACCATCGCCCCGGGCACCGTGAACACCCCCGCCTACGGCAAGGCGGCCGGCAAGCTCGAGGACTATTGGGGTCCGCAGGTGCCGTTCCCCAAGCGGATGGGACGCTCCGACGAATACGCCAAGCTGGCCACCGCCATCGTCGAGAACGACTATCTCAACGGCGAAGTCATCCGGCTCGACGGCGCGTTGCGCTTCCCGCCGCGCTGAAGCGCGCATCAGGAGGGGCCGGATGCGTTCCGGCCCCTCCCGGTGAGCCTATTTCCCGGCGGTGAGCCGGGAGATCACCGCGCGGAAATCCTCGGTCTGGAAGGAGAGGTCCTCGGCGGTGGTCGCGTAGTCGAGGGTGGCCAGCACCGCCCGTTCGAGATGCAGGTTCAGCAGCCGCTTGGTGCTCTCCACGGCCTGCTGGGGCAGCTCGAGCACCCGCTTGGCGCAGGCCATGGCCTCGCTCAGCGGGTCGGCGACGACATGGTTGACCAGGCCCATCTCGCGCGCTCGCGCGGCGGGGATCTTCGCGCCGGTCAGCGCGTATTCCTTGGCCAGCAGCAGGCTCGTATGCAGCGGCCAGGTGAGCGGGCCACCGTCGGCGGCGACCAGGCCGACCTGCACGTGCGGGTCCTTCAGATAGGCGTCCTCGGCGATGTAGGCGACATCGCTGAGCGCCACCAGGCTGCAGCCGAGCCCGACCGCCGGGCCGTTCACCGCCGCGATCACCGGCACCCGGCACCGCGCCATGCCGAGCACGATCTCGCGGCCGTGCGCGATGGTTTTGGCGCGCAGGTCGGCGTCGCGCGAGAGTTCGGCCAGATAGGCGAAATCGCCGCCCGCGGAGAAGGCCTTGCCCGCGCCGGTGAGCACCGCGGCCCTGGCCGAGCGGTCGGCCGAGAGCCGCGGCCACAGCGCGGCCAGGCCGGAGTGCAGCGCGTCGTCGACGGCGTTGAGCGCGTCGGGCCGGTTGAGGGTGATGATCCGCAGCGGGCCGTCGGCCTCGATGCTGATCTCGGGGGGCAGGTCGTACATGTCAGGCTCCTAGGTCGAGGATTCGCGTGGCGATGATGTTCTTCTGGATCTGCGAGGTGCCGCCCATGACGCTCTGGGCGCGGCTGTAGAGGTAGCTGCCGAGCATCTCCTCGTCGCCGGTGCCCGCCACGGCCAGCGCCGCGTGCCCGACGGACTGCTCGACCCAGGTCATCAGCAGCTTGTCCAGGGAACCGTCGGGGCCGTGTACGAGACCGTCGAGCTGCTCGGAGAGCCTGCGCCGCACATGCAGGCGCAGCATCTCCGATTCGACTGCGGCCCAGGCGAGTTCGTCGGGTACCCGGCCGGTCACCCGGGATTCGAGCTGGCGCACCGTCTTGGCGTAGCGGGCCGCGAAACCCAGGGTGGAGGGTTCGCGTTCGTGCCCGACCACCGTCATGGCGAGCTTCCAGCCGTCGCCGGGCGCACCGACCATCCGGTCGGCGGGTACCCGGGCACCGTCGAAGCGCACCTGCCCGAACTCGCGGGTGACACCGCTGATCATCTGGAGCGGCCGCTGCTCGACACCGGGCTGGTGCATCGAGACGATGAAGCCCGAAATGCCTTTGTGTCGTGGGGCATCCGGGTCGGTGCGGGCCAGCAGCAGGCACCAGTCGGCGACATCGGAGTAGCTGGTCCAGATCTTGTGCCCGTGCAGGACGTATTCGTCGCCGTCGCGGGTCGCCGTCGTGCGCAGCGAGGCCAGGTCCGAACCGGCGTCGGGCTCGCTGAAGCCCTGGCACCAGCGTTGCGAGCCGTCGATCATGCCGGGCAGGAACTGTTGCTGCAGAACCGGACTCGCGTGCCTGCCCAGTCCGTGTACCAGGTAGCCGAGGCTGGGGCGGGCCGGTGCGCCCGCCCTGGTCAGTTCCTCGTCGAGGATGACGTCGTAGACCGGGGCCAGCGCGTGCCCGCCGAATTCCTTCGGCCAGGACAGGCCGAAGAACCCGGCGCTGTAGAGCGCCCGGTGCCAGTCCCCCGCGCGCGCCCAGTACTCGTCACCGGAGGCGGGAAACGAGGCGGCGGTGCCGGCCAGCCACTCGCGCAGGCGGGTGCGGAAGGCGGCTTCGTCCGGCGAATCACGATAGTCCACGGTCGATGTCCTCCAGACGGGTTGCGAACAGTTCGGTCGAGGTCAGCACCCGGCGCAGATAGACATGCGCCAGGCACTCCCAGGTGTTGCCGATACCGCCGTGCACCTGGATCGAGGTCTCACACACCGTGCGGGCGGCGCGGGCGGTGTAGACCTTGGCCACCCGCGCCGCGCGCAGGGCCTGGGCCGGTGGCAGTTCGTCGACCGACCAGGCGGCATAGCGCAGCACGCTGATCGAGCCCTCGATCAGCGCCAGGCTCTCGGCGAGCAGGTGCGCCACCGCCTGATAGGTGCCGATGGGGTGGCCGTACTGGGCGCGGACCTTGGCGTAGTCCACCGCCAGGCGGTGGGTGCCGCGGGCCGCGCCGAGCAGATCGGCGGTGGTCGTGGTGACGGCCAGTGCCTGCCACTGGGTCAGCTGTTCGGGTGAGAGCTCGCCGAGTAGTTCGGTGGCTGTGCCGATGTCGGCGCTCACGCGGGTGAGATCCGCACCGGGCAGGCGCTCGCCGACCGCGGCGGCGCACAGTCGCCGGTCGTCGAGCAGCAGGACCTGGTCGCGGCCGTCGGCGTCGACGGCGCGGCCGTCCACCCCGATCGTCCACCGGCCCTCGGCGCCGTGCAGATCGTCGGCCAGGATCGGTCCCAGGAACGCCACATCCACCAGCCCGCGCGCGAATTCCTCGGCGACCAAGGCGACTTCGACACCGGAGGCGCCGTCGGAACGCAGCGTGCGCCACCCGGCGGCATCGACGGCCTTCTCCAGCCGTTGCCGCCGGTGCTCGTCGTCGAGCTCGGCGACCGAGCCGGGCCCGAGTTCGTCGGCCAGCCGGGCCGCGGCATCGCGCAGCTGGCGCTGCTCACTGGTCAGTCGGACGTCCATGACGCTCCTCGAGGACTCGGCGGAGCACCTTGCCCGAGGGCAGGCGCGGGATCTCGGGTACGAAAACGACACGGCGGGGCCGCTTGTAGGAGGCCAGGCGGTCACCGACCAGCGTGATCAGCTCGTCGGAGCTGACGGTGTCGTGCACGGCGACCGCGGCCACCACGGCTTCCCCGTCGTGCGGGTCGGGGGTGCCGAACACCGCGCAGTCGCTGACCAGGGGGTGCGCGTGCAGCACCGCCTCGATCTCGGCGGGGGCGACCTGGAAGCCGCGGACCTTGATCATCTCCTTGGCCCGGTCGGTGATCCGGATCCAGCCCTCGGCGTCGACATGGCCGACATCGCCGGTGCGGTACCACGATCCGTCGAAGGCGGCCGCGGTCGCCTCGGCGGGCAGATAGCCGGCCATCGTCGAGGCCGCGCGGCACTGGATCTCGCCGGTGCCGCCCGCTGCCACCGGTTTTCCGGTGTCCAGATCGACCACCCGGATCTGCACGCCCGGCGCGGCCTTGCCGACCGAGTCCAGGCGCGCGCCGTCGAGCGGATTGCACGCGATGACCGGCAGTTCGCTGGCGCCGTAGGCGGGCAGCCACGGCACCCGGGTGCGCACGGTCACCGTCTCGGCGATACTCGCCGTCACCGGGGTGGCGCCCCACATGATGTAGCGCAGCGAACTCAGGTCGTAGCGTTCGAGATCGGGGTGCGCGGCCAGAGCGATGGCGATCGGCGCGACGGCCATCTCGATGGTGATGCCGTCGTCCTGGATGCAGGTCAGCATGGTGTCGAGGTCGAAGCGGCGGTGCAGCCGCATCCACGCACCGGCCCGCAGCGCGGTGACGATATTGAGCAGGCCCAGGATGTGCGAGGGCGGGGTGGCGATCTGGATCCGGTCGGTGCCGGTGAGCCCGAGCACCTCGGTCCACTGGTCCACCGCCACCGCGAGCGAACCGTGGGTGTGCCGCACGGCTTTCGGCATGCCGGTGGTGCCGGAGCTGAACACCAGCACCGCGTCGGCGGCCGGATCCGGTTCGGCCGCACCGGGTTCCGCGGCGGTGATGGGGTCGTCGAGGTGGCGCATCGGGAGCAGGCCGGCGAGCACCGGGCTGTCGCCGAGGGCGGCGACCGGCCCGGTCAGCGTCACGGCGTGGGCGACCTCGTCATGTTTCCAGGCCGGGCTGATCAGCACGACGCAGGCGCCGATCCGCCACACGGCCAGGACCGCGACGACGAACTCGGGCCGGTTCGATGACATGAGCGCCACCCGGTCCCCCGCCCGGACACCCCGGGCGGTGAGTTCTGCGCCGAGTCCGGCCGCGAGGGCGTCGAGTGCGTCCGCGGTGTAGGCCCGATCCTCGAATACGAGCGCGCTGGAAGCGGTATCCGCCATCTTGGAAGGTTCCCGTCTCATGAGAGAGAATACTATTCTCATTTCGATAGAATCTTCATACCAGGAGGACGCGGTCCATGGCGACACTCTCTTCATATCTGCGAGCGACCGTGACCCGGGTGGTGGCCGAGAGCCCGGACGCGCGGACCTTCGTGCTCGCTCCGCACGACGGTCCGCTGAGCTATCGGGCGGGACAGTTCTGCACCTTCCGGGTGACCGTCGACGGCACCGAACTGTTCCGCTCGTACTCGATGTCGAGCGCGCCGGAAACCGACACCGAGCTGATGACCACCGTCAAACGCGTCCCCGGCGGCGCGGTGTCGAACTGGCTGCTCGACACCGTCGCCGCGGGCGACGAGGTGGAGCTGTCCAAGGCCGCGGGCCGGTTCTGCCTGCGCGACACCGAGGTCCCACTCCTCGGCTTCAGCGGCGGCAGCGGCATCACCCCGATCCTGTCGCTCACCAAGGCGGCGCTGGCGAGCACCGGGCGCCGGGTGCGGCTGCTGTGCGCGGACCGCGACCGGGCATCGATGCTGTTCGAGCAGGCCCTCGACGACCTGGTCGCCCGCTATCCGGACCGTCTCCACGTGGTCCGCCACCTCGACAGCGAGCGCGGTTTCCTCGACGCGGCGGCCGTGCGTGCCTTCGTCGGCGCCGACACGACAGCCGACCACTACCTCTGCGGCCCCGAGGCGTTCATGGAACTGGTCGAGCGCGCGCTGCCCGGACCGGGCCAGGTTTTCAGCGAACGCTTCGGCACACCCGTCACCGAGAACGCCACACCGGCGACCCCGATGGCAGAACCGGATTCCGGCGGCACCATCACGGTGATCCTCAACGGCAAGAAGCGGTCGGTGCCCCGCAAGGGTGGCGAAACGCTGCTGGAGAGCGCGCGCCGCGGCGGACTCACGCCGCCGTTCTCCTGCGAACAGGGCAACTGCGCGACCTGCATCGCCAAGGTGACCGCGGGCCGGGCCACCATGCGCCAGAACAACGCCCTAGCGGACGACGAGGTGGCCGACGGCTACATCCTGACCTGCCAGGCCGTCTCCGAATCCACCGACCTCACCGTCGACTACGAGTGAATTCCGGTGGCGCCCAGGCGAACAGCACCGGGCGCCACCGGGGTCGTCAATCGCGCAGCTGCCTGGCCAGCTCGGCGATCATCGTCCTGGTGCGCTGCTTGGAGGCCACCAGTGCGTCGCGATCGTCGCCGATCGGCAACAGCCGCACCGAGATATCGGTCGCGCCCGCCTCGGCGTAGCGGCGCAGACCGGCCGCGATGGCGTCCTCGTCACCGGCCAGGCACAGGTCACCGATGGTGCGCGCGTCACCCTGTTCGAGCAGCCGCTGATAATTGGGCGAGACCTCGGCCTCGCCGAGAATCCGGTTCGCCCGCTCGCGCGCCTCGTCCACCCGGCCCGGCTCGCACAGGCACACCGGCAGTCCGGCGACCACCCGTGGCGCCGGCCTGCCCGCGTCGGCGGCGGCCTTGGTGATCCGCGGTACGACGTGCTCGGCGATGGCGCGTTCGTCGGCCATCCAGAGGACGGTGCCGTCGGCCTGCTCCCCCGCGATCCGCAACATCACCGGCCCCAGTGCCGCGACCAGCACCGGCACGGGCGCGACCGGGCCGAGATCGAGCGGGTTGTGCACGGTGAAGGTGTCGTTCTCGACGTCGACCGCGCCGCTGCCGGTGAGCCCGGCGGCGAGCACTTCGAGATAGTCGCGGGTATAGGCCGCGGGCTTGTCGTAGGGCAGGCCGAGCATGTCGCGCACGATCCAGTGGTGCGAGGGCCCGACTCCGAGGGCGAGCCTGCCGCCGGCCGCCGCGTGCGCCGAGAGCGCCTGGCGCGCCAGGGCCACCGGGTGCTGGGCCTGGAGCGGGACCACGGCGGTGCCCAGTTCGATCCGCGACGTCGCCAGCCCCATGGCCGCGACGGTGATGAGCGCGTCGAAGTCGGTGGGGATCTGGGGGATCCAGGCGGTGTCCAGGCCCGCCGACTCCGCCCAGGCGATATCGCGCAGCATGCGCTCGAGCTTGCGCCCCGAGTCGCCCTTCTCTGGGCCGATCATCACGCCGATACGCACGGTTCCTCCAAGTGTGTCGCTGTGAATGAATATGCTACTTGCATAGAATGAGAACACCAATACCACATTTGGAGAATAAGATGCCTGACCAGGATCACCCGCTACGCGACCGCACCGTGCTCATCTCCGGCGCCAGCCGGGGTATCGGCGCGGCCATTGCCGTGGCCGCCGCCGAGCAGGGCGCCGCTGTCGTGCTGTTGGCCAAGACCGACACACCGCATCCCCGCCTGCCCGGCACCGTGCACACCGTCGCCGCCGAGGTCGAGGCGGCAGGCGGCCGGGCCGCGGCGGTGGTGGGCGATGTGCGTCGCGAGGAGGATGTCGCGCGGGCCGTCGCCACCGCGGTCGACCGGTTCGGCGGCATCGACGTGTGCGTGAACAACGCGGGCGCCATCGCCACCGAGCCCACCGAATCGCTCACCCTCAAGCGCTTCGATCTGCTGCACGACATCAATGTGCGAGGCACGTTCGCGCTCACCACGGCCTGTCTGCCGTATCTGCGCAAGTCGGCCGACCCGCATGTGCTGAGCATTTCTCCGCCGGTCAATCTCGCCCCGCACTGGCTGGGCGCGCACCCGGCCTACACCCAGTCCAAGTACGCCATGACCCTGCTCAGCCAGGGGTGGGCGGCCGAATTCGGCGCGGCCGGAATCGGATTCACCTGCCTGTGGCCGCAGACGTTCATCGCCACCTCGGCCGTGGCGGCACTCGAGGACGGCGCCGAGCAGCTCGCCGCGGCCCGCAGTCCCCGGATCATGGCCGACGCCGCCGTGGCGATCATGGCCCAGCCGGCGCGCGAGGTCACCGGCCGGTGTTTCCTCGACGCGGAGGCCGTCACGCGGTTCGCCGGAATCGATGACCTGTCCCGCTACGGCGGCGGCGCCAACCCCACGCGTGACCTGTTCGTGGACTGACCCACGAACGCGAGCAGCGGCGGCCGGGACACCCGCCGCCGCTTCTCGCTACCGGTTCAGAGCTGGGCCCAGACCGACTTCGTCTTCATGTACGACTCGACGCCTTCACGCCCGAACTCGTGACCCCAGCCGGACTGCTTGTAGCCGCCGAAGGGCACCCCGTGGTCGAACACCAGCTGGCAGTTCAGCGAGACAGTGCCGGCCTGTAGCCGCTTGGCGAGCCGGTGCGCGCGGCTGAGATTGGTGGTCCACGCGGTGGCGGCCAGGCCGTAGGAGGTGTCGTTGGCCAGCGCGACCGCCTCGTCCTCGTCGTCGAACGGCAGGATCGTCACCACGGGGCCGAAGATCTCCTCGCGGTAGAGCCTGCTCGTGGCCGGATCGACATCGGTGAGCACGGTCGGATGCACGAAATAGCCGCTGCGGTCGAGGCGGTGACCACCGGTGACCACCTCGACACCGTCGGACTTGCCCTCGTCGATGTAGCCCATGACGCGCGAGAGCTGCTTGGCGCTGATCAGCGGGCCGATCATGCTGCCCTCTTCCTTGGGGCCGCCCAGTTTGAGGTTGTTCGCCACGGTGGCGATGCCCTCCACGACGCGCTCGTACACCCCGCGCTGCACGAAGATCCGGGAACCGCAGACGCAGCCCTGGCCCGAATGCACGAAGATGCCCATCGCGGCCATCATCACCGCCATGTCCAGGTCGGCGTCGTCGAAGATCAGCACCGGCGACTTGCCGCCGAGCTCGAGCATCACCTTCTTGAGGTTGCCTGCCGAGGCCGTCACGATCTGCTTGCCGACCTCGGTGGAGCCGGTGAAGGCCACCTTCTCCACATCGGGGTGCGCGGTGATCGCGGCACCGGCGGTGTGCCCGTAGCCGGTCAGCAGGTTCACCACGCCGTCGGGCACGCCGGCCTCGGCGATGAGCCGGTCCAGCAGCAGCGCCGACAGCGGCGTCTCCTCGGCGGGTTTCACCACGCTGCTGCAACCGGCGGCGAGCGCGGGGGCCAGCTTCGCGCAGGCGTTGAACACCGGCCCGTTCCACGGGAAGATCAGGCCGACCACGCCGTAGGGCTCTTTGAGGGTGTAGGCGTGCATGTCGGCGTAGGCGCCGGACACCCCGCCGGTCATCTGGACCTCGTAGGCCGAGCCGTTGAGTTTGGTACACCAGCCCGCGTAGTAGCGGAAGAACTCGGCGCAGGTGGGAACGATCATATTCGCCTGAGCAAGTGGCATTCCCGTGTTGAGGGAGTCCAGTTCAGCGAGCTCGGTGGCGTGCTCGTCCATGAGGTCGGCGATCCGCCACATGATCTTGGCCCGCTCCCGTCCGGGCAGCCCCTGCCAGACGCCGGATTCGAAGGAGGTTTTCGCCCGGGCCACCGCCTCGTCGACCGCCTCGGGCCCACAGTCGGTGAACTCGGTGATCTGCTCCTCGGTCACCGGGTCGATGATCGGGATGACCTCGCCTTTTCCGGGTCGCTCACGTATTTCGTCCAGTACCGATCGCAGCGTCATCGCGGATCCCCTTCGGCGTCACAGCCAGCATGGCCACTTGTCTCGAAGTCAGGCTTAACACCGGAGCGAGACCACGGTCAAGAGTTTCGTTCTAATTTTCGGAAATCAGATTCTCCTCTCGACGGCCGGCCACTCCCCCCGCCCCATACCAGGTCAACCGTCCAGATTTGTCCGTTCGTACAGCTTCCCGATTTTCCGTCTCAGGGCCGGTGGACTTGTAGTACGACTGCTGAAAAGCGCTTCGATCTCTCGGAATGGAATGTTCGTGGATGCTGCCCAGGGCGCAGGACCGATCGTCGACTGGTGGGCGTACGCGCACCGGCACCCGCTGCGGTGCCGGCTGGCCGTACTGGGGACCGACGCCCGCGAGGTGGTCACCCATGCCGGTGGCTGGCTGTTCGACCGGTCGATGGCGGGCTGGGACGTGAATGCCGTTCTCGCCGATGTCACCGATCTGCGGCCACTGCAGATCCTCGGCGCGAGCGTGCTCGAACTCGAAGGCCCGCTGGCCGTTCCGGTGCACCACACCTGGCCCGACGCGCTGGCCGTCGCACCGGATCTGCTCCGCACCGATAGCCGGGTCCGCGACGGTGTGCGCAACTGCCTGGAGCACGATCTGATCGAGATCGTGCTGTGGGGCCCGCTGCCCGAAGAGTTCGCGAGCCACGTCGAGGTGATGAGCCATCGCCTCAGCAGTGCCGCGCGCGCGTTCAAGGAACGCGCGCTCGCCGCGACCGACCTCGAGACCGGCACGGTGCCGGTGATCGAGGGCTTCCACAGCAATGCCGCCTCCCTCGCCACCGCGCGGGGTGCGGTGAACGTCCCCTCGGTGCGCTGACCGCTAGCCCGCCGTGGCGGTCCTGCGCCCTTCGAGTGCGGCGCCCTCCACGTCCACGTTCGGGAGCACCCGATCCAGCCACGCGGGCAACCGCCAGGCGCTCTCGCCGAGCAGATGCAGCAGGGCGGGCATGAGCAGCATCCGGATGGCGAAGGCGTCGAAGAGGATGCCGACGGCCAGCCCGAACCCGATCGAGCGGACGATGCCGGACTCGGCGAAGACGAAACTGCCGAACACCAGCGCCATGATCAGCGCCGCCGCCGAGACCACCGCGCGGCCCGCGCGCAGGCCTTCCATCACCGCGACCCTGGCCGGTGCGCCGTGCACCCGCGCCTCGCGCATCCCGGAGGCGAGGAACAGCTGATAGTCCATGGCGAGCCCGAACAGGAAGCCCACCAGGATGATCGGCAGGAAGTTCAGTACCGGCCCCGGCGTCTGCAACCCGATGATCGCCGAGCCCCACCCCCACTGGAACACCGCGACCAGCGCACCGTAGGTGGCCGCCAGCGACAGCACGAAACCCGCGGTCGCCACCAGCGGCACCAGCAGCGACCGGAACACCATGATCATGATCAGCAGCGAGAGCCCGATGATGACCGCCAGATAGCGCGGCAGCACCTGCGCCAGCCGTTCGGAGATGTCGATGTCGATGGCCGCCTGCCCGGCGACACCGAGCGTGATCGCCCCGTCGATCGGCTCCCGCGCCCGCAATTCCCGCACCACGTGCGCGGTCTCGTCACTGTTCGGGCCACCGGCCGGGATCACCTGGAACGCCGCCAGTCCCCCGGTGTCGGCGACCGCGACCGCCGCGACCCCGACCACCCCGTCCACCTCGGCGATCGCCGTCGCGACCCGCCGCTGCGCGGCCAGCTCGCCCGCCTCGTCGAGGTCGGCGGGCAGCTGGGCGGTCACCAGCAGTGGACTGTTGGCCCCCGCCCCGAATTCGGTCTCGGTGATGACATAGGCGCGCTGCGCGTGCGACCCGGCGGGCTCGGTGGAGCCGTCGGGCAGCCCGACGCGCATGTCCAGCAGCGGCGCGGCGATCAGCAGCAAGACCACCGCCACACCGATCACCGTCCCCACCGCACGCCGGTTCCGCATCGGCTCGACCGTCGCCTGCGCCGCACCCGATCCGCCCCGCCCGATCACCCGCTGCCCGGCCAGCCCGAGCAGCGCCGGTGTCAGGGTGATGGCCAGCAGCACCGCGACGGCCACCGCGAACGCGCCGACCGTACCCATCAAGCCGAGGAACGGGATGCCGACTACATTGAGCGCCAGCAGCGCGATGACCACCGTCGCGCCCGCGAAAACGACCGCGTTGCCCGAGGTTCCGTTGGCCAGGCCGATCGACTCGACAAGATCGGTGCCGTCGAGCACCTGGCGCCGATGCCGGTTGACCACGAACAGCGAATAGTCGATGCCGACCGCCAGCCCGAGCATGATGGCGAGGATGGGCGTGGTCATCATCATCTGCACGACCCCGGAGAACGACAGCGCGACCAGCAGCGCCACCACGACCCCGGTCGTGGCGCTGACCAGCGGAATCGCCGCCCCGACCAGTGTGCGCAGCACCACCCCGAGCACCACCGCCGCGAACCCGATGCCGACCAGTTCGGCGACCCCGAAGATCGCGGGCATGCCCTGCGCGATCTCCCCGGAGATCCCGGCCTCGACGCCCTCGATCGGATGGCTGTCGACATATTCGATGACGGCGCGTTTGGAACTGTCGGCCAGTTCCAGCCGTGGCTCGGTGAAGCTCACGGTCACCACCGCGGTCGAACCGTCCGCCGAGACGGCGCGGATCGGTTCGGCCAGTGCGAGAATCGCCCTGCCGTCCTCGAGCATGGCCGCCTGCCGGTCCAGTCCGGTCCTGGTCGCGGCCAGTCGCGCCGCTTCCGCGTCGACATCGGCCTCCTCGTCGGCGAGCACGCGCAACCGCTCGCGCAGTGATCCGGCCGGGTCGCCGGTCGCGGCGATGCGGGCTTCGACATCGGTGCGTTCGGACCGCACCCGGGCCAGCGCGGCGTCGAGCTGCGCCTGTTCGGCGTCCGAGCGCGCCCGGCCCGCCGAGATGAACTGGGCGCCGCCGGTGACCTGGGCCCGGCCGGCCACCCGCTCCTGTTCCATCCGGAACGGGTCGAAAACCTTTGCCACATCCTTCGATTCGGTCAGGCCGCCCGCCAGTTCGGTGATCGCGGCCCGCTGCGGTTCGGTCAGCGGGTTCCCGTCCGTCGTGCGGAACACGACGCTGCCCGAGGCACCCGCGTAGTCCGGCAGCGCGCCTTCGAGTTCGGTGATCACCGTCGACGACGGCAGACCGGGAATGTCGAACGAGGTTGCCAGCCCGGCGAATCCGATCCCGAATCCCGCACCCCCGAGCCCGAGAATCACCAGCCAGCTGCTGATCACGGTCCACGGCCTGCGCGCGCAGCGATTGCCCAACCGGTACAGAAATTCCGCCATTGCCGTCCTCACCTCGGGGGTGCACCAACTATACGAGACGGTCCGTATAGGTAATCGAGGTATCATCTCGACCATGACGCAGGGACGGCGCGGAGCGGTGCGCAGCGAGGCGGCCAGGATCTCGATCCTCCAGGCCACCGCTGCCCAGTTCGCGGCACGCGGCTGGGATCACCTGGCCATCGAGGGCATCGCCGCCGCGGCCGGAGTCAGCAAGCAGACCATCTACCGGTGGTGGCCCTCCAAGGCCGGGCTCGTCGCCGACTGCCTGCTCGAGGGCCTGCTGCTGCCCGAGTCGTTCGTCCCGGCCGACACCGGCGACCTGCGCGCCGATCTCACCGCCTGGCTCACCACGGTGTTCGTCTTCGCCGACGAGCCGGGCAACGCGGTGCTGTTCCGCTCACTGGTCGCGGCCGCGGCCGAGGACGAGCAGGTCGGCCTGCAGGTGCGCGATGCGCTGGGTGCGTCCTCGGCGCTACAGGCCCGCCTCGAAACGGCGCGCGCGCTCGGCGAACTGGACGCCGACGCGCCACTGCAGCAGATCTCCGACGCGCTGGTCGGGGTGATCGTGCTGCACGTGATCACCCGCGCGAGCACCGCGCCCGAACTGCCCGGCCGGCTCGTGCACGCCGTCACCGGATCGCACCGCTCACCCCGAGGCTGACTCCGGCCCGCGAGTCGCGTTGTGTTCCAGCCACGTCGTGAGCGAGCGACCCGCATCGAGCACATGCCGTTCGCCGATCTCCCTGGCGCGCACCGCGTCCCGCTCACCGAGCGCGTCGATGAGCTGGTCGTGATCGTCGAGTGAGTGCTGCTCGTGCTCGGGGAACAGCCGCAGAAAGTTCGACGGCACCACCCGCACAGCCTGTTTGATCTGGGTCAGCAGCCGTGGCGAGTGCGCGGCCCGGTGCACTTCCTGATGGAAGCGCCAGTTGGCGTCGCCGATGGCGTCGTCCCCGGCGCGTGCGGCGACGTCGGCGGCGAGTGCGCGCAGCTGGTCCAGTTCCGGGGTGCTCGCGCGCAGCGCCGCCCATGCCGCGGCCTGCCCGGTGAGGATGCCGAGGAGGGTGAAGCTGTCCATGATGTCGGCCGGGCTGATCCCGATCACGGTGATCCCGCTGCGCGGCGCGACCCGCACCAGGCCCTCGTAGGACAGTTCGAGCAGGGCCTCGCGCACCGGTGTGCGGCTGGTCGCGAACTCGTCGGTGATGGCGTCGAGGTCGATGCGGGTGCCGGCGGGCAGCGCCCCGGTGAGGATGCGATCGCGCAGCTCTCGCGCCGCCCGTTCGCGCACGGTCCCTGCGATGTCGGTTGCCATCCGCGAAGCTTAACAGGCCAGAGGTACCAGGTTTGAAATCTGATATGTCAGATGTTAGATTCCAATGATGGCGATGAGGCACGGCGACCGGATGACGTTGGTCGCATTCATGCAGGCGGGCAACACCTCGGTCTATTCGGGTTCCTGGCGGCACCCGGCTACCGAGCACGGCTATCTCGACGCGTCGTATTACGCGAAGATCGGGCGGCAATTGGAGGAGGGCTGCTTCGATCTGATGTTCTTCGACGACCGGCTGGCCATGCCCGGCATCTATGGCGGGTCGGTCGAGGAGGCGGTGCGCACCGGCGCCCGTCCGGTGAAGCTGGACCTGGGGGTGGTGCTGGGGGTGCTGGCCCAGAGCACCTCCCACATCGGTTTGGGCGCAACCTATTCCACGACCTACTACGCGCCGTTCCATGTCGCCCGGACCTTCGCGACCCTCGATCACCTCTCCGCCGGCCGGGCGGCGTGGAACGTGGTGACCTCGGTCAACGACAGCGAGGCACAGAACTTCGGCGTGGACGCCCATCTCGGGCACGACGAGCGCTATGACCGCGCCGACGAATTCCTCGAGGTGGTCGCCGGCCTGTGGGACACCTGGGACGACGGCGCGATCGTGCACGACCGGGCGGCGGGCTACTTCGCCGATCCGGCCAAGGTGCACGAACTGCGGCACTCCGGCCGGTTCTTCTCCGCGCGCGGACCGCTCACCGTGCCGCGCACGCCGCAGGGCAGGCCGGTGATCATCCAGGCGGGTTCGTCCGGGCGTGGCCGCGAATTCGCTTCGCGCTGGGCGGAATTGATCTTCACCGGTGATCCGGGCCTGGAGGTGGCCCGCAACCACTACGCCGATCAGAAGGCCAGGATCGCCGACGCGGGCCGTGATCCGGCCTCGGTGCGGATCTGCCCGATGGCCTACGCGGTGGTCGGCGAATCCGAACAGCACGCCAGGGAACGCGAGGCCATGCTGCTCGAGGATCTGGTGCATCCGATGGCGTCGCTGACGTTGCTCTCGGAGCTGATGAACTACGACTTCGCCCAGCACGATCTCGACGACCCGGTCACCGACGAGCTGATCGCCTCGGTCTCGGGTATCCGCGGGCTGGTGCAGAACCTGCGCACCCATATCGGCGGCACCGTCACCGTGCGGGATCTGGCCGGGCATCGCGCCACCCTGCTGCAGGGGCCGCGGTTCGTCGGCACCGGCGAGCAGGTCGCCGATCAGATGGCGGAGTGGTTCCACGGTGACGCCTGCGACGGTTTCGTGCTGGCCGCCACGCATATGCCCGGCTCGTTCGAGGACGTCGTCCGGATGGTGGTGCCCCGGCTGCAACAGCGCGGCCTGTTCCGCACCGCCTACGAGGGCACGACCCTGCGCGAGCATCTCGGCCTGTCCCGGCCCGCGCCCGTCCGCCCCAGCAGCACCGTGGTGTGAGATGAGCCAAGCCATGCTCGACGGCGTGCGGGTGCTCGATCTCGCCACGCTCGCGGCGGCGCCCCTGGCCGCCACCTATCTCGGGGAATTCGGTGCCGAGGTGATCAAGATCGAGCAGCCCACCGGCGGCGACCCGATCCGCACCTGGGGCGCGCAACGCGGCGATGTCGGGCTGATGTGGAAGTCGGTGTCGCGCAACAAGCGATCGATCACCCTGGATCTGCGCGTGCCCGAAGGTCAGGCGCTGCTGCGCGAGCTGGTCGCGACCGCCGATGTGGTGGTCACCAACACCCGGCCGCAGACTCTGCGCAAGTGGGGTCTGGACTACGACAGCCTGCGCGCGGTCAACGAGCGCATGATCATGTTGCACATCACCGGTTTCGGGCTGACCGGCCCCAAGAGCGAGCGTCCCGGATTCGGCACGCTGGGCGAGGCGATGAGCGGGTTCGCCCACATCACCGGCGAGGCACAGGGCCCGCCGACGCTGCCACCGTTCATGCTGGCCGACGGCGTGGCCTCACTCAATGCCGCCTATGCCGTGCTCATGGCGCTCTATCACCGCGACGTGCACGGCGGGCCGGGTCAGCTGATCGATATCAATCTGGTCGATCCGCTCACCCGGCTGCTGGAACAGACGCTGCTCAGCTACGACCAGCTCGGCATCGTGGCCCAGCGCGCGGGCAACCGCTGGGACATCTCGGCCCCCCGCAACACCTATCGCACGGCCGACGGGAAATGGCTGGCGATGTCGGGCAGCTCGCCCGCGCTGGCCCTGCGGGTGTTCCGCGCGATCGGCCGCGCCGACCTGGTCGACGATGTCGACTTCGGTGATCCGCAACGCCGCCTCGCCCGGGCTCGTGAGGTGGACGATGTTGTCGCCGAATGGGTTTCGCGTCAAACCCTTACCGAGGCGATGAAGGTGTTCGACGCCGAACAGGTGGCCGCGGCCCCCGTGTACGACATCACCGATCTCGTCGAGGACGAACAGTTGCGCCACCGCGAGGTGTTCGTGCCCGTCGCCGACGACGAACTGGGCACCATGACCGTGCAGGCACCGGTGCCGCGTTTCTCCGCCGCGCAGGGCCGGATCGCGCACCTCGGGCCCCGGCTCGGCGAGCACAACGCCGAGGTCTACGGCGAGCTGCTCGGCCTCGACGCCGCGACCATCGACGACCTGCACCGCCGCGGCGTGCTGTGAGTCTCCCCCCACGACAAAGGATTCCACGATGACCCTGCTGATCCGGCGCTCCGAACTCGCGCTGCCCGCCTGCAACGACCACATGTTCGCCAAGGCCCTGTCCAGCGGCGCCGACCTGGTGTTCCTCGACCTCGAGGACGCGACCCCGGAGGCGCTCAAGGAGCAGTCACGGGAGAAGGCCATCTCCGCGCTGACCGAACTCGATTGGGGCCGCACGGTTCCCGCGATCCGGATCAACGCCCTCGACACCCGCTGGTGCCACGACGACATCATCGAGGTGGTCAGCCGCGCCGGCGCGCACCTGCGCACCATCGTGGTGCCCAAGGCGCGCACCGCCCGCGACGTGTGGTGGGTCGATGTGCTGCTGACCCAGCTCGAGGACAAACTCGGGCTCGAACACAAGATCCGCCTCGAGGTGCTGATCGAAGAGGTCGAGGGTCTGGCCAATGCCGAGGCGATCGCCGTCGCCAGCCCGCGGGTGGACACCCTGATCTTCGGTGTCGGCGATTTCTCGCTGTCCCAGGGTGCGCGGGTGGACACCAATTTCGAACCGCTCGGCGACTATCCCGGCGACTTCTGGCATTACGCCCGCAACAAGGTGCTGGTCGCGGCCCGTATCGCGGGCATCGATGCCATCGACGCGCCGTTCCCCGACTACGGCAATCTCGCCGGTTACGAGCGCGACGCCCAGCGCGCCTCGCTGCTCGGCTACACGGGCAAGTGGGCGATCCACCCGAGCCAGGTGCCGATCGCCAATGCCGTCTACTCCCCCACCGCGGCGGAAATCGCACTGGCGGAACGTAATATCGCGGCCTACCGGGAGGCCGAAGCGGCCGGACGCGGCGCCGTCGGTGTGGACGGTGTGCTTGTCGACGCCGCGCACATCAAGATGGCGCGGGCGACGCTGGCCCGCGCCGCCGCGATCGATCCCGCCGACACCACCGTGTCGGTCTGAGGGCCGGGGCCGCCGGTCGCACCCGACCGGCGGTCCCACCGTCAGTCACACAGCGCGCGCAGCAGCAGCGCGCGGCACTTCTTCGCGACCGACGGCCGCTCCTGTTCGGGGGTCTTGTTCAGCAGTCCCGCCAGCATGCCGACCGACAGGAAGATGTCCTCGGCGGTGACACCGCGGCGGATGCTGCCCCGGCTGCTGTCGTCGCCGAGCTTCTCGTCGAGCAGGGCGTAGAGGCGGCCGATGATCTCGGCCAGCCGCGGGTCGCTGCTGTCGGCGAACCGGAACAGCTCGAACAGCACCGCGACATCGACGATCTGGTCGAACATCTCGGCCAGCAGCTCGTCGAGGGTCGAGTCGACCTTGGCGACCATGGCCTCCAGCTGTCCGAGGTTCTCGTCGAACACCGCCAGGATGATCGCCTCCCTGGTGGGGAAATGCCGGTAGAGGCTGCCCTGCCCGACGCCGGCCGCGCGCGCGATCTGGTTCAGCGGTGCGTCCAGCCCGTGCTCGACGAAGGTGGCCTTCGCCGCGGCGAGCAGGGCGACGCGATTCTCGGCGGCGGCAGCTGGTCCCCGGTTGGCACGGCGTGGCGAACTCATCCGTCAACGCTACCCACCGCCGGTTCCGGCGCGGAGGCGAACCGCGCCCGCGCGTTCGCCGGGGCGGACACCGTGCGCGATACCCCGTAAAATCGAGCCGACGTCTGGCGGCTTTCCGGTACGACGCTGTACGGGATGCGTGTACCGCCGGACGTCGACCGGTAGGAAGGTAGCAGCGCCGCCCCGCCGCACCAACCGGGCTTTCCGGATTTGTCGGCGGCGCCAAGCACGCACCGGTGACTGGTGTGCGCACACAATGCCCCGGCGAACCCGGAAAACATCCGGACAGGCAAGTCCGGTTGGGTTAGGGTGCTGACATGCCGGCATCCGCTCACCTCGACAGCACACCCACGCCCACCGGGCAGGCACCTCGGCTCGACCACCACGCCGCGCAGTGAGGACGGCGCGCCCTGGCACGGAACGCCGTGGTGAATCGACCACCGCCGCCGACAAGGCCCTCGCCCTCGAGTGGCTGACCGCCTTCGCCCAGCGGATGCGCAGCGAGTCGGCGAGCGAACTGGTGCTGGCCGCGGTCGATGCCGCGATCCAGGAGACCTTCCCCCACTACCTCACCGATGCCGAACTCCATCGGGAAGTCCGCGCGGCCACCAGGGCGCACTGGCTGAGTTTTCTCGCGGTGATCGGCCGCACGCATTTCGAGGCGCACCCGCCGACCGAAGCCGTCGACGGTGCCCGCACCGTCGCGCGCCGCGGCTACGGCGTGGACATGCTGCTCAAGTCCTATCGTGCCGCCCAGCGCGGGCTGTGGCGCTACATCACGCGGGTGCTGCACCAGCAGATCCCCGATGCCGAGCTGCGCGGGCTGGTCCTGGTCACCTTCTGGGAACGCAGCACGCTGTGGCTCGACACCTGCCTCGACGACATCGTCGCCGCGTACATGGACGAGCACGAGTACCACACGCGCAGCGCCGACGCCCATCGCGCCGAGACCGTCCAGGCCATTCTGCGCGGGGAGCCCGCGCCGACGGCCGATTCCCCCGACCATCTCGATCATCGGATGGACGACTATCAGACGGCCCTGGTCCTGTGGACCGACCGCGAGGTGCCCGCCCGGCAGGCCGGACACATGTTGCGCGAGCACGCGAACCGGGTCGCCGAGGCACTCGGCGCCGCGCCGCCGCTGCTTGTCGACAGTGGCGCGCACGGCTTGTGGGCCTGGGTCGGCACCCGGCATCGCCCGGCCGTCGCCGAGCTGCCCACACCGCCGATCCCGCACATCCACCTCGCCGTCGGCACCCCGGCGCCCGGCGTGGACGGTTTTCGCCGCAGCTATCTGGAAGCCCGTGCGGCGCACCGGATCGCGACCAGCGCCCGCATCGCCGCACCGGTCACCGCCTACCAGGACGTCGACCTGGTCTGCCTGCTCACCGGCGACGGCAATCTCGACTCCGTCCGCGCCCTCATCGCACGCGAACTCGGCCCACTGGCCGACCGCAGCGAGCCGGTGGCCCGCCTGCGCGACACGGTGCGCGAATTCCTGTGCAGCGGAGGCGGTATCGGCGCCACAGCGGCCCGTCTCGGCGTCCACGCCAACACCATCCGCTACCGCCTCCAGCAGGCGGAACGCCGCCTGGGCCACCCGATCGAAACCCGCCGCGTCCACATCGAGCTGGCCCTGCGCTGCCTACTGATCTTCGGCGACGATCTCCTCCCCGCGGCGTAGTCGGGCCCGGCGGCGAGCTCCGGCGGCCATGCCCGCATGCCGACCCAGCCCTAGGCTGTGATGAACCGATCCTGCCCCTTCCAGAAAGCCGGCTCATGACCACGGAACTGCGTCGCCTCACCGTCCGGATCGACAACGACCGGTGGCAGGAGACCGTGCTGGCGGAGGTGGACCTCGTCGTGCCGCGTGGCCGGATCACCGCCGTTCTCGGCGGGCCCGGCGCCGGTAAGACCATGCTGGCCGCAGCGCTCACCGGCAGGCTGCCGTCGACGGCGCGATGCCAGGGGCAGGTCGTCGTCGATGGTGTGGTGATCGCACCGGATCAGGGGCCGCTGCCGGAAGATGTCGTCGGCTACGTACCTCAGGAAGGTGTGGCCGCCTTCGACTCCCAGCTGACCGTCGGCTCCCAGTTTCGCGCATCGGAGCAGCGCCACGGCGCATGGACGATCGAAAGAGCCTGCGCCGCAGCACATTACCCCGTCGACGCACTCGAGCTGCTCCCCGGCCAGCACTCCGGCGGCCAGATCCAGCGCGCCGCCCTCGCCGCAGCCCTGCTCCCCGCCCCACCAATCCTCGTCGCGGACGGCCCGGCCAACTCCCTCGACGCGGGCACGTCCTACGGAGTCTGGACATCACTGCGTGCCTACGCCGATTCCGGCGCCGCAGTACTCGCGATCAGCAACGAGGTCCGCCTACTGACCACCGGCGGTTTCGCCGACCACCTCGTAGTCCTGCACGAAGGCCGGATCCTCGACCAGGGCCCCACCACCCACCTGGCCGCCTCCCCCGACCCCTACGTCCGGGCCCTGATCAACTCCGGCCGCTGACCACGAATCCCGGTGCACACGAACCCGAATCGCCTGCCTCGGTGACCGCCCCGATCTCGTTGCGGCCCTGTGCCGTAACCACCGCGTCACCGGTCATCGGAGTAGCATCCACCGGCCCCTTCCATCCGCACCAGCCACCACATTCGGCAACGGTCTGACTGCACACCCGGCCATCGGCGAACTGCGCCGTGATCAACCGGGCGCGGGCCGGATGACCACAGATCGGGCAGGCACCGAAGTAGTTGAGAACGTCCTGAACCTCCGCGGCAACGACGGTGCGTGAGCGTTCGGCCATATTCGGGTCCTCCCTGACATCGAAAGCCTAGGTGGCGAAAGGCCTGACTCCGGCCGAATCAGACGTGTCGGTCACCGGCGACTCGCTCGACACCGCCCGCCGCGGCACCGAGCACACGGTAGCAGGTCAGCTCGAGGCTGGCGTATCCTCTATACCATCGCGTGACGCACCGCCTGAGGCTGTGGCATCGTGGCTTCATGAATCGGCGTCGCATCGACCACCGACCCAGCCTGTCAGCTCAATTCAATGCCGCACAACGCGCTGCGGAGTCGCTTCAACCCGTAGATCGACGACTGCTCGATGATCGGTACTCGCGCATGTACGCCGGACGGTTTGCTCCACTGCTGGCTTTCCCGCCCCTTGCGCGTGCCGCGCTGCTGGCGTCGGACCACTACTACACAGGCCTTCATTCCCACGTCGTTCTGCGGGTCCGATACACCGACGATGCTTGCCGTCGAGCGATTGCCACCGGCATCGATCAGATCGTCCTGCTGGGGGCGGGCTTCGATACCACCAGCCTTCGGATCAAGGATGTCGGCGTATCGATATTCGAGGTCGATGCACCGTCGACCCAACTCGAGAAACTTCGTCTCAACGACAGCAACGACATCCCTGCTGATTCTCGGGTCCGATGGGTTCCTTGCGATTTCGAACACGACTCGTTGCCCGAACGTCTTACCGAAGCCGGGTTCGACCCTTCGCGGCGGTGTTTGGTGACCTGGATCGGGGTCAGCTTCTACCTGACTCCAGAGGCGTTCGAGCGTACCGTCGCGGATCTCGCGGAATTGTCCGCGCCCGGTAGCCGATTGATTCTCGATTACGGCGACCCTGAAATCGTCACCGGTGATCATGTCATCGCTGGGGCTCGCCGTACCGCCAGGTCAGGCCGGTACGGTGGTGAACCGTACCGCAGTGGCTTCACGCCACGAGGTTTGACGACTTTGTTGGCCAAATACGACTTCGCTGAATGCGATCACGCACGGATACCAGATCTGGCGAGGCGATACGCACTTGGCGGGCAATTCCCGTACTCGACCGACGACTGGATAGGAATCGTCACGGTCCAGCGTTTCGATTCCGATCACCGTGAGACGTAACCACGCCGACATCTCCTGACCTGTACGCGCACCCCGTGTTGGCAGCCGCCGCGACCGAGTCCACACCCCCGCCGGCGAACGACCGGTAGTACGAGCGCGCCGTGGCTGTGCGAATCGTCTCCGCGATCACCTGGGGAGGCTCCCGATGCGTCCGTGGTGGCGGCGCAGTTCGCGGTACTGGCGGTGGCGTCGGCCGCCGGGGCGGTGGCGGGGTCGGCCTGGAGTCGGTCCGTGGCGCGAACCGGTCGACCAGCGGCACCAGCCCCGCCAGATACCCGATCGGCCCGCACGCCAGGGCGGTCCCGATCACCGCCGCCGAGGTGCCCAGCGAACCGGCGACCTCGGCGACGGCGGGGTGCAGCACCCGGATGCACGAATCCGGCGGGAAACAGACGGCACCGTCGGCCGTCTGTCCCGGTGCGATCAGGCCGGTTCGAGGACGTCCTCGCCCGGGTTCTCGGCGTAGAGGGCAGCGATCTCGGCGGCGTACTTCTCCGCGATCACCTTGCGCTTGAGCTTCATGGTCAGGGTCACCTCGTCGCCGCCGGCTTCCCAGAACACCGGCAGGATCCGGAACCGCTTGACCTGCTCGACCCGCGCCAGCTTCGTGTTGCCCGCAGCCACTCCGGCGGCGATCTGCTTGACCACTTCCGGGTCGACGGCCAGTGCCGCGGCCGAGGCGTCGGCCAGATTGTGTTGTGCCGCATACGGTTCCGCGCTCTCGGCGTCGAGCACGATCAGCGCGGTGTTGTAGGGCCGTCCGTCGCCGATGGTGGCCATGGCGCCGATCAGCGGGGTCGCCGCCTTGATCGCGTGCTCGATGGTGGTCGGCGACATGTTCTTGCCGGAGGCGTTGATGATGAGTTCCTTCTTGCGGTCGACCACCCGCAGGTAGCCGTCCTCGTCGACGGTCACCACGTCACCGGTGCTCAGCCAGCCGTCGGCGTCGACGGCCTCGGCGGTCTTCTCCGGCTCGCCGCGGTAGCCCTTCATCACCAGCGGGCCACGCACCAGCAGTTCCCCGTCCTCGGCGATCCGCGACTCCATGCCGGCCAGCAGTTTGCCGACGGTGCCGAGGCGGGTGTCGTCCGGGTGGCTGACGCTGCAGATGCACGACAGCTCCGACATGCCCCAGATCTCGGAGATCGGCACGCCGAGTCCGGCGAAGAAGCCGAGGGTCTGCGGCGGGATCGGCGCGGCGCCCGACAGCGCGAACCGCACCCGGTCGAAACCGAGCTTGGCGCGCAGCTTCGACAGCACGAGTTCGTCGGCCTTGGCCCATTCCGCGGCCACCTCGTCGGGGATGGGCTGCCCGGCCAGCTGGTATCCGCTGCGCTTGGCACCCACCGCCAGTGCCCACTGCATACCCTGCTTGCGGGTCTCGTCGGGCTCGTTGGCGACCACGAATTCGATTGCGGCCTTGAGCTTCTCCCACACCCGCGGCACCGCGCCCCAGATGGTCGGGCGCAGATCCGCCAGCGCGCCAACGATGAGTTTCGGGTCCGACACCGCGGTGACCTGCGTGCCGAACACCTCCTGGAGGTAGAGCGCGGTGAGCCGGTCGGCGATGTGGGCGCTCGGCATGAACGAGGTGATCGAGTCACCGAACTCGAAGCCGAGCACGTCGCCGAGGCTGAAGGCCTGGAACATCAGGTTCGCGTGGGTGGTCTCGACACCCTTGGGGTTGCCGGTGGTGCCCGAGGTGTAGATCAGGGTGGCCACGTCCTCGGCCTCGACCGCGCGCCAGGCGGCGTCGAAATCGAAATCGGCCGCGCCACCGGCGATCATCTCCGCCACCGGCACGGTCCCCTCGACCGCCTCGTCGACACAGACGATGTGATCGAGCGCCACGCCGCTCTCGCGCACCCGCGCCACGTACTGCGGCTCGCAGATCACCACGCGCGCACCGGCATTGCCGAGAACGTGGGCGAGCTGGTCGGCGGAGAGCGTGTTGTAGACCGAGAACGAGGTGGCGCCGATGTGCTGGGCGCCCACCTCGAGGGGATAGAACTCGACGCGGTTGCCCATCATCAGCGCGACGGTGTCGCCGCGCCGCACACCGAGGGCGGCCAGACCGGCCGCGGCGTCGCGGACCCCGGCGGCGTATTCGCGCCAGGTCGCGGTCTGGGTGTCGCCCGGGGTGCGCAACGCGACGGCGTCGGGGTCGATGGCCGCGTTGTACTGGAATGCGGCACAGAGGGTTTCGAAACGTGGTGTCGACATGATGTGGAGTCTTTCCGTCTGTCAGACCGCGGTCGCGGCTTCGGTGTCGAGGAGAGAAGTGACGAATCGGCCCGCGGCGCCGAAGGCGAACCTGGCCTCGGGGGCGAGCGCGGGCATGACCTGGAACACGTGCATCTGATCGGCCCACACCTGTAGCTCGCACGCCGCCCCCGCGCGGCGCAGCCGGGCCGCGAGTTCGATGGCATCGGCGGCGAAGTACTCCGCGCCGCCGGTCTGGATCAGGGTGGGCGGCAGGTTCGTTCCGTGTTCGGGCCGCAGTTCGAGCTGTTCGCTGGTGAAGTGGGCGACCGCTTTGAGCGAGAGCGCGTAGGAGATCACCCCGTCACGATTGCGGTCACCGGTGTGTGCGATCCGCAGTCCGAGATCGGCCATCGGCGAGAACAGCACCAGCCCGGCCGGTGCGGGTCCGCGTCGGCCCGCCGTGGTGACGACGAGGTCGGCGGCGAGGAAGCCACCGGCCGAATCGCCGGCCACCACGATCCGGTCCGGCGCGTATCCGCGTCCCAGCAGCCAGCGGTAGGCCCGCGCGACGTCGAGCTGGGCGCACGGGCTCGGATGTTCCGGCGCCAGGCGGTAGTCGACGACGAACACCGGCGTGCGGGTCGCCGTCGACAGCCGTGAGGCCACCCCGCGATACGCGGCGACCGAGCCCGCGACGAAGCCGCCGCCGTGCACGTACAGGATCACCGCGTCGGTGCGCATCGCCTTAGGCCCGGTGACGAACTCACCGCGCACCCCGTCGTGGTCGCGGCGGTGCACGACCGTGCCCGGCAGGCTCGGCCCGACGATCCGCATCGCGGCGTCGATGACCAGCCGCGCCACCGGCAGGGTCGCGGTGTTGACCGGCAGTGCCGCCGCCAGCGGCCGCACCGTCTGCTCGGCGAACAACCGCGCGGCCCTGGCCCGCAACGACCCGCGCGCGGCCGGGGTTCTCATCCGATGGTCCGTTGCTCGACCCGCTCGAGCAGGTCCTTGACCTTTCCGCTGCCGGCCAGTTGCGCGTCCAGCACCACGTTGACCGCACCGCGCAGCAGCGCGTACGGCTCCCACCCGGCGGGGGCGATGGTCCGCGCCGCGCGCCGCGCGATCCCGTCGGCGATCACGGTCGCGGCCTGCTCGGCGCTGATCCGCACGTTCAACGGCCAGGGCAGCAGTTCGTCGAGTTCCCGGCCGAGATCGTCGCGGTCGAACATGGCGTGGGTCATCTCGGTGTCGACGACACCGAAATAGGCGACCCCGGCGCTGGCTCCGGCCGCGGCGAGCTCGACTCGCAGCGCGCGCCCGAACTGCTCGACCGCGGCCTTGCTCATCATGTACGGCGACCCGCCCATGCCCGGCGCGAACGACGCGCACGACGAGATGACCACGACATGCCCGCTCGCCGCGATGACGTGGTCCAGCGCCGGATGCACGGTGTTGAAGCAGCCTTCGAGGTTGATCGCCAGCACGCGATCGAAGTCGCCGGGGTCCATCGTGCGCACGGTCGCCGGTTTCGGGGTGACCCCGGCATTGGCCACCACGACATCGAGATGCCCGAAGGATGCCACGGCGAGCTCGGTGGCGGCGGCCATCGCCGCACGGTCGCGCACGTCGGCCCCGACGGCCAGCGCGCGCGAGCCGAGCCCCGCCGCGGCGGCCTCGGCGGCGACCGCGTCGACATCGACGACGACCACGAAAGCGCCACGCGCGTACAGGATCTCGGCCAGCTCCCGGCCGATCCCCTGGCCGGCGCCGGTGATCAGCACCGTCTTGTTACGCACGTCGTAGGACCGGCGGCCGAACAGGCCGAGCGGGTTGAACGCGGACAGCTCCATCAGGCACTCACCTCGTAGGACTCGGCGTCGAAGGCGCTGGTGCGTTTGCGGTACTCGAAACTCCAGCTCGGGTACAGACCGGCATTGCGCCCGTCCGGTGTCGTGTAATAGCTGTCGCAGCCACCGGTGAGCCACACCGTGGACTGGCTGCGGCGGTGCATCTCCTCGATGAACTCGTCCTGGGCCCGGTGCCGGACCTCCACCCGGTGCGCGCCCTGGTCACGCAGGGTGTTCAGCGCGTCGACGATGTAGGCGACCTGGGATTCGATCATGAAGATCGCCGACTGGTTACCGACCGCGCCGAACGGGCCGAGGGTGAGGAAGAAGTTGGGGAACCCGGCGATGGCGGTGCCCAGGTAGGTCTTGCGGTGTTTCCGCATGAGGTCACCGACCGAGGCTTCCTCGTTGCCGACGATGCGGTCGTAGACCGAGGGCGCGGTGTCGAATCCGGTGCCGTAGATGATCGTGTCGGCCGGGATCTCGACCCCGGCGCGGGTCACGACCGAGCGTGGCCGCACCTCGGCGATGCCGTCGGTCACCACGTCGACATTGTCCTGGTCGAGGGCGGGCAGATAGGCGTCGGAGAAGATCGCCCGCTTGCAGCCGATCATGTAGTCCGGGGTCAGCGTCTTGCGCAGCTGCGGGTCACGCACCTGACGGCGCAGCTGCCAGCGGCCGAGCAGTTCGTAGGGGTGCCGGAACCGGTTGTCGACGAAGCCGACCAGCCCGAACCCTTCGATCGCCGCGTACCAGGCACCGCGTACTGCCTTGCCCGCCAGAGGAATCCGGCGCAGCAGGAAACGTTCGAGGTCCAGTGTCGACCGGTCCATCCGGGGGATGATCCACGGCGCGGACCGCTGGAAGACGGTGAGCGCGGCCACCTTCGGCTGGATCTCCGGGATGAACTGCACCGCCGAGGCGCCGGTGCCGATCACCACGACTCGTTCGCCGGTGAGGTCGTGCTCGTGCTCCCAGTGCAGCGAGTGGAAGGTCTTGCCCGCGAAGGTGTCCAGACCGGGCAGCGTCGGGTACTTGGCTTCGGCGAAGATGCCCGCGGCCGAGATCAGGTAGTCGGCGGTGAGCGTGCCGCCGGAGGTCTCGAGCCGCCACAGCGAGCGCTTCTCGTCCCAGCGGGCGTCGAGCAGTTCGGTGTTGAGCCGGATGTGGCGGACGACGTCGAAGTCCGCCGCCACCGACCGGAGATAGGCCAGGATCTCCGACTGCTTGCCGTAGGTCCGCGACCAGTCCGGATTGGGCGCGAAGGAGTAGCTGTAGAGCTGGGAGGGCACATCGCACGCGCAGCCCGGGTAGGTATTGGCCTGCCAGGTCCCGCCCAGGTCGGCGGCGCGTTCGATGATCGTCAGATCGTCGAAGCCGGCCTCGCGCAGTTTGATCGCGAGGGCGATGCCGCCGAATCCGGCACCGATCACGACGATGTGACGGTGTTCGGTTGCTGCCATGGTTACCGATTCCTTCCGTGCAGCACGGTGACCAGGCGATCGACGATCGCGTCGGTGGTCTCGCTGCGGGTGAACGTGGTCAGGGCCAGCGGCAGCGGGAAGCGCTGCCGCGTGGTCGCCTTGGCGTAGGTGAATTCCTTGAGTCCGTCGGCGCCGTGCACGCGACCGAAGCCGGAGTCGCCGATGCCGCCCAGCGGCAGGCTGGTGATGGTGGCGTGGGCGACATAGGCATTGATGGAGGTGCCGCCGGTGCGCAGCCGGTCGGCGATCCGCTTGCCGTTGTGCCGGGAGAACACGGTGCTGCCCAGCCCGTACGCGCCGGCGTTGGTGCGTTCGATCGCCTCGTCCATGTCGCGGACGCGGGACACGGTGAGGGTGGGGCCGAAGGTCTCCTCGGTGATCGCGGCAGCGTCCTCGGGAACGTCGACCAGGATGGTCGGTTGCACGAACTGCCCGTCGATCGCGCCGGCACCCCCCAGCAGTGCCCGCGCGCCGCGTGCCAGCGCGTCCTCGATGTGGTGGCGGATGATCCCGATCTGCTTGGGCATGGTGATCGGGCCGATCTTCGCGGTCCCTGTCCCGGCCCGCAGCTCGGCCGCGCGGGCCACCAGTTCGGTCAGGAACTCGTCGTATACGTCGGTGTGTACGTACACCCGTTCCACACCCAGACAGGTCTGGCCGGCGTTCGACATCCCGCCCCAGACCGCGGCGTCGGCGGCCGCGGCCAGATCGGCGTCGGCGTCGACGATCAGCGCGTCCTTGCCGCCGAGCTCCATGAGCACCGGCGTCAGGGTCTCCGCGCACGCGGCCATGACCCGCTTGCCGGTAGCGGTGGACCCGGTGAAGCCGATCTTGCCGACCCCGGACCGGCACAGCGCCGCACCCGTTCCGCCCAAACCGGTGATCACCTGGAACACCGGCTGTTCCGGCACCACCTCGGCGAAGCGCTCCGCCAGCCACAGCCCGACCCCCGGGGTGTATTCGCTCGGCTTGAACACCACCGCGTTGCCCGCGGCGAGCGCGAACGACACCGACCCCAGCGGGGTGAACACCGGATAGTTCCACGGTCCGATCACCCCGACCACGCCGAACGGACGGTACTCGAGTGTGCATTCCTGGTTCATCGACAGCAGATTCGGCCGGACCTGACGCGGTCCGAGAACCCGACGCGCATTGGCCGCCGCCCAGGCCAGATGTTCGAGCGCCATGGCGATCTCGAGCTTGGCGTCGGAGAGCGGCTTGCCCATCTCCTCGTGTATGATCCGCGCGAGTTCGCCGCGCCCCCTGGTGATCTCGCCGCGCCAGGCATCCAGCCGGCGGGCCCGCTCGGTGAAGCCCAGTCCGGCCCACCAGTCCCCCGCCCCGCGCGCCGTGGCGACGGTGGCCTCGACCTCGGCGGTGTCGAAGATCCGGTAGCTGCCGACCACCGCGCCGGTCGCCGGGGAGACGACGTCGAACGAGGTGTCGAGCTGCAGTGTTGTTCGCCCCATGTGGACGACCTTTCTGATTCGGCCCTGCTCAGAGATCGAGGACGAGGGAGTCGCCTGCCGCGCGAGAGACGCAGGTCAGCATGTGCGAGCCGCGCTCGCCGTCGAGGAGTTTGCGGTCGCGGTGCTCGACCGCGCCGGCCAGGACGCCGACCTTGCAGGTGCCGCAGAAGCCCTGCCTGCACGAGTACACCGCGTCCGGGCGCACCCGGGTGATGGCGGCCAGCGCGGTCTCGTCGGCGCCGACCCGGACGGTGGTCCCCGATCGGGCCAGCGTCACCTCGAATTCGCGGCCGTCGACCACCGGCAGCGCGGAGAAGCGTTCGGTGTGCAGCGAACCGGTCGGATTGACCGCGAAGGCATGGCGTTGCGCGGCGTCGAGCACCGGCGGCGGACCGCAGACGTAGATCGACGCGCCCGCCTCGGCGCGAGCGAGCAGCGCGCCGAGCTCGGGGGCGCCGGACTCGTCGTCCGGACGGATCTCGACCCGGCCACGACCGCCGTCGAGCGCGGCGAGCTGGTCGAGGAACGGCATCGTCGATCGGGAACGTCCGAGGTAGATCAGCTGCCAGCGGGCACCGGCGCGGGCCGCCGCCCGGACCATGGGCAGGATCGGCGTGATCCCGATCCCGGCCGCGACGAACAGATACGAGGGGGCAGCGATGAAATCGAACGCATTGCGCGGGCCCCGGATCCGCAGGGTCGCGCCGACCGTGAGCTGGTCGTGCACCTCGATGGAGCCGCCGTCACCGTCGGCGATGCGCCGCACCGCGATCCGGTAGTGGTGGTGGTCCTCGGGGTCACCGCACAGCGAGTACTGACGCTGGCGGCCCGAGGGCAGCACGAGATCGAGGTGCGAACCGGGCCGCCACGCGGGCAGTGCGTCGCCGGTCGGCGAGGACAGCGTCAGGCAGACGACGTCCTGCGCGATCGTCTCGATCCGGCTGATCGTGAGCGGGATCTCGAAACCGCTGTGCCGCACCGGGTTCGGCCGCGAGATCAAGGTCGCGGCCGGGCCTTCGACGAACAGCTGCCGGTAGCCGTCGACGACGACGCCCAGCGCGCGCAACGCGGCCGGTGGGGTGTAGTGGCGCGCCATCGTGTCCACCGGGGCGGTCATTGCTCGGCCGCGCGGGCCGCGGGTGAGTGCGCGAGGTAGCGCAGTGCGCGGTCCATCGGGCCCAGCTGTGACGGGTGGAAACCCGGGCGCAGGTAGCGCGGGATCTCGCTGAAGAACAGCCCGAAGTTCGGCACGATGCCGCGCGCGGTCGCCCGCACCAGCTGCACCGGCCAGAACGGGCCTTTACGCGGTGAGGGGTCCTTGGCGTACAGGTAGGCCGAGGCGACCATGAAGGTGGCCAGCAGCGCGGTACTGGCGGCGACCGCGGTGCGCGCCTTGCGCACATAACCACCGTCGACGTACATGTAGGCGTCGTAGACCACGCTGCGGTGCTCGACTTCCTCGGCGCCGTGCCAGCGGATCAGGTCCAGCATGGTCGGATCCATGCCGAGGCCCTCGAATTTGTCGTTCTCCAGCAGCCATTCGCCGATGACGGCGGTGTAGTGCTCCATCCCGGCGAACAGCGCGAGCCGTTCCTTGAGCCATTCCTCCTTGGCCCGGCCGGTCAGGCCGTGATCGCCGAGGATGCGGTCGACGAACCAGGCGAAGGTCTGCACCATCGAGTCGACGTCGAGGCCGATGGACTGCAGGTGGTCGCGGGCGCCGGCGTGGCTGCTGGCATGCATCGTCTCCTGACCGACGAAGCCCTGCACCTCCTCGCGCAGTCGCTGGTCGTCGATGTAGGGCAGGGCCTCGGCGAGTGCCTGCGCCATCGCCCGTTCGCCTTCCGGCAGTACCAGGTGCATGACATTGATGACGTGCGTCGCGAAGACCTCGCCGGGGATGTAGTGCATCGGCACATCACCGAAGTCGAAGTGCACGTCCCGAGCATTGATCGCGTGCGCTTCCTCGCGGTGATGACGCCTCGTTGCGTCAGCGGAGTGAGCCATGCCTCAACCGTACGATGCGACACAAAGGATTGCAATGTTGCAGCGACAAATTCTGTAGATATGTTGCAAAGGCCCGGGAGTTGGTACCGTGGCAGCATGACCGCCGCGCCTGTCACCTCGACGAATGCCCCCGAAACCGACGATTCCGCGGCGGCACGCATTCTCGACGCGGCGCTCGTCCAGTTCGGCCAGGTCGGCGTCAAGAAGACGACCGTCGAGGACATCGCCCGGCAGGCGGGTGTCGACCGCGCCACCGTCTACCGCCGGGTCGGTTCCCGCGACGACGTGGTCACCGCCGTGTTCGCCCGCGAGGTCGCGCGCGTGCTCACCGATCTGAAGGCCCTGCCGGACAAACACGACAACCTCGACGATCTCGTCGCCGACATCCTGGTGACCGTGGTCGGCAGCTGGCGCGATCACCCGCTGGTCCAGCGCCTGCTGGTGCTCGAGCCCGACCGCGTGATGCCGCACCTCACCACCGAGAGCGGGCCGACGGTCGCGATGTCGATCCTGACCACCGAGGCCATCCTGCGCGATGCGGTCACCGCCGGGCTGCTGGCCGAGCCGCCGGACATGCTGGCACGCGCCGAAGTGCTGTGCCGCGTGGTGCATTCGATGATCCTGGCGCCGTCGGGTCTGCTCGAACTGCGCACCGACGAGGATCTGTCCGCGTTCGCGCGCACCTATCTCGTGCCGATCATCACCCGCTGAGCCATTCCGCCCACGGCGGCGCCCGCACTGCCCAGAATGCGAGGATGACTCGCGGACCGATGCAGGTGGATCTCCAACTCGACGGGCGTCCCGGCGACGCCGCGTCCCGGGCGGCGCAGCTGGTGGGCGCAGGCGCCGACGGCCTGTTCACCTTCGAAGGCCCGCACGATGTCTTCCTGCCGCTGGCGCTGGCCGCGGGCACGGTCGCCGCCGACCTGATGACCAATGTCGCCATCGCCCTGCCGCGCAGCCCCCTGCATCTGGCGCATTCCGCCTACGACCTGCACCTGCTGAGCGGTGGCCGGTTCCGGCTCGGGCTCGGTTCCCAGATCCGTCCGCATATCGAGAAGCGCTATGGCGGCACCTGGTCGCGCCCCGCCGCCCGGATGCGCGAGACCGTGCTGGCGGTGCGGGCGATCCTGAGCGCCTGGCAGGACCGGACCCCGTTGCGCTTCGAGGGCGAATTCACCCGGCACACGCTCATGGCGCCCACCTTCGATCCAGGACCCAATCCCTATGGGATGCCGCAGGTCTGCCTCGGCGCGCTCGGTCCGATCATGACCAGGACCGCCGCCGAAGTCGCCGACGGGCTGCTGGTCATGCCGTTCAACAGCGCCCGCCACCTGGCCGAGCGGACCTGGCCCGCGATCGCGGACGGCCTGGACCGGGCCGGGCGCGACCTGACTGATCTGGCCGTCTATCCGCAGGTCATCGTGGCGATGGGACGCACTGCCGCCGAACTCGACGCGGCGTCGGTGGGTGTGCGCCGCCTGCTCGCCTTCTACGGGTCGACCCCCGCCTACCGCCCGGTCCTCGAGGTCGAAGGCTGGGCCGATCTCCAGCCGAAGCTCAACGAGATGTCCAAGCGCGGCGAGGTCGCGGCCATGACCGACCTCGTCGACGAACGGATGCTCGCCACCCTCGCGGTGTACGGCACACCCGAGCAGTGCGCGGCCGCCATCCGGAACCGCTTCGGCGGGTTCGCCGACCGGATCTGTTGCTATTTCCCGGGTTACGCGGTCGCCGACGCGCATATCCGCGACCTGATCACCGCGCTGCGTTCGGCGTGACCACCCGCCAGGCTCACGGCAGGGTCCACCACACCCGGGTCACCAGGTAGAACAACACCGCGGCGAAGGTCAGGAAACCCACCGAGCAGGCGAGTCCGAGCAGATCGGTGCGCGGATCGCGGTGCGGCGACGGTCGCAGCCAGAAGCGCAGCGCGCGGGTGACGATCGGCATCACCACCCAGGTCAGCAGGCTGACCGACAGGATGTTGCCGATCAGCAGGCTGATCCACAGCGGCGCGCCGGGCCAGATCTCGTCGATGGCCAGGGTGAGGATCACGACCGTCGGATACAGGCCGACCAGCACCGACAGCGCGGTCTTCCACGACGCGGGCCCACCCTCTGCACCGGTCTCGGACGGCGGAAACCACGACCCGTACGGGTTGGCGATGCGATGCACCTCGAAGTCGTGGAAGTCCGGCGCCTCGGCGAGCAATGCCTGGCGCTGGGGTGATTCGAGCCAGCGATCGAGGTCCTCGGTCGTGGCGAAGGAGTAGATGATCGTCCAATCGTCCTGCAGGCCGGGGATCGGGCGGTGCAGTTCGGAGCCGCGGAAGCCACGGAATGTCCGTTCGACCTCGGTCACCCGGTCCTGCCAGGCGATGAATTCCGATTCGCGTCCGGCGGCCACCGAATGGGACACGACAGCGGTCACCGCCGCGCCGCCCGGCTCGTCGATCAGCACATGCTGGGTCGCGGGCCGGGCGAAGAACCCGGCGCCGCGGGCGAGGAGTTCGCGGCGGGTAGCGCTGTCGAGCCAGCGTTTCAGGTGGGTGGTGTCGTCGAAGCGGTACACGACCGACCATTCGGAGCGCACGTCACCGGGCGGGGTCACCTCGGCGCCGAGGAATCCGGGGAAACCGGCCGCTGCGTCGTCGACCGCCGCCTGCCAGCGCCGGAACTCGGCTTCGCGACCAGCGCGCGGTTGCTGGGTGACGACCACCGTCGCCGGTGCGGGTCGCGGCGGTGCCGATTCCGAGGCGGACATGTCAGTAGGGGTGCTTGTCGGCCTTTTCGGCCCAGGTCTTGTACGCCTCGGCGCCCAGGTCCTGGCGGAACTGCTCGATGCGCACCCGGCGTTCGGGCAGTGGCCGGGTGAAGTCCTCGTATTGGTACGCGTCGTCGAAGCCGATGGCGCTGGTGTCGGCCAGACCGCTCGCGAAGTGCACGGCGTCGAGCCGTGCCCAGTAGATCGCGCTCATACACATCGGGCAGGGTGCGCCGCTGATGTAGATCTCCATCCCCATCAGCATCTTCGCCCGTTCCGGGACCGGGTCCACCGATCCTTCGGGCCGCTCCACCAATTCCAGTGTCGACTCGTTCTGATGCGCTTTGGCGATGCTCGGCGCTTCGCTGTTGAGCACCTGTGACGCCTTGCGAATGGTTTCGATCTCGGCGTGCGCGGTGACGTCACCGGTGAGCAGCACCCGATTCTGTCCACGGGCGACGATCACGCCGTCTTTCGCGATGACGGCGCCGAACGGCCCGCCCCAATCGTTGTCGACCGACTCCTTGGCCAGCCGGCAAGCCTCTTCCATGAGCTCGTCCGGTGTCATCGAAGACCCACCTCGCACCATCGGCACTGCCGCGGCCCCGGCCACACCTCCACCGCCCATCCAATTTACCGCCGAGCCACCTGCCACGGAATAGCTGAACAGTTGCCCTCAGGCAGGACCGGACGTCCCACGAAGCACTTTCGCCAGCTCATCGCCATACTGCTCGGCCGGTCCTCCCGGCAGCGCGGCAGTGAAATCGATGACGAGCTGTCCCCGATAGGTGTGGATCATGTGCACCGACGTCCGCAGCAACGGATGATCCCGGTATCCCGAGGCCGCCATCATCGCGACGACCGGCGCCCAGTCGAACCGCAACGAGTGCCGCAGCGCGACGACCGCCGTTCCCTCGGGCGTGGGGATCGGCGCGACAACACCCAGGTTCGTCGCGATCGTGCGCGGCACCAACGGCCGCGGCCGGTCGACGGTGTCGGCCATGTGCAGAAAGGATTGGTGGATCACACCCGCCGCCAGGTCCTCGGCCAGCTGCCCGGTCACCCCCGACCCGATCACCACGGGATCCGAGCAAGGGCGCACCGCGACAACGGCATTCGCCATGCCGAGAATGTTCGTGCCCGCCCAGACCGGCACCGGAGGTTCCAGCCGCGTCCGGATATCCACCGGCGAGACGACATTGATCTCGGCGGCCCGGTCGTCCCCGAGCGGCAGGAATCGCCGGGTGACGACCGCGATCGCACCGGCGACAAGGCTGTGCACTGTCAGACCTCGACGTTTCGCATCGGCGAGCACCCCCGTGGTCTCCTGCGCGCTCAGCCGTATCTGCTGCCACCGCGCTGGTAGCACCGACCGTCCACTGGCGACCGCAGTGGGAGTCGCTCGTTCGAGACGACCCGGCGGCAGCGCCGTCCGCACAATGCCGTGTGCGGCGAGCAGCGTCTCCGGCGAGTCCGGTACCGGGCGCGGCCGGATCGCCGGGGCCCGCCCCGCGACGAGATCGGTGTAGTACGACCACAATTCGCGGTACCAGTAGTGTGCGAGCCGACCGTCGGCGATCGAGTGGTGGACCGCGAACGCGACCAAAGCCGGATCTCCGTCCGTGACCGTCAACATCGCGACCGGATCATCCACGCCCAGGGTCCGAACCCGGTCGTCGGCCCGCCCGATCGGTGCGGCCGCCGGCACGGCCGGAACGACGATCCGCAGCCCACGCAGTCCCACGACCGACCGGTCGTCCCGGGTGGGCGCGAGGTGGGCGGTGAGCACGGAATGGGCTCGGCACAGCAGGCCCCACGCCCGCCGTAACGTGCCGAGGTCGAGCGGGCCGCTTACCTCGCCGGTGAGCCAAATCGTCGCCGAGGTGACGGCGAAATAGGACTCGAACGGCGACAGAGGACGGTCGACGGCAACCGGCAGCGAAGAACGACCATTCACAAAGACCCCGAACCGATGCTGGTAGCCGCCAGGCTAGCGCACCGTCGTTGTCGAGTTGTGTTGTCCGGAACCGTGTTCGGGCTCGGCGGCGCGTCAGGCCGCGTGGGTGAGTTTCGTTGCGGCGGCGCCGACGGTCGGGCCCGCGCTGACCAGGGTGCGCATGAACTGGGCCTGGGCCTGGGTGCCGCGGGTGGCCGCGCGGTCGAGGCCGCCGGGGAGCAGGCGGGTGGCGGTGCGGACCATGTTGACGGGGATGCGCAGGGCCGGATACCAGGGGACGATCATCGTCGGGAGGCCGAGGGCGCGCATGGTCCGGCGGCCGAGGAAGGTGCCGGTCACCGACAGGTGCTGGGCGTAGGCGAGGCGGCGGCGCAGCGCGGGCAGCGTGTCGTAGTTCCAGGACAGCGGGTCGCGTGACATCGGGATGGCGAGCTGGCGGGTCGACTCGTCGGGGTCGGCCAGGGCCGACAGCGTGTGCACGAGCACGCGTACACCGTCGCGGAAGGAATGCGGCAGCCACTGCTCCTCGACGCCGAGCAGCCAGCCGACATAGCGGACCAGATGCGCGACGGCCTCGGTTTCGGCGGGGGTGAGCAGCAGCCCGAGGCCCATCCCGCCGATCGACGGCGCGATGAAGGCGCCGACCAGCGTGGCCGCCATATCGGTCTGGTTGATGGGCAGGCCCCAGTCCTCGGTCTGCCAATCCGGCATGGCGGCCACGTGCCTGCGGACGAACGCGTGGATCAGCCGCACCCGGATGGTGGACTGATAGCCCAGTCCCGACGGCGCCAATCCGTCTTCCGACAGCACGTCCATCGCCCACTGCATCGTCTCGGCCCACCGCTGGTTGGAGCCCTTCTCCAGTGCCCCGGTGCGCAGCAGCGTCTTGTTGAAGCCGGAGAACTGGTACCCGCCCAGCATGGCGACATCGCGGGCGACGTACATGCCGTCGGCGCCGCCGGTGCGCATGACCTTGGCTCCGCGCACGAGCTTGTCGTAGTCGACCCAGGACGGCACCGTCTCGACCGCGGTGAAGAACTCGCGCAGCGGTTCGGGTGCCTCCGGGACCGCGGTGATGCCGTGGGCGAGCGCGCGGTCGAACAGCGGCCGCGTCTGCCGGGAGCCGGTGGTGACCATCCAGTCGACCAGCCGGTCCATCGCGTCGTCGCCGACGAGCAGGCCCTCGCCGAGGCGCCGCCACTGGTCCCGGTCGGGACCCCGCACGCCCAGCACGGCCGCGAAGCCGCCGACGACCGCCGGGACGCGGTGGGGTCGATCCGGGTGGCGGGTGGGAACGGTGACCATCGGCACTCCTCGTTGAGCGACGCAAAGTGGATAACAACTGATATCCAAAGTAGGTCGGCTGCTAAAGTCCTGTCAATGGCACGCGCGGAGGTGGTCCGGTCCTACCGGGGTATCAGCGCGGCCAGCCGACGCGACGAACGCCGCGACAAGCTGCTCGCCGCGGCCCGCGCGCTGTGGGGCGAGGCCGGGCTGACCGAGGTCACCGTGCGCCGCGTGTGCGCCGCCTCCGGCCTGACACCGCGCTACTTCTACGAGCAGTTCACCACCAGGGACACCCTGGTCCTCGCCGTCGCCGAGCAGCTGCACGAGGAACTGTTCGCCACCATGGTCGCGGCCAGTCAGGGCGAGCCGGGCGGCCTGCGACGCAAACTGCTGCGCGCGCTGACGACCTACCTCGACACCATCGCCGCCGACCCGAGCATCCACCGCATCCTCACCAGCGACGCCCACAGCGTCGCCGGGCTCGAGGAGATCCGCCTGCGCGCCGTCGGCATCGTCACCGATCTGGTCGTGCAGTACAGCGCGGAGTTCCTCGCGGCACCCGCGAGCGCGGAAATCCGGCGCCAGGAAGCGCTTTTCGTCGTCGGCGGGGTCAATCAGCTCGTCGACGCCTGGCTGCGCGAGCCCCGGCAGTCGACCACCGAGGTCGCCACGCTCTGCACCGATCTCGCCCTCTCGGTGGTCAACAGGTCAGCCTGACGCGCCGCCCGCCACGTGAAGGCGACACCGCCCGCATCCGCTGACCTGTCGGATCGGGCTGGCACAATGACCCGCGATCGCCTGACCTCGCTCCTCCCTCCCGCCGAAGGGGTAGTTCATGCGGAAGTCATCCGGTGCGCGAATCACCGAGCCCTCACGTCCGGTGCGCAGGGCGGCGATCCTGACCGCGCTGTGTGTGGGCTGGGTGAACAGTGCCTGCGCGGTGGCGCTCGCCGCGACGACCGCGCTGATCGTGCCGGGCACCGGGACCAGCGATCCCGCGGTCGCGCACAATTTCGAGAGCAACGCCTACCGCAACTTCATCGACCCGGGCGCGCAGGGCTGCACCGACAATGCCTGTCCCGGTGTCGTTTTCGCGCCGGTCCCCTACGACGCGTCGCTGTGGCCGGTCATCACGTCGAAGGGCCCCGGCGCGTCGTCGGCGAAATGGGACACCTCGGTCGCCGGCGGGGTGGCGAATCTGGGGGCGATCCTGGCCGGGCGGATGGCCGATCCGCAGGGCACCGTGGTCGTCTTCGGCTATTCGCAGGGGTCGACGGTGGCGAGCGCGCAGAAATCGGCCGCGGCCGGACTGTCCCAGGACGACAAGGATCGCCTGTCGTTCGTGCTCATCGCGAACCCGAATCGTCCCAACGGCGGCATCATCGAGCGCCCGGTGCGTTTCGGCGGAATTCCCGTCGCCGACATCACCTTCGGGCCGCCCACCCCGACCGATACGGGCATCGCGACCACCGACATCGCCATGCAGTACGACGGTATCTCGGACTTCCCGGCCTATCCGCTCAACGCCCTGGCCGTCGCCAATGCCCTGTTGGGCACGGTCCTGATCCACCCGTCGTATCTGCAGCCCAAGGGCAACGGCGCCGGTAGTGAGCCCAGCGCGCACGCGGCGATCTACGGCTACCCCGACCAGGCCGACTACCGCGCACAGCAGAACTGCGCCGACTATCCGGGGCACTGCCAGCAGCACGGCGACACCACCTACGTGACGATCCCCAACCCGCAGGGCACGCTGCCGCTGCTGTATCCGCTGCGCGCGTTCGGCGAGCACACCAACACCACCGCCGTGACCGAACCCGCTGCCGCACTGGTGGAACCGGCCCTGCGGGTGCTCGTCGAGACCGGCTACGACCGCACGGACTACGCGGCGCCGACACCGCTGCGGTTCGACCAGCCGCTGAACCCGGCACAGACCGCCGCCCTGCCGGTCACCCTGCCCGCCGCGATCGAGCAGGGCATCGCCGACGCGACGGCAACGCCCGGGAATCCGCCCGCCGGGCGGACACTGCCGCCTGCCGCTGTGCTGGCCGATATGGCGGATCTGCTCCCAGAATTCCTGCGCTGACCGCCCCTTTTCCTGTCGATCACCGCGGCGTCTGTTTGTATGTGAGCCACGCGACGTTCAGGAGGTGAGGCGAGGATGACCGCACGACGATTCGCCCGGCAATGGGCCACCGCGCTGACCGCGGTGCACCCCTCGGCAGCGGTCGCCGAGCAACTCGCCGATACCCTCGCGCCGCTTGTCGACCGATTGCTGACCGCACTGGCCGCCCCCGGGTGGGATCCGGCGGTTGCCGAGCAGCTCGGCGACGCGATCGCCGAGCTCGGCTTCCACTCCTCCGATACCGTCGACGCCTCACTGCCGGTCCTGTCCGCGGTGTGCCGGCACGCCGACGTGACGCCCGAGGTCACCAGCTCGGTGGCCGCGCGGTTCGGTTTCGGTGCCGGGCGCCGAGGCGCGGCGACGACCGCGCAGGTGGGCGACGGTTTCGAGATCGCCTTCCGCCATGCCGCGGTGGCCGTGTCCATCGGCGACGCGCAGGGCCGCATCATCGACGCCAACCCCGCCTTCGAACGGCTGACCGGGCTCTCGCTGGAACAGCTGCGCGGCCTGGACGGTTTCGAACTGGCCGGTGACGAAGCCGACGCCGAACGGCAGCGGCTGTTCGACCAGCTCGCGGCGACCGATTCGGGGACCGTCCGCTACGAGCAGGAGTTCCCCCGCCCCGACGGTGAGCTGAGCTGGGTCTCGTGGACGGTCACCCAGTGCCTGTCGGCCAATGGCGAGCGCACCTACCTGCTCGGCTTCGGCCAGGACCTCACCGAACAGCACGCCGCCACCGAGCGATTGCAGTGGCAGGCCCACCACGACCCGCTGACCGGTCTGGCCAACCGGCGCCACCTGCACTCGGCCCTGCACGCCCTGATCACCGGCGCCGAGCCCGGCCACCGGGTGGCGGTGTTCGCCCTCGACGTCGACGATTTCAAATCGATCAACGACACCTTCGGGCACACCGCAGGCGACCGGATCCTGGTCGAACTCGGCACCAGGCTGCAGCAGCGTCTCGACGGCGAGGACACCCTGCTGGCCCGCATCGGCGGCGACGAGTTCATCGTCGTCCTGCCACCGGCCGCCGCAGGCCGGACCCGCGACACCGTCGAGATCCTGCGCGCCGCGGTCACCGAACCGTTCGACGTCGCCGACACCCCGATCTCGGTCACGATCAGCATCGGCGCGCTCGTGGCGCCCCTGCCCGGCACCAGCGTTCCCGAACTCCTGGCCGGCGCCGACGAGTGCCTCTACCAGGCCAAAGCGGCAGGCAAGAACAGCTGGGTGCTGCGCCCCGACGCCTAGCTCAGCGTCTTCAGCGCCGCCGCGTCGTAGGGCTTCAGTTCATCGATGCGGCCGCTGAGCACCTTCGCTGCCCACTCCGGGTCCTGCAGCAGGGCACGGCCGACCGCGACCATGTCGAATTCGTCGCGCTCGAGACGCTCGACGAGGTTGTCGATATTGCCGAGCGGGGCGCTCTCGCCGGTGAACGCGCGCAGGAAGTCGCCGTCGAGGCCGACCGATCCGACGGTGATGGTCGGCTTGCCGGTGAGCTGCTTGGTCCAGCCGGCCAGATTCAGGTCGGAGCCGTCGAACTCGGGCAACCAGTAGCGGCGGGTGGAGGCGTGGAAGGCGTCCACGCCGGCGTCGGCGAGCGGGGCCAGGATCGCCTCGAGTTCCTGCGGCGTCTCGGCCAGGCGCGCGTGGTAGGCGTCCTGCTTCCACTGCGAATAGCGGAAGATGACCGGGAACTGCGGCGAGACGACCGCCCGGACCGCCGCCACGATCTCGGCCGCGAACCGGGTCCGGGCCACGTGGTCGCCACCGTAGGCATCGGCCCGGCGATTCGTGCCAGACCACAGGAACTGGTCGAGCAGGTAGCCGTGGGCGCCGTGCAGTTCGACACCGTCGAAGCCGATGCGCTCGGCGGCCGCGGCAGCCTCGGCGAAGGCGCCGATGACATCGTCGAGGTCGGCCTGGGTCATCGCCTTGCCGGTGCCCTCGGTGCCGTCGAGGCGGATACCGGAGGGGCCGACGGCGGGCGCGTCGGGGTAGGGGGCCTCGCCCTGGTTGCGGACCATGCCGATGTGCCAGAGCTGGGGCACGATCGTGCCGCCGGCCGCGTGCACGTCCTCGACGACCTTGGCCCAGCCCGCCAGCTGGTCGTCGCCGTGGAAGCGCGGCACCCGATCGCTCTGCCCGGCCGACTCGTGGCCGACGTAGGTCCCCTCGGTGACGATCAGGCCGACACCCGCGGCGGCGCGGCGCGCGTAGTAGGACCGCACATCGGCGCCGGGGACACCACCGGGCGAGAACATGCGCGTCATCGGGGCCATCACGATCCGGTTCGGGACGGTCAGGCCGTTCAGCGTGATGGGCCGGGCCAATACCCCGGTCGTGCGGGCGGCGTCGGACGCGGTGACGATCACTGGAGACTCCTCGTAGTTACTTGACAACATCGAAGGTTGAGAACTTCAAGCAATGCAGCCACGGTAGAGGTAATTATTTGAGATAGTCAAGTTTCCGGGGCTAGGCTGGGCAACATGACAGCAGGTCCCCACGTCGACGCCGCCGAGCTCATGGAGCTGCTCTCACTGTCACTGGGCGCCTACTACGCGGACTTCACCGCCGCGGCGGCGAGCGAGAACCTCACCGCGAGCCAGGGCAAGACCCTGACCGCATTGCGCCGGGGACCGATCGCGATGCGCACCCTGGCCCAGGCCCTGTCCTGCGACGCCTCCAATGTCACCGGAATCATCAACCGGCTGGAGAAGCGCGGCCTCGTCCGGCGCGAGACCAACCCCACCGACCGGCGGGTGACACGTCTGGTCATCACCCCCGAGGGCGAGCACGTCACCGATGCGATCCGCGCGCGGATGCGCCGCACCCACGACGGACTGAGCAGGCTCGACGAGCAGGAACTCGGCAGCCTGCACACCCTGCTGACGCGGGTCTTCCACCCGCGCGCCGACTAGCCGATTTCCGCCGATCACCGGGCATCTCCCCGAGAAGAGATACCAACATAGTCGTGCGCAAATACATTCAAACTGCGAAAACTGACACATGTTCCGCGCCACGGTGCGAGAATCACCAGTAACTTAATGGTGGAGCGGTCAGACCGCTCCGCAACCGGACGACATGTCGAGCCGGTTCGGCGACAGCGGAGACACCCATGCGCACTACACCGATCACGGCCCTCGCCGTGCTCGCCGCCGGTCTGCTCGTCACAGGCTCCCAGGCCGCGCCGGTGGAGCGCGCCGATGCGGCGCCGCGGGTCGACGAACAGCTGTCGACCACCGTCGGACTGCTCCCCGTCCGGGCCGAGGCTCCCCGGGTTCGCGCCGCGACTTCGCCGGTGCGCGAGACGATTTCGACAGTCGCGCAGGTCGCGCCGAGCGGCGGAGTGGCAGGTATTCCGGAGACCGTGCTCGCGGCCTACCGCAACGCGGAGCTGACGATGGCCGCCACCAGCCCGGACTGCGGCGTCAGCTGGCATCTACTGGCCGGCATCGGCCGCATCGAGTCCGGGCATGCCTTCGGCGGCGCGGTCGACGACGCGGGCACCACCGTGCGCCCGATCTACGGGCCCGCACTCGACGGCACCCTGCCCGGCAACGAGGTGATTCCGGATGCCGCGGGCGGTTTCGTGCGCGCGGTCGGCCCGATGCAGTTCCTGCCGAGCACCTGGAGCCGGTACGCCGCGGACGGGAACGGCGACGGAGCCAGCGATCCGCAGAATGTCTTCGACGCGACCCTGGCCGCGGCGCGCTACCTCTGCGTCGACGGCTCCGACCTGCGCGATCCCGCCGCCCAGCAGCGCGCGGTGCTGCGCTACAACTACTCGAGCTCGTATGCCGCCGACGTGCTCGGCTGGTCGGAGGCGTACCGCACCGGCACCGCGACCCCCGGACCCGTTGTACCCCAACCGATTCCGGACGTCGATCGATCCGCCGCCCCGTCCACCCCCGCCCCGGTGGACCTCGTCGCGGCACCCGCGCCGGACGAACCGCTCCCCCTGGAACCGATGCCGGCGGCACCCGCGCCCACACCCGCCCCCGTGGTACTGGTGACGCTGCCGGTGATCGGCCCGGTCTACTGCGGCGTGCTGTGCGAGAGCCCCGCCGCGGACTCCCCGCAGCCCGAACCGGCCCCCGACACCACTTCCACCGTGCCGCCCAGTGTCACCCTGCCCTTCGGCATCGTGATCCCCCTGCCCATGCCACAGGGCTGACACCACACCCGAAAAGTGAATACCTAATCATGACGAGCCGCCCCGCGCAGCGCGTGCGGTGCGCGGGGATCTCACACGTTGACAGCCCTCCCGGTCGCGAACTATGTTAACGCTCATTCTCAGCCTGAGGAGAGCATGTCCGACACAGAGCCGAACGACACCGACGTCGTTCTCACGCCCGCGGAGCTGACCGCGCTGACCACCTGGATGGACGAGCGCGGACTCGGATCGGGCCCGGTGACCTCGGTCGAGCCGGTGACCGGCGGGACCCAGAACGTCATGATCCGCTTCACCCGCGAAGGCCGCGATTACATCCTGCGCCGCGGTCCGCGCCATCTGCGTCCACGCAGCAACGACGTGATCCGGCGGGAATTCCGGGTCCTGGACGCCCTGGGGCGCACGCCGGTGCCGCACGCCCGACTGATCGCCACCTGCGGTGACGAGTCGATCCTCGGCGGCGCCGTCTTCTATCTCATGGAACCGGTCGACGGATTCAACGCAGGCGTCGAACTCCCCGCCGCCCACGCCGGTTCCGCCGATATCCGGAAAGACATGTGCCGCAGCCTGATCGACGCGCTGGCCCGGTTGGGCGCGGTCGACCACACCGCCGTCGGGCTCGGTGATTTCGGCAAGCCGACGGGCTTCCTCGAACGTCAGGTGCCCCGCTGGCTGAGCGAACTCGAGTCCTATTCGGCCTTCCCCGAATATCCGGGCCCCGCGATCGGCCCGGTCACCGAGGTCGCGCGCTGGCTCGACCAACACCGGCCCGCCGGCTTCACCCCCGGCGTGCTGCACGGCGATTTCCACGCGGCCAATGTCATGTTCTCGCGCTCGACACCCGAGGTGGTGGCCGTGGTCGACTGGGAGATGTGCACGATCGGTGACCCGCTGCTCGACCTCGGCTGGCTGCTGGCGACCTGGCAGCTGCCCGGTGCGCCCGACGAATTCGCCGGGGAACTGACCAGGGCGGGCGGGCTGCTCACCGCCCGGGAACTGATCGCGCGCTACGCCGAACAGTCCGATCGCGATGTCGCGGCGATCGACTGGTACACCGTGCTCGCCTGCTTCAAGCTCGGCATCGTGCTCGAGGGCAGCTATGCCAGGGCACTGGCGGGCAAGGCGCCGATGGCACTCGGTGAGCGACTGCACCACACCACCCTGCGCCTGTTCGAACGCGCGCACACCCTGATGAGTGGAGAGCAATGATCGACTTCGAGATCCCCGCCGAGGTAGCCGAACTCCGTGACCGGGTACGGCATTTCGTCGAGACGGAAGTCGTGCCGTACGAGCGTGACCCCCGCGTCACCCAGCACGGTCCGACCGATGAGCTGCGCGGCGAACTGATCGCCAAGGCGAAGGCGGCGGGTCTGCTGGCGATCCAGCAACGCCCCGAGGGCATGACCCATCTCGAACAGGCCGTGGTCTTCGAAGCCGCGGGCTGGTCGACGCTGGGTCCGGTCGCGATGAACTGCGCCGCCCCCGACGAGGGCAACATGTTCCTGCTGTCGAAGATCGCCGATGCCGAGCAGGCCGCCGAATACCTGCATCCGGTGGTCGCGGGCGACACCCGTTCGGTGTTCGCCATGACCGAACCCGACGGTGCGGGTTCGGATCCGGGTCAGCTGACGACGACCGCGGTCCGCACCGGCGACAAGTTCGTGATCAACGGCCGTAAATGGCTGATCACCGGCGCCAACGGGGCAGACACCTGGATCATCATGGCCGATGTTCCCGGCGAGGGCGCGACGCTGTTCCTCTGTCACGGGAACACGCCGGGGATCGTCATCGAGCGGGTCATGAACACGATGGACCGCAACTATGTCGAGGGACATTGCGTCGTCCGGTTCGAGGACCTGACCCTGCCCGCCTCAGCGGTCCTCGGAGCGGTCGGCCAGGCCTTCCGCTACGCGCAGCTGCGCTTGGCCCCGGCCCGGCTCACCCATTGCATGCGCTGGCTCGGCGCCGCGTCCCGCGCGCAGTCGATCGCGATCGAGCACGCGAAGACCCGCACGGCTTTCGGTAAGCCGATCGGTCAGCACCAGGGTGTCGGTTTCCTGCTGGCCGACAACGAGATCGCGCTACAGCAGTGCAGGCTGATGATCTGGTGGGCCTGCTGGCACCTCGACAAGGGCGCCAAGGGCCGCCACGAGTCCTCGATGGTCAAGTCGATGGTCTCCGAGGAGTTGTTCAAGGTCGCCGATCGCTGCGTCCAGGTCCTGGGCGGTATCGGGATCAGCGACGAGACCCCGGTCGCGGCGATCTTCACCGATATGCGCGCGTTCCGGCTCTACGACGGTCCGACCGAGGTGCACAAGTACGCGATTTCGCGTCAGCTGCTGCGGACCTCGGCGGAGTAGCCCACCCCCGGGACGGGGGTCGCACCTGCGGCGGCTCCCCATCCCGGGGGTGTGGTCGGCATCGGTTCCGGCCGCGCCGCCACCGCGCGGCGCGACGTGTTCGGGCCCCGGCCGCCAGCAGGCGACCCCCTCGGGCCGCGCGGGCCGATCCACGACGGTCGGCCGGGTCGCCTGTGCGGGCCAGGTGGTCCATGCGGTGGCGGCGGCGTGTTCGGCGAGAGTCTTTCCCCAGTTCCACATCGCTTCGCTCCTCCCCAGAGCTCGTTCGCGGGCACCACCAGGGTATCCAGCGAAATTTCAGTGCGCCAATGATTTTCGGCCATGCGCACCTCCCATCGCCCCCGTGTGGCGACCGCGGTGATGCGGGCCGCGGTCGTTCGGGCGCATCATGGAGGGCATGGACGACCCGGACCTCGAAGCCCGCCGCGTGGCGGCCCAGGCTGTCGTCGGCAAACACGGCAGGCTGATCCGCAGCCCGCGCGACGGCAAACGGCTCAGCGCGGCGATGCTGCCGCTGGTGCGCTACGGCAGACCACGCGGCTACGGCGTCCTCACCACCACCGGCCGCAAGACCGGTCTGCCCCGTCCGAAATGCGTGCGGGTACTGCGCGAGGGCGATCGCGCCTACCTCGTCCAGCTGATGCCACCCAACGTCACCCTCGAGCGACCGGCCGCCGTCAACGCGTGGTTGCGCAATGTCCGCGCCGATCCGCGGGTCACCCTGGAACTCCGCGACGGCACCCATCGCGGCACCGCCAGGGAGATCACCGACCCGGCCGAACTGGCGACCGCGCACGCCCTGCTGTGCGATACCGTCGTCCCACTCGACTTCGGCGAATGCGTCCTCCACCTGCGTGGACTCCCGTCCCGCGCGAAGATCCGCGACCTGCACGCCTACTGGTTGCGCACCGGCCGAGCCGTCGCCGTCGACCTCGAGTCGTGAACGGCACCTACCCGGCCCGGCGCCGCTCCCGCCTCGTCGCGCGCAGCATGCGCAGCAGATAGCCCGGTGACGGCGGATTCCAGCCGAGCTGGACCGACCGCGACCTCCCAGGATCAGGATGAACCCACTGGTCAGTTCAAGCGTTCGGTCAGCCGGACGGTGACCTCGTCACCGTCGGTCTTGCCGATCTGGCGCCGGATCGCCGCGGCCACGGGCAGCTTGTGCGTGCCGTCCCCGAGCGCCATGAACGACGACGTGAACGGCACCCCGTCCACGGTGCCTTTCACCTTGACCAGCCCCCGCGTACCGAAGATCCGCGCCGAATCGGCCAGCTGCACACACGTCCAGACATCGCCCTCCCTGACTTTCCCGAGTACAGCGGTGAACGTGATGTCGATCGGTCCCGCCACGGTGTTCATGAGAGCCTCCCGTCGAGGTTGGGTCGGTCTTACACCCAATCTAGAAGGGTGTTCGTCCGGCGGGGGTTGAAAGCGGGCGGTGGTGGGTACATATCTGTCGATACTGTTCGCGAACCGCGCGGACGGTCCTCTTGCGGGCGGTCGCGGGGCGGAGAACAGGGTGCTGAAGCTGATCGAGCTCATTCGGGGTAGCGGCGCGGTCGAGAGCGCCGGCGGCGCGCCGACGACGGCGGGACGGCTGCGGGCCGGCGACATCGTGGTGACCGCCAAACGTAGCTACCGGGTGATCAGCACGAGCTTCACCGATGACGCCCGCCGGGTCGGGCGCGTGGTGGCCGATACCGCCGACCTCGTCACCGGGCGGCTGCGCGTCCTCGACTTCCCCAGCGCCGACACGATGGTGACAGTCAAGCCGGCATAGTCCGGCACCCGACTCACCCCGCGCCGGCGAACACACACGTCTTCGCACATTCCCACGGGCCGGCACCCACTCACCAGACAGTAAAACTGGGGTATTTCACAATGATTCTCCTCCGCTAGTGTCAGCGCACACATTCCAGGAGGTAGTCATGACGAACCTGCTCACCAAAACCCTTGCCGCCATTACCCTTTCCACCGCACTGGCCTGCGCAGCCCTGGGCCCGGCCCAGGCCGCCCCGGCCGCCGTCGCCCCGGTCGCCGATTCCGGATCCGCCGCGGGCTCCGGCGACTCCGGATCCTCGCTGAAACCACTGCTCACCTTCCCCCTCGGCGCCCTGTACATCCTGCTCTGCGACGCCGAACCGAACGGCCCACTGTGCGCCCTGATCTACGAGATCGGCAGCGGCAGCAGCGAACCCGACGCGGCGTGACCGCGGGCAGCGCCGCTGCGCTGGACTGATCCGGCACCGGAAACGGCGCAGGCTCGAAGCCTGCGCCGTTTCTGCGTTCCGAAAAGCCCGCCCTTGAGGATAATTAGAACACGTTCTAATATTTGCTGATGGACCTCATCGCGATCGAAGAGATCAAACGCCTCAAATACCGTTACTTCCGCACCCTGGACCTCAAGCGATGGGACGAATTCGGCGATTGCCTGGCCGTGGACATCAAGGCCCGATACGGCACCCAGTCGATGAAAGAACCACTGCACTACGACACCCGTGAAGGCGTGGTCGGATTCATGTCCGCGAATGTCGGTCCGGGGATCGTCACCACGCATATCGCCAATCATCCCGAGATCGACGTCGACGGTGACACCGCAAGGGGCTCATGGGTTTTCGAGGACACGGTGATCGTGCCCGAATATCAGGCACTGATCCGGGGATCAGGCTACTACCTCGATGAATACCGTCGCGACGCCGACGGGAAATGGCGTATCTCGGCCACCGAATACGAGCGTATCTACGAGGCATCGACCTCCCTGCGGGACACGCCGAGCTTTACCCTGATCGCGAATCGCTGGGACCCGAACCTGCAGCACTGAACCGCACCACGATCAATGGCCGCTGACCCGGCCGAATATCTCGACCGGGTCAGCGGCCCGAATTGTTCATGTAATCGATCAGGCCGAATTATTGGCCGCGGCGCCAGCGTCGATCGGAATGACCAGTCCGGTCATGTGCGCGCTCGCGTCAGCGGCCAGGAACAAGACGATTCGCGACACCTGGTCCGATTCGATCGCGGCGATCGGCAGCACATGGATCTTCCCGGCGAGCACCGGCGCGACATCGTCCCAGGACGGCTGCTCGAGATCGGGCCGGAATTTGCGATACATCGCGTCGTTCATCACCATCGGCGTCGCCACATTGCCCGGCGCGATCGCGTTGACGGTGATGTTGTGCGGCGCCAGTTCCAGCGCGACGGATTTCGTCATGCCGATCACTCCCCACTTCGACGCGGAGTAGGCGGTCATCGTCGCACCGCCGGTCCGGCCCAGCATCGACGAGGTGGTGATGATGCGCCCGTATCGGCGGGCGATCATGCCGGGGGCCACTGCGGCGAGGGTGTTGAAGACGCCCGTGAGATTGCTGGCGATCACCTCCTCCCACAGCGCCGCCGGATAGGCGTCGATCGGGGACATCCCCACCACCCCCGCGTTCGCGACAGCGATATCGATGCCACCGAACGCGCTGTCGGCGCGCTGCACCAGCGCCTCCATCGCGTTTCGGTCGGCGGTGTTCACCGTCGCGCGCAGGCAACGACGCCCGAGCGCGGTGATCATCTTCTCGGTCTGCGCGAGATCGGCCTCCGAGGCCAGCGGATAGTCGAGCGCTTCGCTGTCCGCGCACCGATCACAGATGACGACATCCGCGCCGCGCTCGGCGAACGCGACTGCGTGCGAACGCCCTTGGCCGCGCCCCGCGCCGGTGACCAGCACGACCTTGCCTTCGAACCCGGTCGACATGTTCCTCCTGCTTTGTCGCGCGTCACGTTCCGTCTGCACTGCGATATCCCGGATCAGCTGCGGCCGAGGAGTTTTCGCATGGCGCGCGCCGCGCCTTCGACGAGCTGGGCACGGGGGAAACCACTGCGCTGCCGGGCCGCGTCGTAGTTGCCGCCGGCGACCCAGACCGGGCCGTCGGCCAGATGCGCGAGCCCTTCGCGCGCCACCTCGCCGGGCTCGGCGACGAGCATCCCCGGAATGTCGAAGTTCAGTCCGGCGCGTTCCATCGCCGGGGTGCGGGTGACACCGAGGACCAGTTCCACGACGTGCACGCCGTGGGGCCGCAGCTCGAGCCAGAGGCCCTCGGCGAAGACCCGGCTGAACGCCTTGGCCGCCGCGTAGATGCTCTGGTGTTCGGCACCCAGATAGCCGGACAGCGACCCGAGCAACACGATTCCACCGCGCCCGCGTGCGGTCATTCGCGCACCGAAGTGGTGCGCGAGCTCGAGCTGGCGGTCGATATTGAGCGTGATGACACCCCGGAACCCGGCCAGCTCGCCGGTGACGAACTCGTGGCCGTAGCTGTTGGCACCGGCGTTGAAGATCAGCAGGCCGACCTCGAGGTCGGCGGTGGCCGCGCTGATCCGGTCCACCGCGTCCGCGTCGAGCAGATCCAAGGCCAGCGTCCGCACCTCGACGCCGTTGGCGCGTACCTTCGCCGCGGTGCCCTCGAGCGGACCCGGTTTGCGCGCGATGAGTACCAGGTTCAGGCCGGCCGCGCTCAGCTGCTCGGCGAACGCGGCGCCCACACCTTCGGACCCGCCGGCGATCACGGCCCACGGGCCGTAGTGGTTCTTGTCGATCATGGGCCTGCCTCTCAGCCGGCCGCGGGCGCCGCGAACGGCGCGCCGACCAGGATGGTACGGGCCTCGACCGTCGGAGACGACGCGTTGGCGAGACGGCGCGCGTCCGCGATCGAGTCGAGCACCCCGGTGACGGTGAGAGCGGCCGATGCGGCTGCGGCGGTGAGCTTTCCGATGGTGGTCATGTTCGTGGTTCCAATCCGGTGGTCGATGCTTATGCAGGTGTCTACTGGAGTGGACCAGGTCACGGTCCGGCCCTCCCGGTGGCTGGGACCGACGCGGAACCCGCCGGTGCGCCGGGCCGGCGGGCGGGGTCTGCGATGATGGGTGCGGTCCGCCGGCTCGATCTCACTGAGCGGGCGGAGCGCACCGCGCGGGACGCGGGCCGGGCAGCATCGACGCCGACGGTGTGGTGCCGGACGGAAGGGGAGATGATGCCGAGAATCGCCGAGTCACGCGATGCCGCGGCACCGAGTTCCACCGAGCAGCATGCCCGGGTGCAGCGCATACTCGACGCCGCCGCGGCCCTGGCCAGGGAGAACGAACTCGAGCGTGTCCAGATGAGCGAGGTGGCCAAGCTGGCAGGCGTGGCCGTGGCCACCCTGTACCGCTATTTCCCGTCGAAGACGCATCTGTTCGTCGCGGTCATGGTCGACCAGATCGATCAGATGAACGAGGTGTTCGACCGCAGGCCACGGCCCGCGCTCAGCGCCACCGCCGCGGTCCACGACACGCTGGTCCGGGTCGTGCGCGCGCTGTTGCGCCAGCCGCTGCTGGCCGGGGCGATGATCCAGTCCAACAGCACCGCCAAGGCGGCCGTCGTCCCCGACGCCGCGCGCGTCGAGCAGCATTTCCGGCAGCTGCTCTACGACGCGGCCGGTATCGAGGTGGCGACCGAGCGGGACGCCACGCTGGTGCGGGTGCTGATCCACGCGGCGTTCGGCGTCATCCAGTCCTGCCTGAACGGGCGGATCACCGTGCCCGACGCCGAACACGACCTGCGGCTGATGTGCGATCTACTGCTGGCCGAATGGCCGGAATCGTTCAGCTGACCGGAACCGGCCGGGCACGGCGGCCCGGCCGGTGTGGACGTTCAGAATTCGATCGAGCGGCGGGCCAGTTTGCCGGTGGCGTTGCGCGGCAAGGCTTCTGCGGTGATCCGCCACCTGGTCGGCACCTTGTAGTAGGCCAGGTGCACGGCGGCGAAGTCGGACAGTTCCTGTTCGGTGATCCGCACCCCCGCATCGACCACGACCACCGCGGCCACCTCCTGGCCGAGATCCGGGTGCGCGACACCGAGGACCGCGCACTCGGTGACCGCGGGGTGTTCGTCGAGGCACTGCTCGATCTCGGTGGGATAGACGTTCTCCCCGCCGCGCAGGATCAGGTCGGAGCGGCGGCCGGTCAGCCGGAGCATGCCCGCTTCCAGGACGCCGTAGTCGCCGGTGCGCAACCAGCGGTCGGGGGTGATCGCGGCCGCGGTCGCCGCCGCGTCGTCCCAGTACCCGAGCATGACGAACGGGCTGCGCACGCACACCTCGCCCTCGCTGCCGTCGGGCACCGGCGCGCCGGACTGGTCACGGATCTCGAGGGCGACCGTGAGGATCGGCCGCCCCAGGGTGCCCGGCGTCTGTTCGAGATCGGCGGCGGTGGCGGCCGCGATCGCGGTGCTGCACTCGGTCAGTCCGTAGCTGTCGACCAGGGCGTCGCGGGCGAAGGGGAACCGTTGGCGCAGACGGTCTTTGAACGCCGTCGACGACGGCGCGGACGCCAGGGCGAATCCGGTCAGCGAGGACAGGTCGTAGTTGTCCGCGCCCGCGTGGTCGAGCAGCCGGGCGGCCATGGTCGGCACCGGACCCCAATGGGTGACCCGCTCGCGCTCGATCAGGCCGAGCACGGTGTCGACGTCGAAGCCGCCCTGATTCATCACCACCGCGCTGCCGGTGGCCAGGCGCGGGACGGCCAGATTGTGCAGGCTCGCGATGTGGAACAGCGGTGAGGTCATCAGGTACCGGCGAGGGCTCGGGTCGGAGTCGCGGTAGGTCCGGCCCGTCAGTTCGGTGACGACGGCGTCCGCGAACCGGTGGTAGTCGACGACGGCGAGCAGATTGCGCTGGGAATGCAAGGCGCCCTTGGGCTTTCCGCTGGTGCCGCTGGTGTAGAGGATGACCGCGGGGTCGTCCTCCGCGACCTCGGCCCGCGGGAGTTCGGCGCCCGCGTACTCGGCGATCAGCTGGGGCAGATCCGATTCCATGGTGAGCACGGTGATACCCGAGGTGTCGACGCCGGTGAGGGCCTCGGCGCGTTTGGCGTCCACGATCAGGACCGTGGGGCGGCTGTGCCGCAGTGCGTAGTCGATCTCGCGGGGCACCCACCAGCCGTTGAGTCCCACACTGATGGCGCCCAGGCTCTGCGCCGCCCAGAACGCCATCACCCACTCGGGAGTGTTGGCGGCCAGCACGGCCACCCGGTCGCCCGCGGCGACGCTGTACTCCGTGCGCAGCGCGGCCGCCAGCGCGGCTACCGCGTCCAGGTGCTGGGTGAACGAGATCCGCCGGTCGGTGGTGACCAGGTAGTCCCGATCGCCCCAGGCCCGCGAGGCGGCGAGCAGTTCGCCCATTGTCCGGGCGCGCTGCGCCAGCACCGGTATCTCGGTGCCGAGGACCTGCTCGGTGACGATCTCGAATCGTCCGCCGGGTCCGGTCAGCCGTCCGAGGACCTCCTCGACGTTCGGCTGTGCTGTTGATGCTGGTGTCGACATGGTGGCCGTCTCCTTCGCCGTGCTCTTCGCCACCGCAAGCTCTCACGCGTCGGCGACCGGCCGGCCCGCACTACCACTGAGCGAGACTGCGGGCCTGCGACCGGCCGGGCGTCTCTAGCGTTCGGGCACCACCACGAAGGAGGCGATATGACCACTGTTCCCGCCACGCCCGCAGCACGGGTCGACCCGCTGGCGCCGGCCAGACTGGGCCCGATCACCTTGCGCAACCGGATCATCAAGGCCGCCACCTTCGAAGGGCTGACGCCGAAGGGTCTGGTGACCGACAAGCTGATCGAGTTCCATCGCCGTCCGGCCGCGGGCGGCGTCGGGATGACCACCGTCGCCTATTGCGCCGTCGCGCCGGAGGGCCGCACCGCGCCGGGGCAGATCTACTGGCGCGACGAGGCGATGCCGGGGCTGCGCAAGCTCACTGACGCCGTCCATGCCGAGGGCGCGGCGGTGTCCGCGCAGATCGGTCACGCGGGACCGGTCGCCGCCGCGAAGTATCTCGGCATGTCGGCGCTCGCACCGAGCCGCGGCTTTCGGCTGACCTCGCAGAACTTCACGACACCGGCCACGACCGCCGATATCGCCCGCATCACCCGCGCCCACGCCGAGGCCGCCCGGCGCGCGGTGGAAGCCGGATTCGACGCGGTCGAACTGCATTTCGGCCACAACTACCTGATCAGTTCGTTCCTGAGCCCGCGCGTCAACAAACGCAAGGACGACTACGGCGGCAGCCTGGAGAACCGGGCGCGGTTCGCGCGGGAGGCCGCGCGTGCGGTGCGGGACGCTGTCGGCGACAAGATCGCGATTCTGGCCAAGCTCAATATGGACGACGGTGTGCCGGGCGGATTCTGGCTCGACGAGGCGATCCGGGTGGCGCGCTGGCTGGAGGCCGACGGCTCGCTCGACGCACTCGAGCTCACCGCGGGCAGCTCGCTGCTCAATCCGATGTACCTGTTCAAAGGTGACGCGCCGATACGGGAGTTCGCCGCCGCGATGCCGCAGCCGACCAAGCTCGGGGTCCAACTGCTCGGCAAGCACCTGCTGCGCGAATACCCCTACCGCGACGCCTATCTGCTCGAGGACGCCAAGCAGATCCGCGCGCAGGTCGCCATGCCGCTGGTGCTGCTGGGCGGAGTGACGAACAAGGCTGTCATGGATCAGGCCATGGCGGAGGGCTTCGAGTTCGTCGCGGTCGCCCGCGCGCTGCTGCGGGATCCGGACATGGTGAACAAGATCCGCGCCGACGAGCGCACGCGATCACTGTGCAACCACTGCAACAAATGTATGACCGCCATCTACGGGGGCACGCACTGCGTGCTGAAGGCGGCGTGATCGCGATGGGGACATTGGACGGCCGCATCGCACTGATCACCGGAGCCGGCCAAGGCATCGGGCAGGGTATCGCGTTCGCGCTGGCGGAGGAGGGCGCTGCTATCGCCGTCGTCGGTCGCACCGAGGCCAAACTCGTCGACACCGCGCAGCGGATCCGCGCGCGTGGTGCTCGCGCGGAGGTCTTCACCTGCGATATCGGTGACGGTACTCAGCTGACCCAGCTGGTCGATCAGGTCGTCGAGCGGCTGGGTGGGGTCGACATCCTGGTCAACAACGCCAACCAGTCGACGCTGGGTCCGCTGCTGTCGATCACTCCGGAACGAATGGAACAGGCGCTGGCCACCGGCCCGGTCGCCACGCTGCGGCTGATGCAGGCCTGTTATCCGCACATGAAGGCCCGTGGCGGTGGCGCCGTCGTCAATATGGTGACCTCGGCGGCGGTGCGCTGGGACACCAGCGGGTACGGGTTGTACGCCGCGGTCAAGGAGGCGATGCGGTCGCTGACCCGGACCGCGGCCAGCGAATGGGGCCGCGACGGCATCCGAGTGAACGCGGTGGCGCCGCACGCGCTCTCGCCGGGCCTGAAATGGTGGACCGAGCACAACCCCGAGGAGGCCGCGGAATTCGTCGCGACCATTCCGCTGGGGCGAATCGGCGATTGCGAAGCCGATATCGGCCGGGCGGTCGCCTTCCTGGTCGGCCCTGACGCGCGTTATCTCACCGGAGCGACCGTTCCGCTCGACGGCGGCCAGGCCCGCTGGTCCTGAACAGTATCGGGCCCCAGAGCACTTGGAATCCAGCGGTCGTCGCGACACTCTCGATGAGAGGTTGCGACGACCGTGTCGTTTCTGGGGACAGAGCCGAGCTCGGTGACCAGCCGATCGGCCGAATCTCGCGATTCTGTTCGCCGGTTCGCGGACCCGATGCTACGTTGAAACCAGAATTCATTTCAGTTTCTGGCTTCTTGGGGCCTCTGAACAGCGCGGTTGGAGGGATCGATGACCATCATTGATTCGGAAGAAGTCGGCGTGGCGCCGAAGCGGGAGCTGCCGCCGTCGATGGTCGAACGGATGACGTTGATCCTCGACGCCTTCGACGGGCGCGCGTCGCGGCTGTCGCTGGAAGACGTCGCCGACCGTTCGCGACTGCCCCGCTCCACGGCCCATCGCATCCTGCATCAGCTCGTGCAGCTGAGCTGGGTCGAGCACACCGAGTTCGGCTATCGCCTGGGCGGGCGGGCGCTCGGCCTGGGCGGCGGGGACGACGGGCGCGGCGAGATCCGCGCCGCCGCGGCGCCGCTGCTGCACGAGCTGCACCTGCAGACCGGCATGGTCGTGCACCTGTCGCTGCTCGAGGGTGGCGACAGCGTGTACCTCGACAAGGTCGGCGGCCGCTTCGCCGGCCAGGTCCCGTCCCGGGTGGGCGGGCGCGGACCCGCCTACGCCACCGCGGCGGGCAAATCGATCCTGGCGTGGCTCGCCCCGGAAGCGGTCGACAGCATCTACCGCGGCGCGCTGCGGGGTCTCACCGAGCGCACGATCACCAGTCTCCCGGCGCTGCACACCGAGCTCAACCGGATCAGGCAGCGCAACGGAATCGCGTTCGAGCAGGGTGAATCGGCGCGCGGCATCGCCTGCGTCGGTGTGGCGGTGCGCGGGCCCGACGGGCCGGTCGCCGGTGTCTCGCTGTGCGGGGACCTGCGCACGACCCGGCTCGAACGGGTCGCCCCGCTGGTGGTGGACGCCGCCAGGGCGGTCTCGCTGACGCTGTATCCCGAGCGGGAGGTACGGCGCAGGCGCGGCTGTTCGCACGGCAGGTCGACGGCAGGCCGCGCACCGCTGGAAGACGATCAGTGGATCGGCGCCGGATCCCGGTGATCCGCGATTCCCTCCCCACGACGACAGGAAACATGGTGTCCACCAGCAGACGACGATTCATCCTCGGTGCCGCGGCCGCGATGGCGGCCGGATCGGCGGCCTGCGGTACCGACCGCTCCCGCGCGAGCGCGGACATCGTTTTCACCGGCGGCCCGGTCGTCACTGTGGCGCCAGGCGCGCCCGAGGCCGAGGCACTGGCGGTGACCGGCGGCCGGATCAGTGCCGTCGGCTCGGCGGCGGAGGTGCTGGGGCTGCGGGGATCCTCGACCCGGGTGGTGGATCTGCGCGGCCGGGCCTTGCTGCCCGCCTTCGTCGAAGCGCACGGCCACCCGTTCAGCATGGGGACCGCGCTGGCACCACCGTCGATCGATGTGCGTCCCTTCACCGTGCCCACCGGCGCCGGGGTCTGGCAGAAACTCGCCGACGCGGTCGCCACCACGCCGAAGGGCGAGCCGATCGTGCTCAACGGCATCGACCTGCTGCTACAGACCGACCTGCGACTGCCCACCCGGGCACAGCTGGACCGGATCGCCCCCGATCACCCGGTCATCGTCGTCACCAACAGCGGGCATGCCGCGTACGCCAACAGTTCCGCGTTCGCGCTGGCCGGCATCACCAGAGACACACCCGACCCGATCGGCGCCGAGTTCGTCCACGACGCCGACGGCGAACTCACCGGCGAGGTGCGGGAGGCGGCGGCGATCATCGCGCTGTACTCACCCTTCGCCGCGGCCGCGGGCACCGGCGCCCTCGACAATGTCCGCTGGGCCTACACCCAGCTCGCGCAGGCCGGCATCGCGACCGCCAGCGAACACGCCTACGACGCGAAATCCCAGGCGGCGTTGTTCGCCGCGCTCGCGCGGGAACCGGACTGCGCGGTGCGGATCCGCGCCTACGAGGTCGGCAGCCCACAGCTGGCCGCCGATCCCGCCAACACCGCGGGCGCACCGGCCGCCGCGGACGCGCTGTTCGCCAAGATCGGGATGAAACTGTGGGCCGACGGCTCACCGTGGCAGGGCAACATCTTCACGACCTTTCCCTATCTCACCGACGAGACGACCGCCCGGATGGGTCTCGGCCCCGACCATCACGGCGGGATGAACTACACCCCGGAGCAGGTCACCGAGCTGGCGGCGGCGTTCGTCGACCAGGGTTGGCAGCTGTCCTGCCATGTCCACGGAGACGCCGCGGTCGACGTGGTCCTCGACGCCTACGCCGCGACCGGCGCGCCGGCCGAACGACGGCTGCGGCTCGAACACGTCGGCGCCATGCGGCCGGACCAGTTCGCCCGGGCCGCCGCGGTGGGCGCGTCCCCCAGCCTGTTCATCGAGCACGTCTACTACTGGGGCGACGTCCTGATCGACGAGTTGTTCGGACCCGAGCACGGCGCGCCGTGGATGGCGGCCAAGTCGGCCCTGGACGCGGGCCTGCGCATCTCGTTCCACAACGACGGCACCGTCACCCCGCCCGACCCGATCGGCAACATCGCCACCGCGGTCACCCGGACCACCCGGGGCACCGGCCGCGTCCTGGCCCCCGAACAGCGCATCGACGTCGACGCCGCCATCAAGGCCCAAACCCTCGACGCCGCATGGCAATTGCACCTCGACACCGAAGTGGGCAGCCTGGAACCCGGCAAGTACGCCGACCTCACCGTCCTCTCCGCCAACCCGCGCACCACCACTCCCGACCGCCTGCGCGATATCGAGGTCGAGGCGACCTATCTCATGGGCAGGCAGACACACGGCGACACCACGGCCTGAGCGGACCGGCCGAAATCCGCGCCACCGGCGCTGCCGCGACGTTTTCGCGATCCACGGCTCGTAGGCTTGCGCGCATGGCTGGCGACAACGGTAAGTCGATCGACATCAAACCCCGGTCCCGCGACGTCACCGACGGTCTGGAGAAGACCGCGGCGCGCGGCATGCTGCGCGCGGTCGGGATGGGCGACGAGGACTGGGGCAAATCCCAGATCGGTGTCGCCTCGAGCTGGAACGAGATAACGCCGTGCAATCTGTCGCTCGACCGGCTGGCCAAGGCGGTCAAGGCCGGGGTGCACGAGGCAGGCGGCTATCCGCTCGAGTTCGGCACGATCTCGGTGTCCGACGGCATCTCCATGGGCCACGAGGGGATGCACTTCTCGCTGGTCAGCCGGGAGATCATCGCCGACTCCGTCGAGACGGTGATGATGGCCGAGCGCCTCGACGGATCGGTGCTGCTGGCCGGCTGCGACAAGAGCCTGCCCGGCATGCTGATGGCCGCCGCGCGCCTGAACCTGGCCAGTGTGTTCCTCTACGCGGGCTCGACCCTGCCGGGCAATGTCGACGGCAAGGACGTGACCATCATCGACGCGTTCGAGGCGGTCGGCGCGTGCATCAAAGGCCTGATCACGCCCGCGGACGTCGATCGCATCGAGCGGGCGATCTGCCCGGGCGAAGGCGCGTGCGGCGGCATGTACACGGCCAACACCATGGCCTCGGCCGCCGAGGCGCTCGGCATGAGCCTGCCCGGGTCGGCCGCCCCGCCCGCCCCGGACCGCCGCCGCGACGACTACGCCCGCCGGTCCGGGGAGGCTGTCGTCGAGCTGCTGCGCCGGGGGATCACCGCGCGCGACATCATGACGGCCGAGGCGTTCGAGAACGCCATCACCATCGTCATGGCGCTCGGCGGGTCGACCAATGCCGTGCTGCACCTGCTGGCCATCGCCAGGGAGGCCGGTGTCGCGCTCACTCTCGCCGATTTCAACCGGGTCGGCGACAAGGTGCCGCATCTGGGCGATCTCAAACCGTTCGGCCGGTATGTCATGAACGATGTCGACCGGGTCGGCGGCATCCCCGTGGTGATGAAAGCGCTGCTCGACGCCGGGCTCCTGCACGGTGACGTCCTGACCGTCACCGGCAAGACCATGGCCGAGAACCTCGCGTCGATCGAGCTGAGCCTCGACGGTGAGGTCATCCGGCGGCTGGACCGGCCGATCCATCGCACCGGCGGGCTCAGCATCCTGCACGGTTCCCTCGCTCCCGAAGGCGCGGTCGTGAAGACCGCCGGTTTCGACTCCGAGGTGTTCCGCGGCACGGCGCGCGTGTTCGACGGGGAACGGGCCGCGATGGACGCGCTCGAGGCGGGCACCATCGTGGCGGGCGATGTGGTCGTCATCCGGTACGAGGGCCCCAAGGGCGGGCCGGGTATGCGCGAGATGCTCGCCATCACCGCGGCCATCAAGGGCGCGGGCCTGGGCAAGGATGTCCTGCTGCTCACCGACGGCCGATTCTCCGGTGGCACCACCGGATTGTGCGTGGGACACGTCGCGCCCGAAGCCGTGGACGGCGGCCCGATCGCCTTCGTCGCCGACGGCGATCCCATCCTGCTCGATGTCGCCAACCGCATCCTCGACGTCGAGATCGACGCGGACGATCTCGCGGCCAGGAAAACCGGCTGGGAACCGTTGCCGCCCAAGTACACCTCGGGTGTGCTGGCCAAGTACCGCAAGCTCGTCAGCTCGGCCGCGCACGGCGCCGTCACCGCCTGACGGTGCGGCGCAGCCTCACCGCGCCTCGGTGGCGCAGCGCCCACCCAGGTACCGGCCGAAATGTCGTTCCACGGCACGGTAGAACCGGATCTGGTTCTCCGGGTTGGCGAAACCGTGGCCCTCGTCCTCGGCGAGGAGGTACTCCACCGGGACGCCGCGCTCGCGCAGCGAGGCGACGATATTGTCGGATTCGGCCTGCACCACCCGAACATCGTTGGCGCCCTGGGCGACCAGCAGCGGCGTACGGATACGGTCGGCCATGGTGAGCGGTGAGCGGGCCAGCATGTCGGCTTCCTGGGCGGGGTCCGCAGGGTCGCCGACATACCGGTACCAGCTGTTGACGTTGTAGGGCCGGGTGAACGGCGGGAGGGTCCGAAGGAAGTTCGCGAGATCCGAGATTCCCACGTAATCGACGGCGGCGGCGAAGTATTCGGGGGTGACGGTGACCCCGACCAGGGCCGCGTAGCCGCCGTAGGAACCGCCCATGATGCCGATCCGCTGCTGGTCGGCGTATCCCTGGGCGACCGCCCAGTCGGCGGCGTCGACGAGGTCGTCGTGCATGGCGCGGGCGAATTCACCGATCGCGGCGGTGAGATGGTGCTTCCCGTAGCCGGTCGAGCCACGGAAGTTGACCTGCAGCACTGCGTAGCCGCGGTTGGCGAGGAACTGCGCCGACGGGTCGTAGCCCCACGTGTCGTGCGACCACGGGCCGCCGTGGACCAGCAACACCAGCGGCAGGCTCCGTGGTTCGACACCGACCGGCAGGGTGAGCAAGCCGTGCAACGGCAAGCCGTCGCGGGCGGGGAAACCGACCGCGGTCATCGGCGCCGCCGCCGCGGGGTCCCGGCGCGGATAGGCGCGGAACAGCTGCCGGGCAGCGCCCGTCGCGTGATCGTAGAACCAGGTCACCGCCGGGTCGCGGTCGTGGACGAAGGTCGCGACCCAGCGTCGCTCGGACTCGTCGGAGGACAACGTGCCGAGCACACCGTCGGAGAGCCGGGCGAGACCGGCGTAGACCTCGGCGAAATGGGGGTCGATCACTTCGATCCGGGGCCGGTCGCCGACGAAACGCGCCGCGAGGACCTCACCGGTCCGCCTGCTGCGGAACACCGTGGGCGGCAACACCTCCGGCGCCATCGTGCCGGTGATGTCGAGACTGTGTCCCGCGAGGGCGGCGACCACGGTCTGCTGTCCGGTCTCGCGATCGATGCGGACCAGGCGCAGATCATCGGAATCCTGGTAGGCGCCGACCAGCAGTCCCGTCCCGTCCGGGGTCACCAGCTGCGGCTGCACACCCACCGGATGCTCCGCACCTCCCATGCGGCACAGCGGCCGCTGGTCCCCGGTGCCGGGATCGATCGCGCGGAACTCGACGGCGCCGTCCTGGGTCACCTGCGAGACGAAAGCGGGCTGATCGCGACGGTCCAGCAGGACGGCGTCGCCCAGTTCGGTCTGCGGCAGATGCAGCGTGGTCGTCCCGGTGGCGACATCGATGCGGAAGATGTCGATGTACATGGGCCGCTGGTTCATCCACACCAGCACGGTCCCCGGCTCCTCGACCGAGGGTTCGGCGCCGAACACCCGGGAGCCGGACGCCAGCGGCGTCAGGTCGACGGCCGGTTCGTCCGGCGCGTCGAGGTCGACCCGGTACAGGTGCCAGTCCTCGTTGCCGTCGGTGTCCTGCAGGTACAGCAGCCAGCGCGGATCGTCGGTCCAGTAGTAGGTGGTGATGCCGCGCCGCGCGTCGTGGGTCACGCACACCGCGTCCGCGTGGTCCTCGTCGATCCCGCGCACCCACACATTGCGCCGTCCGTGCGCAGGGGCGCGATAGGCGATGCGGGTACCGTCCGGGGAGATCGTCGCCCCGGAGAACTCCGGATCGGCGAAGAACTCCTCGACGGCGAACAATTCGGGCCTGGTTCGGGTCTTCGACGTCGTCACGTGCGGCTCCTCCGGGTCGGGGACAGTCGTCGGCGGGCTCGGCGACCCACGATCGGTTATACCCGCAGCGGCGAATGGCCCCAGAGCGCCGACGGCTACTGTCCTGCCACGCCGCGTGCCCCACCTCGCCGAGTTCGGCGATCGTCGCGTCCATCGGGCGAGATCATCCCGTCGGTGCGGTCCTATCTCATCGGCCGCGCCTTCGGCGGCAAATGGGACGGCACCTATGTGATCGAGGACCTCGCCGGCTACCGGAATGTGGGCTGGTGCTCGGCCGTTTATGGCGGGGTTGAAGACCCACGCGAGAGGCCCGCCAAGGGCCGAGCGTTCTCTAAACGGGGCCGCCGTGCTGCTCGATGTACTGCTGCAGCACCGAGATCGGGGCACCACCGACCGAACCGGCGAAGTAGGAACCCGACCACAGTCGTTGCCCCCGCCAGTAGTGCTGGACCAGCTCGGGAAACTCTTGGCGCATCCGCCGCGACGACACGCCTTTGAGACTGTTCACCAATTTCGATAGGGCGACCTTCGGCGGGAAGTTCACGAGCAGGTGGACATGGTTGGCTTCGCCGTTGAACTCGACCAGCTCGACCTCGAAGTCCTCGCACACCGACCGCATGATCGCCTCCATGCGGTCGAGATGGTCGGGGGTGAACACGCGATGTCGGTACTTGGTAACAAAAACCAAATGGGCATGGAGAACAAAAAGACAGTGTCTACCAGTGCGAATAGTGTTTAAATTAGCCATAAACCAATGCCATCTTTTCGGTGTGCAGATTCGTTACCAGTACCGCCTCAACCCCACCCCGGGGCAGCAGGGGGCACTGGCGCGGGCGTTCGGATGCGCGCGGGTGGTTTACAACGACGCGATCGCCACACGCGAGCGGGCACATCGGGACGGTTCGCCGTACCCCAAAGACGCGGAACTGTCGAAAGCTCTCACCGCAGTGAAGAAGACACCCGAGCGTGCATGGCTTACCGAGGTGTCGTCGGTGGTGTTGCAGCAGGCCCTGGCCGACGCGAACACCGCCTACCGCAACTTCTTCGCCTCGATCACCGGGAAACGGAAAGGCCCGAAACTCGGGGCACCCCAGTTTCGGTCGCGCCGCGACAACCGGCAGGCGATCCGGTTCACCCGCAACGCGCGGTTCGAGATCACCGATGGCGGGAAGTTGCGGTTGCCGAAGATCGGCGAGGTGAAGGTTCGTTGGTCGCGACCGTTGCCGTGCGAGCCGAGCAGTGTCACGGTCATCAAGGATGCGGCCGGGCGATACTTCGCGTCATTCGTGGTCGAGGTCGCCCCCGCACCGCTGCCGGAGGTGGACGCCGAGATCGGTATCGACCTGGGGCTCACCACCTTCGCGGTCCTGTCCAACGGCAAGACCATCACCTCTGCGAAGTTCCTGCGCCGCGATGAACGCAAACTCCGCAAGGCGCAGCAGGATCTGTCCCGCAAGGACAAGGGCAGCAGCAACCGGGCCAAGGCCCGTATCCGTGTCGCCAAGACCCACGCGAAGGTGAGCGATGCCCGCAGGGACTGGGCGCACAAACATTCCACGACGATCATCCGCGAGAACCAAGCGGTCTACGTCGAGGACCTGTGCGTCAAGGGTTTGGCACGGACCAGGTTGGCGAAGTCGGTGCACGATGCCGGGTGGGGCATGTTCACCCGGATGCTGGAGGAGAAAGCCGCCCGGTACAGGCGGACGTTCGCGAAGGTCGGCCGGTTCTTCCCATCGTCGCAAACCTGCTCGGACTGCGGGCGAGTGGACGGGCCGAAACCGTTGTCGGTCCGGGCCTGGGCCTGCCCGTGCGGGGCGGTTCACGACCGCGACTTGAACGCCGCGAAGAACATCCTCGCCGCCGGACGGGCGGAGAGGCTAAACGCCTGCGGAGAGACGGTAAGCCTTTCCGCCTAGCGGGAAGCACGACTCGATGAAACAGGAACCCACCGACAGCGCCCCGGGCGCTGGTTGGAATCCTCGGCCTTCAGGCTGGGGAGGACGTCAATGGGAGTACCTCATCCACTGGGGCGACACCGGTTCAGTCGGGCAGGCACCAGATGGGTACAGCGCGCTCGATCCCCGCCGCCTCGAGCTCGGCCGGAGTGAACCTCCGGTCCGCACGATCACCGAGCAGCCCACGCAACAGCAGATCCAGCAACTCCTGATGCTTGTCCCGCGAAACCTCCACCGCCGCACGCAATTCGAATCCGAGCTCCCGGTGCGCCGCGCCGATACCCAGCCCGTCCAGCTGTTCGAGCAGCGCACCAGCCACGAGGTAGCCGTCCCACGGACTCCCGGTCCGCAGCAACGACTCCACGGCATTGAGCAACAGCCCGTGCACATACCGCACCGGCCCCGGCCCGACCGCCGCACGAGACGTCGGCAGCTCGGCCGCGAACAACCGGCACAGCCCCTCGAAGTAGGCGCGCCGCTGCGCGGCCAGTGGGCGCGGATTCCGTTCATCGGTCACCACATCCACGAACGCGTCCCGCAATGCCCCCAGCCCGAACCACGCCGGCGGGTTGGGCATCAAGCTCGCGTACTCATCGTCATCCGGTAGCACCACCGCATTCTCCCCGGCTCCGGACGACACCGCTACAGGACGACGACCGAGCGCAGGACGTTGCCGGAGTGCATGGTGTGGAAGGCGGTTTCGACCTCGTCGATCTTGATGCGTTCGGAGACGAATCGGTCCAGCGGGAGGCGGCCCTGGCGGTAGAGATCGACCAGGGTCGGGAAGTCGCGTTCCGGCAGGCAGTCTCCGTACCAGGACGATTTCAGGGCACCGCCGTGGGAGAAGAAGTCGAGCAGGGGCATCTCCAGGCGCATGTCGGGGGTCGGGACACCGACCAGGACCACCGTGCCTGCGAGGTCGCGGGCGTAGAAGGCCTGGGTCCAGGTTTCCGGGCGGCCGACGGCGTCGATCACCACGTCGGCGCCGAAGCCGCCGGTGAGGTCCTGAATCGCGGCGACGACATCGGTGCCGGTGGCGTCGACGACGTGGGTGGCGCCGAGATCGGTTGCCCACGAGAGCTTCCGGGTGTCGCGGTCCACCGCGATGATGGTCGACGCACCGGCCAGGCGCGCACCGACGATCGCCGCGTTGCCGACACCGCCGCAACCGATCACCGCCACCGAGTCGCCGCGGCCCACCGCGCCGGTGTTCACCGCGGCGCCCAGCCCGGCCATGACGCCGCAGCCGAGCAGTCCGACGACCGCCGGGTCCGCCGTGGGGTCGACCTTCGTGCACTGGCCCGCGTGCACCAGCGTCTTCTCCGCGAAGGCGCCGATGCCCAGCGCGGGCGTCAGTTCGGTGCCGTCGAGCAAGGTCATCTTCTGCTCGGCGTTGAACGTGTCGAAGCAGTACTGTGGCCGGCCGCGCTTGCAGGCACGGCACCGCCCGCACACCGCACGCCAGTTCAGGACGACGAAATCGCCGACCGCCACCGAGTCGACCCCCTCCCCCACGGTCTCGACGATGCCGGCCGCTTCGTGACCGAGCAGGAACGGGAACTCGTCGTTGATGCCGCCCTCCCGGTAGGTCAGGTCGGTGTGGCACACCCCGCACGCGGCCACGGCGACCACGACCTCACCCGGCCCGGGATCGGGGATCACGATGTCGGCGAGTTCGACGGGGGCACCCTTCGAACGGGCGATCACTCCACGTACCTGCTGTGGCATAGCGCTGCGGTTCCTCCGTGCTCGGTGCGGCCTGTCCTCCGGAACGGTAAGTGGTCTGGACCGGGGCCGTGACCTGGCCGGAAGACGGGTCGGACCTATCCCGAATGCCAGGGCAGCCGACCGTGGCTCTCCAGGTTCGCCGACCGGTAGGGTGGGGCGAATGTCGGAGTCGATCGTGTCGGCAACCGCGGACGGCGCGACGCCCTTACGTGCTCTCCGCGATGTCTTGGTGGGTCCGCTGCCCGAGATCGCCCGGCGATTCTCCCGCCTGCTGGCTGCCCGCTGGCCGCATTCCGCGCTGGTGATCTTCACCCACGAATGCACCGGCCGTCCCCGCAAGGTCGCGGGTGCCGCGAGTGTCGTCGACCGGATCACCATCGGCGAACTCGACGACGTGAAGTCCGTGCTCGACCCCGGTTCGGCGGCGGAAACCGTCGCCGCGATCGGTGGCGTCCGGCGGAAGGTCTGGGCCGTGCGGGATCCCACCGACACGCTGCTGGTCCTGGTACCACGCGCGCCCGCCAAGGAATTCACCGAATCAGCTGAACTGGCAGCGCTTTTCGGCATTGTCGCCACGTCTATCCGGCATCAGGTCACCCAGGCGAGCCCGGACTACCTGGCCGAATCCCGCGCCGCGTCGAGCGAGCGGGCGCGCACGATCGCCGAGCTGACGGCCTCGCACGAGTCGGCGCTGGTCGCCGTCCTGCACACCCTGCGTTCCCGCGGCCTGGACGACACCACCGCACGCCTGGCCGCGGCCGACTCCGCCTCTCGAGCCTTGCTCGCGCTGCGATCCATGCAGCATTCCGACCGCGAACTCTCCGAAGAACCAGCCGCTACGGCCTTTTCGCGGCTGCGCAAGGAAACCCGCCAGCTTCTGCGGCATCACCCCGCGCAGGTCGACTACGTGCCGCCGGTTCCGGGCGATGTCGCGCTACCCGGCGAAATCGCCTCCGCGGCACTGGCGATGACCCGCGCGACAGTTCTGGCATTCACCACGCAGCCGGCCTTGACGCGCGTGCGGATCGCCTGGACATGCGCGGGTTCCACGCTCACCATCGACGTCCGCGACCAGGAATCCGGCGAACTCGACACCTCGGCCCTGCGCCACCGCTTGCAGGACCGCTGCCGAACACTCGGCGGTGAGCTCCGCATCGAAACCGTGGCAGGCTGGGGCAGCCGGGTCGGCATCGATCTGCCCCTGCACGCACCGGCCGCCCACCCCGGGACGCATCGGCTGGCCGCACTGAACAAGCGGGAACGCGAAGTCCTGGCATTGATCAGCGCGGGCAAGCGGAACAAATCGATCGCGGACGAACTCGGCATCGCGGAGAGCACCGTCAAATTCCATGTCGCGGGCGTCCTGCGCAAACTCGACGTCACCTCCCGCGGCGAGGCCGCCGCGCTCGGCAGACCAACGACGGACACCGCCTAGCGCCGAGTGATGGAAGCGGTGCGGCCTCCGGTCTGCGGTCCGTGGGCCACACCGCTCTCACAACATACCAACCTCACTGTGCAACAACGCATTTCGTGGATGCCGGATGTGAGGTACCCCACCTCCGGCAGGCACGTCGCCGGTGCTCAGTCGGCGGCGACCTCGCTGCGGTCACCGCTCCAGAGCGTGTGGTACTTGCCGTCGGCGTCGATGCGCTCGTAGGTGTGGGCGCCGAAGAAGTCGCGCTGGCCCTGGGTCAGCGCGGCGGGCAGGCGCTCGGCGCGCAGCGCGTCGTAGTAGGACAGCGAGGACGCGAACGCCGGGACCGGGATACCGAGCAGGGTGGCGGTGGACACCACGCGCCGCCAGCTGTCGATCGCGGTTTCGATCGCGGTGCGGAAGTACGGCGCGAGGATCAGGCTCGGCAGCGCCGGGTCCTGCTCGTAGGCCTCCTTGATCCGGTTCAGGAACCGGGCCCGGATGATGCAGCCGCCGCGCCAGATCGTCGCCAGATCGCCGGGACGCAGATCCCAGCCGTATTCGGCGCTGCCCGCGGCGATCTGGTCGAAGCCCTGTGCGTAGGCGACGACCTTGGAGGCGTAGAGCGCCTGGCGGATGTCCTCGGTGAACTGCTCCACATCGGTGGGCTTGGCGGAGAGGGTGCCCGAGGCCAGCCCGACCGCGGCCTTGCGCTGGGCGCGCGAACCCGACAGCGCCCTGGCGAAGACCGCCTCGGCGATGCCGGTCACCGGCACGCCGAGGTCGAGCGCGGACTTGACCGTCCAGCGGCCGGTGCCCTTCTGCTCGGCCGCGTCGACGATGATGTCGACCAGCGGCTGCCCGGTCTTGGCGTCGACCTGCGCGAGCACCTCGGCGGTGATCTCGACCAGGTAGCTCTCCAGATCACCGGAGTTCCACTGCGTGAACACCTGGGCGATCTGGCCTGCGTCGAAACCGAGTGCGTCCCGGAACAGGTGGTAGGCCTCGCCGATCAGCTGCATATCGGCGTATTCGATGCCGTTGTGCACCATCTTGACGAAGTGTCCCGAACCGTCCGGGCCGATGTGGGTGCAGCACGGGGTGCCGTCGACCTGCGCCGCGATCGACTCGAGCAGCGGGCCCAGCGACTCGTAGGACTCCTTCGGTCCGCCCGGCATGATCGCCGGACCGTTGAGCGCGCCCTCCTCGCCACCGGAGATACCCGCCCCGACGAAGTTCAGGCCGCGCGCGGCCAGGGCGGCCTCGCGCCGGATGGTGTCGGTGTAGAGGGCGTTGCCGCCGTCGATGATGATGTCGCCCGGCTCCATCGCGGCGGCCAGTTCCTCGATGACGGTGTCGGTCGCGTCACCGGCCTTGACCATGATCAGCACGCGCCGCGGCTTCTCCAGCGCGGCGACGAACTCCTCGACGGTCTCGGTGCGGACGAAATCACCGTCACCGCTGTGCTCGGCGAGCAAGGCGTCGGTCTTGGCCACGGAGCGGTTGTGCAGCGCGACGGTGTAGCCGTGCTTGGCGAAATTGCGGGCGATATTGCTGCCCATCACGGCCAGGCCGGTGACACCGATCTGCGCACGCGCGGTAGAGGTCGACATTGATCAGCTCTCTTCGTTCGGCGGGTCCGACGGGTACGGAAGACGACTTCCTTCCCCCGCCAAGTTACTGGGTGCCGATCCGCGGCCGAACACTTACCACCGTCACCGGGACTGTGCGCGCAACCGGGCCGCGCCCGCGTGTCGGTGGGCGCTGCTAGGGTCGGTCGAGTTCCGACACGGGGTGTCTCGCGACCGCGAGGCTGAGAACAGACCCGCCGAACCTGTCCAGGTCATGCTGACGAAGGGATGTCACGGTGTTGCACGCCCACACCACAACCACACGCCTGTTCACCGACCGCGTCTGGGACCGGACCGAATCCCTGCGCGGTGCGATCGACGACCTGGAATTCCTGCGCCTGCTCGGCGAGGGCACCCTGCCGCTCGAGGTGTTCCGCACCTACATCGAGCAGGATTCGCTGTATCTGACCGGGTACTCGAAGGCGCTGGCGCTGCTGGCCGCCAAGTCGCCGGACCCGCAGACCGCGGCCTTCTGGGCGAGCTCGTCGGCGAATGCCGCCGCGGTCGAGTCGGCCATGCACGAGCAGCTGCTCACCGGTGGCGTGCTGCCCCCGAGGCAGGGCACGCCGGAGCATTCGCAGACCTGCCTGGCCTATGTCTCCTATCTGATCGCCGCCGCCGCGACCGAGTCCTACGCCGTGGCCGCGGCGGCCGCGCTGCCCTGCTTCTGGATCTATGCCGAAGTAGGTCGCGACCTGGCCGAACGCGCCGCGCAGGTGATCGCCGCCGATCCCGCCCACCCGTACGCGCAGTGGGTCACCACCTACGGCGCCGCGGAGTTCCAGCAGGCCGCGGCCACGGCTCGCGTGCTGGTCGACGCGGCCGCCGCGGCCGCGAGCGAGCCGGAGCTGGCGGCGATGGAGCAGGCCTTCGTCCTCGCCGTGCGCTACGAGTTGATGTTCTGGGACACCGCCCTGCATCCGCAGCCTTGGCCCGCCGCATGAACGGGCGGTTGCGCCGCGCGCTCGCGGTCCTGGCGACCACGGTCGCGACCCTGTCACTGCTCACCGCCTGCGGCTCGGGCGGGCACTCCGAGCACACCATCCGGTTCGCGCTGGACTGGACGCCGAACACCAACCACGTCGGGCTCTATGTCGCGTTGCAGCGCGGCTACTTCTCCGAGGCCGGCCTGGATGTGCAGGTCCTGCCGTACAACAACACCGCGGTCGACACGATGATCGATGCGGGCAACGCGGAATTCGGGATCAGCACCCACAATTCGTCGACCTTCGCTCGCGCGTCGGGCGCGCAGGTCAAGTCGGTGCTCGCCCCGCTGCAGCACTGGGCGACGGGCATCGGGGTGCGCGCCGATCGCGCCGACCTCGCGAGCCCGAAGGATCTCGACGGCAAGATCTACGCCGGTTTCGGCGACCCGGGCGAGCGGGAGGCGTTGCAGCAGGTCATCCGGAACGACGGCGGCACCGGCGATTTCACCTCGGTGATGCTGGGGTCGTCGGCCTACGAGGCGGTCTACTCCGGCAAGGCGGACTTCACCGTCTCGTATCTGGCCTGGGAAGGGATCGAGGCCGAACACCACGGCACCCCGATGCGCTACTTCCGGTACACCGACTACGGTTTCCCGGACGCCTACGCGATCGTGATCGACGGCAACGAGGAATGGCTGGCCCAGAACCCGGACCGCGCCGCCCAATTCGTGCAGGCGCTGCAACGCGGCTACCAGTTCGCCGCGGACAACCCGGACGCGGCGGCCCAGGATCTCATCGACGCCAATCCCGGCGCGTTCACCGACGAGTCGCTGGTCTTCGAGAGCCAGCGCATGCTGGCCCAGCAGTTCATGAAGGACGCCGACGGCAAGGTGGGCAGCCAGACACTGGAGCAGTGGTCGGCGAATTCGGGCTTCCTGTATCGGGGTGGTCTGCTGACCGGTCCCGACGGAAAGCCGCTGACCACCGAGCCCGACTGGTCGACCTATTTCACCAATGAGTACCTCGCCACCCCGTGAGCCGTCCGTAGACCCCTCGCCGCTGGTTCCCGACGGCGGGACGGGTCGCTGGGCGGGGATCCGGTGGGCGGTGCCGTCGGTGGTCACGGTGGCGGTGCTCGTGGTGATCTGGCAGGTCTATGTCACCAGCAGCGGTGTGCGTCCGCAGGTGCTGCCCTCGCCGCTGCGGGTCGTCGAGCAGGGGTGGGCGCACCGCGACGAGATCGGCACCCATGCGGCCGCCACCTTGCAGGTGACGCTGGCCGGGTTCGCGGTGTCGCTGAGTCTGGCGTGGCTGCTGGCGGTGGTGGTGGACTTCTCGCCCTGGCTGCGGCGGGCACTGGTGCCGCTGTTCGTCGCGTCGCAGACCGTGCCGATCGTCGCGATCGCGCCGTTGATGATCATCTGGTTCGGCTTCGGTCTGCTGCCGAAGATCCTGGTGGTCGCGCTGGTCACCTTCTTCCCCATGGCCATCGGCCTGATCGAGGGCTTCGCGGCGGCCGATCGTGACGCGGGCGCGCTGCTGCGGAGCATGGGCGCCTCCCGGTGGCAGGTGTTCCGTTATGTGCGGCTGCCGTCCGCGCTGCCGCGCTTCTTCACCGCGTTGCGGATCGGGATCACCTACGCGGTGGTCGGCGCGGTGTTCGCCGAGTACGTCGGCGCGAGTGCCGGTCTCGGCATCTACATGAGCTTGCAGAAGAATTCGTTCCGCACCGACCTGGTGCTGGCGGCGGTGCTGGTCACGGCGCTGCTGAGTATCACGCTGTATCTGTCGACGTTCGCGATCGAACGCCTCGTCGCACCCTGGTCGCGGGCACAGAACAGGAGCCGGCATGACTGACGCCGACGCCGATCGGATCGTCGTCGACCGGCTCACCAAGTCGTTCCCGCAGCCCGGCCGGCGCCCGGATCTCGCCGTGCTCGGCGGGGTGTCGTTCACCGTCCGCTCGGGCGAGTTCGTCACCGTCATCGGGCCCAGTGGTTGCGGCAAGAGCACCGTGTTCAACCTGCTGGCCGGACTCGACTCCCCCGGCTCCGGCAGCGTCGGTTTCCGCGCGGCCGACGGCGAGAACACCGCGTCGCACTGCGCCTACATGCCGCAGAAGGACCTGCTGTTCCCCTGGCGAACCGTCCTCGACAACACCATCCTCGGCCTGCTGGTCCAGGGCGTCCCGAAGGCGCAGGCCCGGCAACGTGCGCGCGAGCTGTTCCCGGTGTTCGGCCTGTCCGGTTTCGAGGACGCCCGTCCGTCGCAGCTGTCGGGCGGGATGCGGCAGCGGGCCGCACTGCTGCGGACCGTGGTCCAGGAGCGCGAACTGCTGCTGCTCGACGAGCCCTTCGGCGCGCTGGACTCGTTGACGCGCACCGAGATGCAGTCGTGGTTGCAGCAGGTCTGGCAGCGCTACCGCTGGATGGTCCTGATGATCACCCACGATGTCCGCGAGGCGGTGTTCCTGTCCGATCGGGTGATCGTGCTGTCGGCCCGCCCGGCCACCGTGCGCCACGAACTGCGCATCGACCTGCCGCGGCCCCGCGAGCTGTCCACCATCACCGCCCCCGAATTCGTCGCACTGGAAGAGGAACTCCTCGCTGTCCTGCACGAGGAGTCGCGCCGGGGATTCACCGCACAGCGGTAACCCGACCGGGATCTGCGAACGACGCGTGGACCGCGTCGTTGCCCTCCCCGCGGCGCGGAACGGGCCATAGTGGTCGGATGGGTAACCAGGCCACGGTCGCTGCCGCGTTCGAGCCTCTGCTGCGAGCCACCTTGGGTCCGCGGCCCGCCGTGGGGTTCGAGTTCTGGGACGGCAGCACGATCCGTCCCGAGACCGGGAACCACGGCATCATGCGGGTGCGCTCCGAAACGGCGCTACGCCACCTGATCTGGGCACCCGGCGAACTCGGCCTGGCACGTGCCTACGTCTGCGGCACGGTGGATCTCGACGGTGACATCTTCACCATGCTGCGGGCGCTCCAGTCGACCGCGCCCAACGACGCCCGGCTCGGTCCCGGCGCTGCCTGGCAGGCGCTCGGCGCGGCACGGCGGCTCGGGGCGCTCGGGCGCCGCCCACCGTGCCCACCGGAGGAGGCCCGACCGCGGCGCGGATCGCTGCACACCAAAGGCCGGGACGCGGCGGCGATCAGTCATCACTACGACGTCGGCAACGATTTCTACCGGCTGGTGCTCGGGCCGAGCATGACCTATTCCTGTGCCAGGTTCGTTCCGGACGAGGACGGCTCACTGGAGGCCGCCCAGCGCGCCAAACACGATCTGGTCTGCCGCAAACTCGGTCTGGCCGAGCAGCCGGGTCTGCGCCTGCTCGATGTGGGATGCGGTTGGGGTTCGATGGCGATGCACGCGGCGGGGACCTACGGGGCGCGCGTCGTCGGCGTCACGATCAGCACCGAGCAGGTCGAACTGGCCCGCCGCCGGGTTGCCGAGGCCGGGCTGTCGGACCTGGTCGAGATCAGGTTCGCCGACTATCGGGACCTGCGCGGCGAACAGTTCGACGCCATCTCCTCGATCGGCATGTTCGAGCATGTCGGCTCGCGCCGCGCCGCCGAATACTTCGACACACTGCGCGCCCTGCTGGGCCCGCGCGGACGGCTGCTCAACCACGCCATCTCGTCACCGGGCGGCTCGGTCATGCGGCGTCGTTCCTTCATCGGCCGCTATGTCTTCCCCGACGGCGAACTCCTCGACGTGGGCGAGGTGGTACTGGCCATGGAACGCGCCGGATTCGAGGTTCGTGACGTCGAGTCGCTGCGCGAACACTACGAACGCACCCTGCGCAACTGGGTCGCGAACCTCGAAAACGCTTGGGAACAAGCGGTTTCACTCGCCGGTGCGGGACGAGCGCGCATCTGGCGGCTCTATATGGCGGCCTCCGCACTGGGATTCGAGGATGGCGGACTCGGGATTCACCAGGTGCTCGGTGTGGTGCCCGACGCGACGGGGAACGCCGAGATGCCCGCGACACGACGTGGGTGGGGCTGAACATTCCGGACATTCCGGCCCGGCGGCGATGAATTCGTGGGTGATGGCCCGTCCTAACCGATAACCGCGCACACACCGAGCGCGCACGATCCGAAGGACGAGAAAATGACCACTACCGCTGCCGCCGCGAACCTCTCCAGCGCCACCGCCTACCGCCCCGGGAAGACCCGCAACCGCGTGCTGTGGACATTGCAGGTAGTCCTCGGCCTGTTCTTCATCATCGCTTCGGGTGGGCCGAAGCTGGTCATCCCGAACACATTGATGGAGAACCCGCCCCAGAATCTGACCATCTCGTTCGGGCTGCTGATCCTCATCGGCGTCGCCGAGGTGGCCGGCGGTATCGGCCTGATGGTGCCGCGCCTGAGCGGCTTGGCCGCGGCCGGTCTGTCCGTGCTGACCGTGCTCGCCGCCGCGTCACAGGCCTTCCTCGCCGGACTGCCGTCGATGGCGATCTTCCCGCTGGTGCTGGCCGCGATCTTCGCCTGGATCGCCTACGAACGCCGCGCCACGGTCACCTCGCTCCTGCGCTGACGGCCCGTGTAAGCGACGTCAACACTTGCTAGATTGATCCCATGACACCGTCGAGCACCTCGTATCACCACGGCGATCTCCCCGCCACGCTGGTGCGCGCGGCCGTGGAGCTCCTCGAGGAAGACGGCGCGGCGGACCTCTCGCTCCGCGCGGCCGCGCGCCGGGCCGGGGTGTCCACGGCCGCGCCGTACCGGCACTTCGCCGATCGCGACGCGCTGCTGTCGGCGGTCGCCGCCGTGGGGTATCGCGAGCTGGCCGAACAGCTCGTGGCCGCCGGTCCGGCGCCGAGCACGCCGGAGGATCTCGCCGCGATCGCCGTGGCCTACGTACGCTTCGCGCTCGCTCGGCCCGCCCTGTTCCGGGTGATGTTCGCCGATCCCTGCGATCCGACCAGCCCGGAACGCGTGGCCGCCACGACGTCGATCCACCAGTATGTCAGAGCGATTGTGCGACAGGTGTTTCCCGACGGCGACGAGGAATCCCTCGCGACGGCGATGTGGGCGCTGGTCCACGGCCTGGCCTTCCTCTACCTGCACGGGAAGTTCGACGCCGAGGCACTCGAGGATCGCGTTCGCGCCACCGTTTTCGCGGTCATCGAGCTCCCCCGCCCCGCCTGAGGCGCACCAGCTCAGCTGTCGCCTGAGCGGCTCGGTACGGAAGTCGGGACCGGCATGTGCAGGGCCAGTTGACCTTCCGTGGTCACGTCCAGCCGGATGGTCTTGATCAGTGCGAGCGAGCGCAGGTCCTCGGACAGGCGCCCGCGGCCCAGCCGCAGGTCGACACCGCGCGGGAAGCTCGTACTGCCGGCCGCGAGCAGGTTGGTCTGGCTCAGCGTCGAGAACCACGCACCGTCCATGGTGGTGTAGGAGGTCAGCGACGAAACCCGTTCGCCGCTGCGGTATCTCGTCTGCTTCGGCGTGGCGACCGACAGCGACAGGTCGGTGTCGCCGTTGTCGCCGGCCACCCGGGCCGTGGTGCGGGTGGCGTCGATGTCGACGTCGACCTCGGTGACCCATTTGGGGAAACCGTAGCCGTCGTGCCCACGCACCCGGGCGATCTCGGTGCTCACCGGGAGTGAGAACACATAGGAATCGAGGTGATCGGTGTCGAGGCCGGTCACCAGATCGGCGAAGCCGAGCCGGCCGTGGCGGGCGGGCCGCACGGCGACGCCGACCCCGACCTCGGTGTAGAAGTCGATATCGCACATGTCGTACCGGAAGAACATGGCCGAGACCAGGCCGATGCCGGGCGCCACCTCCAGCGGCGCCAGCTCACGCGGCAGCCGCGCGCGGATCGCCCGGGAGCGGGCCAGCATCGTCAGCCGCGCGCTGGACATGCGGTAGTAGTAGTTCGGGGTGTAGGTCTCCCCGATCCGCGAATCGACCCGGCTCTTGGGCAGACGCCGGAAGTAGTCGACGCCACTCACCCGCGGATCGCGGGCGACCTCGTCGAGGTCGGTCCGCATCCGATAGCGGTCGTACAGGCCGCCTTCCGGAACGGTGACTACGCGGCCACCGAGTTCCACTTCGATCGTGCCTGGACGAGTCGCTGACATCGGCGTAGCTCCTTGCTGACGGTCCATTGATGTAAGCGACGTTAACTTCAGATGTAAGCGCTGTCAACGTGTGAGGTCGGCGATCAACCGATCAGCCAGCTCCGCCGACGACCCCGGGTTCTGCCCGGTGTACAGATTTCCGTCGACCACGATGTAGGGCCGCAGCGGAATCAGCCCCTTGGAGTAGTCGACGCCCAGTTCTTTCAGCCGGTCCTCGAGCAGCCACGGCGCCTTGCGCGCGAACCGGTTGAGCAGCTCCTCGCGATTGGACAGCCCGGTCATCCGGCGGCCCGCGAACGGCGAAACACCGTCGGGTCCGGTGGCCGCCGTGATGGCGGCCGGCGCGTGACACAGCAGCGCGAGCGGTCGACCGGAAGCCAATCGATCGGCGAGCAGCGCACCGGAGGTCGCGTCGTAGGCGAGGTCCTCCATCGGGCCGTGGCCGCCGGGATAGAAGACGAGATCGAAATCGCCGGCATCGATGGTGTCGAGCGCGACCGGCGTGGCGAGCTCGTTCCGGATGCTGTCCAGGTAGCGCTGCACCTCGCGGCGTTTCCACGGCATGCCACCCGCGATGCCGACACTCAGCCGATCGAGGGTCGGCGCTTTTCCTCCGGGGGTCGCATTGGTGACATCCCAGCCGGCCCGGCGGAACGCCCGATGCGGGACGGCGACTTCCTCAGCCCAGTACCCGGACGGATGCACCGTGCCGTCGTTCAGGGTCCAGCGGTCCGCGGCGGTGATCACCATCAGAACCTTGGTCACAATTCCTCCTGATGCGGTCGAACCGAGAGGGATGCGGCACCTGCGGGCGGAATGACGCCGTCCGGATCGTCGACGTAGAGCAGGTCCACGGCCGAATGTTTTCGGCGCTTACATTAGTCTCCGGGGGGTCCGTCGTCAACGGAGCAGCGCCGGCCGGGACCAGCCGATACCTCCAGGCGCACACCCATGACCAGGGCAGACAACGGTCAGGCAGCGGCGAGATGCCGGCGGTCGGATCGGCTGATGGTCACCGCCGCGACGAGGATGCCCATCGCGACGCCGATGAGGGTGTCCACAATGCGGCTGACGCCGAGCCCGGGGGTGATGTCGGCACCGAGGCCGACCATCAGCAGCGCCAGCGGCGTGACCGCGAGCGAGGTGAGGGCATAGTTCCGGGTGGCCATCATCTCGGCGCTCACCTGGAGCACGACGATCACCAGGGCGGTCGCCCAGTAGCCGATGCCGACGCCGATCAGCAGGGCGCCGAGGATCGCGCCGCAGACATTGCCGAGCAGTCGCTGGATGCCACGCTGCACGGTCATCGCGTACGAGACGCCTTGGAGGGCGGCGAGCGCGCCCATCGAGGCCCAGAGGGGGTGGTGGAGTCCGGCCGCCGCGGCGAACCAGCCCGCACAGGCCGAGGCGAGGGCGATGCGGGCGGCGTTACCGAGGACCGTGCGCGAGCGCAGCCCGGACCGGCCGGTCGCCAGGAAACCCAGGGGCCGGGGCAGGGTGGACGCCGTGATCTCGCGGTCGAAGATGACGCTGCGGCGCTTGACCTTTCGCAGTTCGGCCTCGTGGCGGACCACGTCGAGCAGCCGGGCCGGGTCGCCCGCCGTCCACTCGTCGACCGCGGTCTCGGCCTCGTCGAGCAGGGCGACGAGATCGCGGTGATGGCGTGCATCGACCTCCCGGACACCGCTGAGCGCCAGCTTCTCCCGCGCCTGCGCGATGGCGCCGCGAGCGGGTGCCACCGACCCGCCGCGGTCGAGTGCGGCGACGGCCGAGAGCGCCCGCGCGACCGCCAGGCGGGCCGGGCCCAGCGGCAGCACCAGCAGCGGTGCCGTCTGCGCGAGCAGTCCCACCCCGGCCCCGATCGCCGCGGCCAGGCAGGCGCGCGCGAGATCGGCGGGCGCGGTGACGTAACCGACGGCCGCGGTGGCCGCGAAGACCAGGATCACCGGTCCGGGCCCGGTGATCCGGAACGCCGACACCCACATCGCCGCGACCGCGGCGCCGACCGACATCAGCGCGACCTCGGCCCACATCGGCACCCGTGCGAGCGCGAGTAGCCCACCCCCGGCGACGAAAGCGACAACCAGCGCGCCGACCAGCGACACCTTGGCCGTCACCCGGACCATCGGCTCGTGCCGGGCGAAGGCGGAGGCCAGCGCCCCGAGCACCGCGAACCCGACGTACTGGCGCAAGTCGAGCAGGCCACAGCCGATGAACACCAGCGCCGCGGCGACACCGACACGCAGGGAGGCGGCGACGGTCGCGTCCGCCGGTCGCACCTCGAGCGCGCGCCGCCAGGTCGCGGCGGAGACCGAGTGCGCCAGGGCGCCACCGGAGTGCCGCAGCCGGGCGGTGGCGGGACGGGGCGGGTTCGACAGATCGGTGGGCACGTCCCCATCCTAAATATATTTCACTAGTAAAATACATATGAAATAGTGTGAAACCGGTCGCTAGGATGGACCCATGGGCGACACCTCCCCCGATTTCGTCGACAGCGTGCGAGCCGAATGGGCTCGCGCCTACCCCCTGGTCGACACCTCGACGGTCGAGGTGATCGGACGCATCAACCGGATCAGCGCGCTGGCATTGCACCAGCTCGACCGCGCACTCGCACCCAGGGGCATCACCCGCGGCGAGTTCGAGGTCCTGTGCGCGCTCGCCCGCGCCGACCGCCCGCTGCGCGCCAGCGAGGTGACCGCGCGGACGATGACCAGCAATGCCGCCACCACCAAGAACGCCGACCGGCTGACCAAGATCGACCTCATCGAACGGCTGCCGTTCGAGCGGGACGGCCGGGTGGTGCTGATGCGACTGACCCCCGCCGGACGCGAACTCGTCGACATCGAACTACCGAACCGCGCCGACCGGGACCACCGACTGCTGGCGGGCCTCGACGAGCAGGAGCGCCGCACCCTCGCCGACCTGCTGCGCCGGGTGTCACACAACACCGACGCCGCCGCCGTGCAGGCGCCCGGGTCCTGATTCGTCCATGCCGCCGGGCCCGGCACCCGTGAGTGGCACCTCCGCGACCGAATTCCGCTGTCCCAGACACTGATTCCGGTCCTGTCAAGACGCAATCCCGGCCAACGATTGTGCCGCTCGGTCAGGGCCGCAGCGTCATTACCGTCCCTGCACGTGAAAGCAACTCGTACGCAACGCACGATCGTCGCCGTGATGTCCACCGCCCTGGCCTGCCTCGCGCTCACCGCCACCGCCGCCCTGCCACCGGCGACGGCGACCCCGGGCGCGAGCGGCCAGATCGTCCTGGAGGGCGCGGTCAATGTCCGCGACATCGGTGGTCACCGCACCTACGACGGGGAAACCGTCAAGTCCGGCAAGGTGATTCGCGCCGACGCCCTCGCGGGGCTGACCGACGCCGACATCACCACCTTGGCCGACCGGAACCTGCAGTCCGTGGTCGACCTGCGCACACCAGGGGAGGTCCAGTTCATGGGTGCCGACCGGCTGCCCGATGGCGTCGAGCTGGTCGCGCGGCCGATCGACGACACCGGCCTGTTCACCCAGATGTCGCAGGTCATCCAGTCCAAGGACCCGCAACGCCAGCAGGAGGTGCTGGGCAACGGCGGCGCCGAGCGCATCATGAGCGGTGTCTACGCCAGTTTCCTGACTGCCGAGTCGCGCACCGCGTTCGGCGACACCATCCGTGAGATCGCCGCCACCGACGGCCCGCTGCTGTTCCACTGCACCTCCGGTAAGGACCGCACCGGGTTCCTCACCTATGTGGTGCTGCGGGCGGTCGGGGTGCCCGAACGAACGGCCCGACAGGACTATCTGCGCTCCAACGAGTTCCGCGCCGCCGCCGACGCGAAACTGCGGGAGCAGGTGAAACAGGCCGGCTACATGCAGAATCCGGACCTGCTCATCCCGCTGCAGGAAGTCCGCGACGACTATCTCGACACCGCCGTGCAGGCGCTGGAACAGCAGTACGGCAGCTTCGGCAAGTTCCTCACCGAGGGTCTCGGCATCGACGGGATGACCCTGGTGAAACTGCGCAAGAACCTCGTCGACTGACACCGGGTGGGTCAGGGGTCCCGCGATCCCTGACCCATCTCCTACGTCCGGACAGCCCGCGCGGACTCGTCGGCCACCTCGACGAGCAGCCGCGCCAGCCGGCTCGTGCCGGGCGCGCGTGCGCCGCCGAGACGGCCCGACAGCGACAGCGCCGCGATCCCACCGTGGCCACCGGCGCGGATCGGCACCGCGACGCACACGATGCCGAGCAGCGACTCCTCCCGGTCGAGGGCGACTCCCCGATGCCGCCGGACCCGGTCCAGTTCGCCGTGCAGTTCGGCGCGGTGGGCGATCGTGTGCGAGGTGCGCCGCGGCAGCCGTTCCGGGAAGGCCAGTTCGACGACGCTCGGCCGCAGCGTGGCCAGCAGCGCTTTGCCGACCGCGGTGCAGTGCGCGGGCAGCCGGCCGCCGAGCCGGGTCGCGATATTGTCGCCACTACGGCCGACGGCCTTGTCGATGATCAGCACTTCGGGCCCGTCGAGCACGCCGAGGTGCGCGACCATGCCGGTGCGCTGGCACAATTCGTGCAACCGCGGTCCCATCGCGTCGCGGATCTCGTTGTGTTCGATGGCGAGTCCGCCGAGTTCCAGTGCCCGGTTCCCGAGGCGGTAGCCGCCGGGTGCGTGCGCCAGCCAGCGCAGCCGGATCATCTGGTCGATGATGCGGTGCACGCTGGACCGGGGCAGACCGGTGCGTTCGGCGACATCGACCAGGGTGCGCATCGGCGCGGGCCCGTCGAAGGTGTCCAGGATCAGCGTCATCCGCTCGATCATCGATACCGGTGTGCGGCCGGTGTGTGCCACCGACCTGGGTGCTGTGTGCGCGTCGACCGTCATGGTCACCTCACTGCTGTTCGCTGTGCTGTGGCATCACTGTGCCGTCGTGGCGGCGCGCGGGAATCGCGGAAACTACGGAGATCGGGTGGGGCGGCTACGGAAATCGGGCGATGGTCACTCCGTGCGGCGGCCTGCCCAGGCGGCGATCTCGGTGCGGGAGGTGAAGCCCAGTTTGGTGAGGATGTGGTCGACGTGGCTCTCCGCGGTGCGGATCGAGATCACCAGTTCCTGGGCGATCCGGCGGTTGCCGTAGCCGCGGGCGACCAGCCGCGCCACCTCGCGTTCCCGGCGGGTCAGCACGTCGAGTCCGGCCGGTTCGGCGGCCGCGACCACCGGCGGTGCGGTGTTCATCGCATAGTCGACGGCGTCCTCGACCGCCAGCGCGGCACCGGCGGCGAAACAGGCGGCGAACGACCGCGCGCCGAGCGCGGTCTCGACCTGCTCGTTGACCCGTCGGCCGATCAGCTGGGTCATCGTGTGCGCGAGCCGCTGGGAACTGCCCCGGCGGATGGCCGACGCGGCGCCCATCAGCCGCGCCGCGCGCTGCGGGTCGCCCTCGGCGGCGGCGGTCCAGGCCAGGCCGTCGACGCTGGTGGCGATCCACGCGCACCGGTCGAAGCGGCGGAACATCTCGATCGATCGACGCAGCGCGGCGACCGCGCCACCCTGATCGCCGTCGCGCCAGCGCTGGGTTCCGACCGCCCATTGGGCGAGACCGCCGAGCAGGTGGGAGCCGTGTTCGGTGGTCGAGGCCAGTAGTTGTCCGGTCATGGCGCCGGCGAGCGGGTCGTCGAGTGCCAGGGCGCACACGGCGGCGAAGGCCAGGCTCTCCATCTCCACCCGCGGATGCGCGCACTCTCGCGCGCGGGCCGACACCGCCACCGCGATGTCGCACGCGCCGCGCAGCTCACCCGCCCCGAAGACCAGCACCGCCCGCGCCATCTCGGCTTCGGCCCGCACCTGCGCCGACCCGGTCTCGGCCGCGATCGCGGCGGCGTCCGCGGCGAATTCCGCCGCGGTCCCGGTCTCCGAGCGCATGGCCGCGATCACCGCCGACGCGGCCAGTGCCCGCGCCCGGTCCACGGTGCGCTCGCTGTTCTTCGCCAGCGCCTCCGACAGCCAGCGGTACCCCTCCAGCAGCAGGTGACAGTGTTCCCAGAACGGCCAGAGTTCGGTCGCGATCTCGAGGGCGCGGCGGGCGCCCGCCGGGTCGTCGAGGCAGAATTGCAGTGCGGCACGCAGATTGGCGTGTTCGCGCGCGACATCGGCGAACCAGGCGGCGTCGGCGGCGTTCCAGTATTCGTCGCGGCCACGCCGGGCGAGCCGGTAGTAGTACTCGCGGTGGGCGACGCGCAGGGTGTATTCGGTTCCCCGCGCCCGCAGCCGGTCACCGGCGAACTGCCGCAGCGGTTCGAGCATCGTGTACCGGCCCGCGCCGTCGACACCGGGTCCATAGGTCAGCACGGACTTGTCCACCAGTCCGGTCAGCGCGTCGAGCAGGGTGTGCGGCGCGCCGACCCGGCAGATCGCTTCGGCGGCGTCCAGGTCGACACCGCCCGCGAAGACCGACAGCTGTTCCCACAGCCGCTGCTCGTCGGGCGTGCACAGGTCATAGCTCCAGCGGATCGCCGAGGCCAGCGTCTGCTGACGTCGTGGCGCGGCGCGCAGCCCGGTGGTGAGCAGCCCCATCGCGTCGTCGAGCCGGGCCAGGACCTGCTCGGGGGTGAACATCCGCAGCCGCAGCGCCGCCAGTTCCAGCGCGAGCGGGATGCCGTCGAGGCGGCGGCAGATCGCGGCCAGCGTCGCCGCGTCGACCGCGTCCCGCCGGAAGTTCGGGTCCGCCGCGGACGCGCGGTCGACGAGCAGTCGCGTCGCGGGGCTGTCGAGATCGGCGTGTTCGGGGTCGGGCACCGGCAGCGGCGCCACCGGCAGCAGCTGTTCGCCGGGGACGCCGAGCGGTTCGCGGCTGGTGGCCAGGATCCGCAGGCCGGTGGTCGCGGGAACGAGCCGATCCGCGAGCGCGGCGCACGCGCCGATCACATGCTCGCAGTTGTCCAGGATGAGCAGCAGATCGGTGTCGGCCAGGTGGTCGGTGAGGGCGGCCAGCGGCGCGCTGGTGTCGTCGCGCAGGCCGAGTTCGCGCGCCACGGTCGGGGCGACCAGGTCCGGATCGCTGACGTGCGCCAGTTCCACCAGCCACACACCGCCGGGAAACGCCCGCCGCGCCACCGCACCGACCCGCCTGCTCAGCCGGGTCTTGCCGACCCCGCCCACCCCGGTCAAGGTGAGCAGCCGGGTGCCACCGAGCAGCTTCCTGGCCAGCGCGACATCGGCATCGCGACCGACGAAACTGGTCACCTCCACCGGAAGATTGCCCGGTACGCGCCTGCCCACGCCCTACTGTCGCACACCCCGACCGGGCGTACGGGCAGACCGCGCGCAGTTCGTACCTCGCGGCGCGGTCGCCGGCTCAGCGTGGGTTGCCGGTCGAGTCCGCCTCGTCGGGCGGTTTACGACGGCGACCGCGAGCCAGCAGGACAACGGCGACGAGAACGACCAGTCCGACGATCACGAGAAGCTCCATGTACGGCGCGTACCCGCGCCCGGCCCGGCCAATCACTGCTCGCGGCCGCCTTCCGGATCTAGACATACAGGAAAGAACAGTCAATAACTTAGCAATGCCTCCGTGGTAGGAATCACGAAGTTACTCGACTACATAATCACTCGATCGGGCCACATCTTGAAAATGACCAGTAACTTATGTCACGCTGCAAGTGTTCAGTGGCATCGTCGGCACAACGTTCGCAGCGCGAGTGGAGTGGCGCGAGACCCTCGCACGATCCCTGGGGTGAACATGACCGATGTGGGCACGAACGAGCCGGCCCGGCCCGCCGCCGATGCCGCGAACCGCCGCCGTTACATGGCCGGACCCGCGGCGCTGCTCGGCGGCCCGGCCAATGTCATCATGCAGCTGAGCCTGGCGCCGGTCGGGCGCGGCGTCATCGAGAGCACCGTGTCCAGCGGGCGATTCGACCTGCGCCCACGCAAACGGGGAAAGACCACACTCACCTACCTGGCCGTCGCCATGCTCGGCACCGACGAGGATCGGGCGGCCTACCGCGAGGCCACCAACGTCTCCCATCGGCAGGTCAGGTCGACACCCGGCAGCCCGGTGAAATACAACGCGTTCGACCCGCAGTTGCAGCTGTGGGTGGCCGCCTGCCTGTATCGCGGCACCCTCGACTCCCAGCTGTACCTGTTCGGGCCGGTGGCCGACGACCGCGCCGACGAGTTGTACCGGGAATCGGCCAGATTCGGTACCACACTCCAGGTCCCGCAGTCGCTCTGGCCGGCCGACCGCAGCGCCTTCGCCGAGTACTGGGACTCGAAACTGACCGAGATATCGATCGACGACGAGGTGCGGACCTACCTGCTCGAGCAGGTGGTCGACCTGGGCCCCTACCACCCCTGGGTACGGCGGCTGTTCCGCCGCGCGAACCGCTTCTTCACCACCGGCTTCCTCCCACAACAGTTCCGGGACGAACTGGGCCTGCCCTGGAGCCCCCGCCACCAGCGCGCCTTCGAGATCACCATGCGCGCGATCGGGCAGATCCTGTCGGTCCTGCCCGAACGCGTGCGGCTGTATCCGTTCGAGACCTACCTCCGCGACATGCGCCGCCGACGCGAACTCGGCAAACCGCTCGTCTGACACCGGCCGCGCGGGCGAGAGCAGCCGATCATCAGTAGCTTGGTGCCGACAGGGGCGCCATCGCCGTCGGCCGCCCCGGAGAGGACAACCGTGCGTTCGACGCTGATCTCCCGCCGCGACCTGGACTTCCTGCTCTACGAGTGGCTGCGGGTGGAGGAGCTGGCCGGTTTCCCCCGGTTCGCCGAGCACTCGAAGCAGACCTTCGACGGCTTCATCGACCTGTGCGAAGACCTCGCCACCCGCTACTTCGCCCCGCACAACAAACTCAACGACAGCCACGAACCGACCTTCGACGGCGAGCAGGTCACCATCATCCCGGAGGTGGCCACCGCGGTCGCGGCCTTCACCAAGGCGGGCCTGATCGGCGCGGGCATGGACGAGCGAGTCGGCGGGCTGCAACTGCCCGCGACCGTACAGGCCGCGGGCATGAGCTGGTTCCAGGCCGCCAATGTCGGCACCACCGCCTACGTGTTCCTGACCATCGGCAACGCGAACCTCATCGCGGCCCACGGCAGCGCCGAGCAGGTCGAGCGGTTCGTGCACCCGATGATCGATGGCACGGCCACCGGCACCATGTGCCTGTCCGAACCGCAGGCAGGCAGTTCCCTGGCCGATATCGTCACCCGCGCCGAACCCCGGGACGACGGCACCTACCGGCTGTTCGGATCGAAGATGTGGATCTCCGGCGGCGACCACGAACTGACCGGGAACATCGTGCACCTGGTGCTGGCGAAGATCCCCGGCGGACCCGCGGGCACCAAGGGCATCTCGCTGTTCATCGTGCCCAAATACCTCATCGCCGAGGACGGGTCCCGCGGCGCGCGCAACGACGTCGTCCTGGCCGGGCTCAACCACAAGATGGGCTACCGGGGCACCACCAACACCGTGCTCAACTTCGGCGAAGGCCGCCACACACCCGGCGGGGCACCCGGCGCGGTCGGCTATCTCGTCGGCGAACCGCACCGCGGCCTGTCCTACATGTTCACGATGATGAACGAGGCGCGTCTCGGTGTCGGTCTGGGCGCCACCGCGCTCGGCTACACCGGCTACCTCAAGTCCGTCGACTACGCCCGCACCCGCCACCAGGGCCGCGCCCTGGCCACCAAGGATCCCGCCACCGCGCAGATCCCGATCATCGAACACCCCGACGTGAAGCGAATGCTGCTGGCGCAGAAGGCCTACAGCGAGGGCGCGCTGGCCCTGCTGCTCTACTGCCACCGGCTCATCGACCTCGAACGCACCGCCACCGACCCCGAGTCCGCCCGCGCGCACACCCGGCTGCTGGAGATCCTCACCGGCGTCGCCAAGAGCTGGCCGTCGCAGTGGTGCCTGGAAGCCAACAATCTGGCCATCCAGGTCCACGGCGGCTACGGCTACACCCGCGAATACGACGTCGAACAGCACTATCGCGACAACCGGCTCAACCCGATCCACGAGGGCACCCACGGCATCCAGGGCCTGGACCTGCTCGGCCGCAAGGTGATCCAGCACGACGGCGCCGCCCTGCTCCTGCTCACCGAACACCTCGCGGCCACCGTGACCGCCGCCCGCGCGGCAGGCGGACAACCCGCCGACCACGCCGAACTCCTCGACGCCGCCTGGCAGCGCCTGCTCACCGTCACCGCCGGCCTCTTCGCCGCGGGCGACCCGGCCGCGGCCATGGCCAACGCCGCGGTCTACCTCGAGGCGTTCGGGCACATCGTCCTCGCCTGGATCTGGCTCGAGCAGGAACTCGCGACCGTCGGCGCGGACGGCGACTTCTACGACGGCAAGCGGGCAGCCGCCCGCTACTTCTTCCGCTACGAACTCCCCCGGACCGCACCACAATTGGACCTGCTGGCGGCCATGGATCGCACCACCCTGGAGACGGACCCGAACTGGTTCTGACCCGGCGAGCGACGGCTCGCGCGCACAGGATCCGTTGACAAGGGCTCAGCCCTCCTCTTAATATCTTCTCCAACGCAGATACATCTTCTGAGAAGATAGATCTCCTGAGCAGGAGATAGACGAGAGGCTCCCGATGACCGCGACCACCACCGTGACCGATTCCCCCACCGCGTCCACGTCCCGTCGCCGCACCGTCGCGAAGGCGCTGGGCGTGAGCGCACTAACCCTCGGCATCGCCGTCGTCGGCGGCTACGTGTGGCTGGACCGAACCTCGGACGTGCAGAATCGGGGCGTCGCAGCGTGCACGGACGTCACACCCGTCGGCGGCACCACCGCCGACCTGCGCGGAGTATGCGCGACCCTCGCCGAGCTGAACGCGGCCTGGGAGCGCGGCGACGCCGATGCCTACGGCGCGACCTTCACCGAGAACGGCACCTACACCACCTTCGCGGGCACCCATTACGAGGGCCGCCGCGATATCACCGAGAGTCATCGCGCGCTGTTCGATGGATTCGTCGAGGGCAGCAAGCTGGCCGACTCCTACCTCGGCATCCGCGTGTTCGGCACGGACACCGCGATCGTCACCACCCGTGGCGACCGATACGACGACGAGCGCCCGCGCGAGCTGTCCAAGACCGCGACCTTCACCATGGTGCGCGAACCGGACGGGCAGTGGCGGATCGCCGCCTTCCAGAACACCCAGCGCAAGACGGTCATGGAACGCATCTCGTTCCTGTTCGATCCGGCCACGAAGCCCGAGGCCGAACGGTGAGCTCAGTAGTCGGACGTGAGGATCCGGAAGAACGCCACCCGGGTGACGGCCCACACCGCCAACCCCGTGCAGGCCAGGACGTGCGCCAGGTACAGGCCGCCGACCAGGACGACCCCGTAGCGGATCATCCAGTCCCCCAGTGAAATCAAGGCGATGAGGTCGAAGCCGAACATCAGCACCGATGCCAGCAACACCGGCCCCGCCCACGGTGGGGTGGTATCCGCTGCGGCGGTGTCGGGCGGTGCGTCGCCGGGGTCGCAGGAAACGCCGGCATCGATCTGAGTGTCCATGAGGTCCTGACGGGTAGGTCCGCAACGGAAGTGAGCGGGGCGCAATTTCACTGACCCGTCACATGTTCGGGACCATCACCGGGTTCGGATCGGCCGCGAATCTGAAAACTTCGAACTCCGCAAATATTCGGCAACTCGCGGCCCCGCCGTCGGGCGACGCGCCACGGGCCGGTCAGCGCGCACAGCCCAAGGCCAATTGCGTCTGGGTAACTTATCCAGTCAGATACTTGCACTTGATGTTAAGTGCAAGCGTCCCTAGCGTTCTCGGTATGAACCTCATCATCCTCGCGGCCTCCGGACAGACCGGAATCGCACTCACCCGACAGGCGCTGCGCCGCGGTCACACCGTCACCGCCATCGCGCGAAATCCCGGCCGGATCACCGTGGCCGACGCCCCCGACCTGCGCAAGGTCGCCGGAGACGTGCACGACGCGGCCGGTATCGCCGCGCTCGTGGACGAGGAATCGGTGGTGCTGTCCGCACTCGGCACCGACCGGCCCGGCACCCTCCTGGCCGGGGCCGAGGCGGTCGTCGCCGCGGGGCCACGCCGGGTCATCTGGCTCGGCGCCTACGGCACCGGCCGGTCGGCGGGGGTCGCTGGAGAGGGCGCCGGGCGGCTGGCCGCGATGCTGGGTGATCGACTGGCCGACAAGGTCGACGCCGACAACACCGTCCTCGCCGCCGGTGGCACGGTCTTCCATGCCGCGATGCTCACCGACGGGCCGGTGAGCCCGCATCGGCGCACCAGCGCCCTGGCAGCCGGGGCGCCGCTGGACTTCGGCGTGCAGGTCAGCCGGGAAACCGTCGCCGCGGCCATGCTCGACGAAGCCGAATCGCCGGAATACCCTGGCGCGGTGGCACTTCCGTTGGCGAAGTAGTCAGCCGGCGGTGATCTCCGCGAGCGATACCCGAACCTGCTCGCGCAGCCAGGCGTGCGCAACGTCCGAATCGTAGCGCTGATGCCAGGTGCCGTTGATCGCCGCCGCCGGGGACTCGACCGGCAGCGGCCGGGTGACGAGCCCGAACGCCTCGATCAAGGGGCGGCCGAGAATCTCGGTGCAGGTGACCAGCGCGTCGCCGCGGGCGGCGATCTGCACCGCGGTGGATACCGTCGCCACCGCCGCGACAACCCGACGCTGCAGCCCGTGCGCTGCCAGCACGTCATCGATCGGGGCGGTGAGGCGTCCGCGCCGGGAGATCACCACATGCGGCTGTGCCGCGTAGGACGCCAGGTCGAGCCCGTCGGCACAGGGGTGATCCGCGCGCATCGCCACGACGAGCCGGTCCGCACCGAGTGGCTCGGAACGGAATTCGGGCAGATCCGGCCGGCCGCCACCGAGTTCCAGGTCGACCCGGCCGTGGCGCAGATCGTCGGTGTCGACGGGGTTCTCCGCCAGTACCCGCAGCTGCACCCGGGGAGCCCGCTGCGCGATCCGCTCCACCAGCACCGGAACGAGTGCCGCGGCCACCGCGTCGTGACAGGTGATCGTGAATGTGCGCGCCAGCTCGGCGAGGTCCAGTTCGCGGACCGGCGAGAGCACGGCGTGAGCTTGCTCGACGAGCCGGTGCACCTCCTCGCGCACCGACACCGCGTACGGGGTGGGTGCCATCGAATGGCCGGTGCGCACCAGGATGTCGTCGCCGGTCACGGCGCGGAGCCGGCCGAGGGTGCGGCTGACCGCGGGCGAGGACAGATGCAGCCGTTCGGCCGCGCCCATCACGCTGCCCTCCTCGAGCAGGGCGTCCAACGCGGTCAGCAGATTCAAGTCCACATGCACAAGAGTGCATCGTATTCAGGAGTGTTCCATGAGCCCAGAACTACTGGCAGCCACCGTCGCCGCCGTCCGTCACGCCGGTGCCCGGATGATGACGCGCTACTCCACCGAGTCCCGTCAGCCCGGGCTCCCCGAATTGCTCGCGCACCTGCGGGCCAACGATGCCGCCGTGGTCGAGGTGTTGCGCCCGGCATTGACCGAGGCGCTGCCGAGCGCGGGCTGGCTCGACGACGAACACGGATCAGGGCCGATGGACGGGGGCCGGTGGTGGCTCATCGACCCGGTCGGCGGCAATGTCAACGCCGCGCACGGCATGCCCGACTGGAATATCGGGGTCAGCCTCGTCCAGGACGGCCGCCCGGTGCTCGCGGTGGTCTACTTCCCTGTTCTCGACGAGATGTTCACCGCGACCGCGGGCGGCGGGGCGTTCCGCGACGGCGAGCCGCTGCGAATCTCGGCCAAGACCGCGTTGAACGGGGCGCTGGTCGGCACCGGTCAGGCTCAGCCGGGTCAAGCTCCCGAACTCGCCGAACGAATGGCCGCTTCTGTGGTCGCGATGTCGAAAGCCGCCCTGCAAGTGCGGATCTCGGTGCCGGTCAGCCACCAGCTGGCCCAGGTCGCCGCGGGCAGGATGGACCTGCACTGGCAGTTCGACAATGTCCGCGCCCACGCCGCCGGTGTGCTGCTGGTCCAGGAAGCCGGCGGTGTCGTGACCACGCTGGACGGCACACCGTGGGAACTGGCCAGCCGGAGCTATCTCGCCTCCGCGCCGGGCCTGCACGCTGCCGCACTCGACGTGCTCACCGGCCGGCCCTGACCCTGCACTAGTACACGGCACGGCAATCGTGGTTTGCGCGAACACCTTTCGGGCCTCGGTTCCTACCGTTGGTCGCATGAGGTATCTGGAAGGTCATTTCGCGCCCGTGGACACCGAGCTCACCGCCTACGATCTGCCGGTGACCGGGCGAATCCCGGACGAACTCGTCGGCCGGTATGTCCGCAACGGACCCAATCCGGTGGATGTGCCGGACCCGGGCACCCACGTGTGGGGCATGGGCCAGGGCATGGTGCACGGAGTCCGGCTGCGCGACGGACGCGCCGAGTGGTATCGGAACCGTTTCGTGCGGGTCCCGGGATTCGCGCCCATGGTGCACGTGATCGGGCACGCGGGGCAGACCTTCGCCATGGCGGAGGGCGGACTGCCCCCGGCCCGGCTCGACGACGAGCTGAACACCCTGGGTTCGTGCGGGCTCGGTGCGACGGCGGACGGATTCACCGCCGGAGCCCATGCCAAGCACGACCCGCGCACGGGCGAGCTGCATGCCCTGTCCTACATGCCCGGCCGTGACGTCGTGCAGTACATCGTGACCGATCCCGCGGGCACAGTGACCCGGACCGTGCCGATCGCCATGACCCGGACCCCGTTCCTGCACGACTTCGCCCTCACCGGCGAGCACGTGGTGCTCTGGGACACCCGTTGGGGTTCGACGGTTTCGAGTGCCGATGGCGGCCAGGGCACCCCACCCGCGTCGGCGTGATGCCGCGCACGGGCGGCGAGGTGCGCTGGCACGAGATCGACCCGGTGCACGTCAGTCACACGCTCAACGCCTACGACGACGGCGACGCGGTCGTGGTCGACCTGGTCACCGCGCAGGGCCCGTTCGATCCCGCCGACCCCGGTGCCATCCGGCCGGTGCTGGATCGCTGGACCATCGCCGACCGGGTCCAGCAGCAGCGCATCGACGACCGGCCGCAGGATTTCCCGCGCATCAACGACGCCTACGCCGCGCACCGCCACCGCTACGGCTACTCCGCGGCGACGGCCCTGTACGGGATCCCGTTCGCCCCCGAGGGCACCGCTCCCGACGGGGCCTTCACCAATGCCCTCGTCAAACACGATTTCCGGTGGGGCACTGCGGAAGTCCACGCGTTCGGCGCGGAGGAAGCCGTCGGCGAGGCCGCGTTCGCGGCCACCGGACCGGGCGAGGACGAGGGCTACCTGCTCACTTTCGTCCACGATCCGGATCGCGGTGCCGCCGATCTGGTCGTGCTGGCCGCGCAGGACTTCACCGGCGAACCCGTCGCGCGGATCCACCTGCCCGCCCGCGTTCCGCTCGGCCTGCACGGCAATTGGCTGCCCGACCACTGAGCCGTGCCAGCATGATGGTCGTGACCGATCCCCGACCGCCGTACCTGCGCATCGCCGCCGAGATCGAGCGGCGCGTCGCCGCGGGCGAACTCCGCCCGGGCGAGCAGGTGCCCACCACCAGAGCCATCGCACAGGAATGGGGCGTCGCCATCGCCACCGCGACCAAAGCTCTCGCCGCACTCAAACACTCGGGGGTCATCGAATCCACCTCCCGGGTCGGGGCGGTGGTCGCTGCCCGGCGGTTGCCCGCGCGGACCGCCGACGGGCTCGACCGCGACCAGGTCGTGCGCACGGCGATGCGGATCGTCGACAGCGGTGGCCTGGCGGCGTTGTCGCTGCGGGCGGTGGCCGCCGAGCTCGGCGTCGCGACGATGACGTTGCGCCGCCACCTCGACGCCGACGCCGAACTCCCGCACCTGCTCGCCGATGCCGCGTTCGCCGAAATAGACTATCCCGCACCGGTTCCGGGCTGGCGTTCGCATCTGCGGGTGGCCGCGCACCTGCAATGGGATGTCTACCAACGTCATCCGTGGGTGCCGCCGCTGGTGTCGATCACCCGGCCTGCCACGCTACCGGCCATGCTCGCCTACGGGCTGTGGACGCTGCGCGCCTTCGACGGCCTCGAGCTGGATGCCTCGACCCGTCTGCACGTCTACGCCACGCTGGTCAACTATGTGCGGGGCACGGCGATGAACATCGAGAGCGAGGCCCGTGCCGAACTCGATACCGGGATGACCAGCGCGCAGTGGGGTGCGGCCCGGCTCGCCGTGGACCGTCCGTTGATCACCCAGCTCACCGAACCGAACACGGAAGTGGACCTGGACTCGCTGTTCGCGTTCGGGCTGGAACGGTTGCTCGATGGCTTGACCATCGTGATGACCCCGCTCGCGACCCGGCGCCGACAGACCTGAGCGCGGGCACCGGGTCAGCCGGCGAGGTCGAGGATGCCACGCAGGGCGAACAGGGTGCCGAAGCCGAACAGCACCGACAGGGTCAAAGTCCGGCTGTGCGCGAGCATCCACTTCTCGAGCACGGCCAGGCCGCGTTCGGCGCGGTCACCGGCGAGGACGAAGGCCGCGATCGGGATGAGGAAGTCGGCCACGGCCGCCACCAGCAGGACCAGGGTGGCCAGCAGTGCCGCGCCGATGCCGACAGCCGCACTCGAGATGGCGCTCATGCCCGCGAGCATGATGAACAGATTGGGGTTGAGCACGCCGAGCACCACCCCCAGCGCGAACGCTTTGCGCGGACCGGCGGAGTCGAGCTCGGCGAGCAGTTTCGGCCGTTCGGCGGTCGGTCGTGGTTTGCGATACAGCAGCCAGCCACCACCGGCGAGGAACAGCAGGCCGACGCTCAGTCCGGCCCACGCCGAGGACCGCGCGGAGGTAGCCGCCGGATCCGACGCACCGCCGAGCACCGCGGCCAGCGCGACAAGGAAGTAGACGACCAGGAACCCGGCGCCGAACATCGCCGCGTTGCGGACCGGCTCACGCGAGCGCAACAACAGCACGGTGCCGATGACGGCGCCGGGGGTGATCATCAAGCCGAGGATCTCCGGTATCAGCATGACGAGCAGACCACCCATGTCAGGACCTCCGTCGCTCGTTGATCCGGATCTCGGCGTCGGCGTAGGCCGACAATGTCGATTCCCCGATCGTGCTGGATGCCGGATAGAACTCGATCTCGATGCCTTGCCGGTCGAGCAGTTCGTCGGTCCACACCGTGCGGATCTGCGGGTCGATCCCGCTCAGGTAGAGGCGGCCGCCGATCGCGTCGAGCCGGTGCGCGTAGTCGGCGATGATGTGCAGGAAGGTCGAGCTGACGCTGGCGCGGCCCCGCAGGCGCAGAATGACGACGCTGTGCCTGGCTCCGGTGGGGTCGGGCAGGCGGGACTGCAGCGTGCGCGCTCCGGCGTAGAAGAGGCTGCCGTAGACGTCCAGGATCACGATCTCGTTGTCGGACAGGTGTTTCGGCACCGTCGACTCGAGCAGGTTTCTGCCCTCCACCCGGAGCCGGACGACTTTCAGGTCGATCGCTTCCTGGTTCATCTGCATCAGCAGCGAGATCGCCACACCGACGCCGACCGCCGAGGTCACCGGCAGCAACAGGGTCGCGACGAAGGTGACACCCAGCGCGGTGCGCGAGATGGTGCCGCTGCTCCAGATCGCGACGACCTGGTCGATGTTCATCGAGCCGACCGCGGCGACGATGAGGATGGCCGCCAGTGTCGGCATCGGCACCCGGCCGACGACCCCGCTGAGCGCGAGCAGGATCACCAGGATCCACAGCCCCGACCACATCGCCGCCCATCGCGTGCGCGCGCCTGCGGTCACGTTGATCGCGGTCTGGCCGAGCGAACCACCCACCGGCATACCGCGCAGCAGCGCGGAGAACAGGTTGCCGACGCCCTGGGCACAGAAGTCACGGTCGGTCTTCGCGCGGGAACCGTCCGGGTTCGGCGCCGATTCGGCGACACCGGCCCCCTGCACCAGCACGATGACGGTCACCGCGAGGGCACCCGCGATCAGCGAGGGCGACAGCACACTCAGCTCGGGCACCTGTGGCAGCGGGAACCCGCGCGGAATCTCGCCCGCCTGCGACACCGTCGCCACCGAATCCCAGCCGAGGGCGAGCATCAACGCGGTCGGCACGATGAGCCCGGCCAGCGAAGCCACCGCCCGGAACCTGGTCCGCGCCACCGCGATCAGCAGCGCGACCGCGAGCGCGCCGACCACCACCGACGGCCAGTCGAGTTGGCGTGGATGCAGCACCACGTGCACAGCCTTCAGCGCGGCCACCGATCCTTCCGCCGGCGCCCCGACCAGCACGGGCAGCTGCCCGAACACGATGTTGGCCGCCACCCCGAGTAGGAACCCGGTCATCACCGAATGCGAGACGAACCGCGTGTAGCGGCCGAGCCGCAGCACCGCGGCGATGATCATGGCGATGCCCGCGACCAGTGTCAGCACGACCATGGCGGCTGAGCGGTCCGCGGGCGCGATATCGGTGAGTACCGAACCCGCGGCCAGCGCCGACGCGCTGGTCGTGGTGACCACCATCAGCCGGGTGCTGGTGGCGGCCCCACCGAAGAACCGCCCGGCCAGGCTCGCGTAGAGACCGTGCACCGGGCTGACCCCGGCCAGCAGACCGGCCGCCATCCCATCGGGCACCCCGCCGATCGCGCCGGGCACTCCGGCGACCACATCGGCCTTGGTCATGCGCTGACCCGCGAACGGATTACGCATGCCGCACTCCGTCACGCCCGCCGAACGGTCCGGCTCCGGCGCTGCGCCGCCTCGAATCGCGCCACGCGGCATCGGCGGCGGGTCCGATCGCCGGCCGCTGCCGGATGCTGGGGCCCCGTGGCAGACGTGCGGTGAGCGCGCGACCCGGATCCGCAGGTGGGAAGCGCAGACTCAGCGCGGCGCCGAGCGTGAAGTAGCTGCGCAGTACTCGGAAGCCGAGATAGGCGGGAAGGTGTTTGACCGAGCTCGGCTGCCACAGCAGACAGACCGAGGCTGCCATGATCATCTGCATGCCGAGGACGGTGGCGACGATCGGCTGCCAGTGCAGCGGCCTGCCGGCCACGACCGAGACTGTGGAATCGACCACGGCGAAGATCAGTATCGGTGCGAGCATCGCGCGGCGGGCGGCGTTGACCAGCTGGAACGGCAACACGAACCCGCCGGTGATCGAGCGCGGGTTCAGCAGCATCGCCCGGTTGTGCGCGGAGATGTGGTAGATGCTGCGGAACCAGCGAACCCGTTGCTCCCGCAGGTGCGCGTAGGAGGCCGGGGTCTCGCTGTAGTACACGGCCCGCGGATCTGCCACCGTGTGATAGCCGGCCGCGTCCATGCGCAGGCAGATGTCGGTGTCCTCGCCGTTCATTCCCTCGACCATCCCGCCGACCTCGACGACCACGCGCCGCCGGTAGATCGCGAACATTCCCGGCACACCCATGACGCCCTGGTAGCCGCCGAGCGCGACCTGGAAGAAGCCGTGCCGCAGATAGACCTCCACCAGGCGGACCTTGTCGATCCAGGTCGTGTTCCCGACCGGCAGCGGCAGCCCGCCCACCGAGCCGACGCGCGGATTTCCGAAGTGCCGCATGGCGGTCTGCAGGCAGCCGGGCCCGATGACGGTGTCGGCGTCGATGCGGACGATGAACTCCTCGGTGATCCGGTGCACGCCCAGATTCAGCGCGATCGCCTTGCCCGGTGTCGGGCATTGGAGTACCTCGCCGGTGATCGCGGTGCACTCGTCGATCGCTTCCTCGGCGACGGCGGTCGTGTTGTCGGTCGAGGCGTTGTCGACGACGTAGAGGTGGATGCGGCCGGCGTAGCTCTGGGCGGCCCGGTCGACCGCGGCGATGGTGGCCGCGATGTCGTGTGCTTCGTCGTGGGCGGGTACCAGCACCGCGACCGGCGGCGAGAAATCTTGTGCCCGTGATCGTCTCAGCGCGGCCCAACCCATTCCGGCGGTGCACACCGCGAAGACCTGCTGGGTCAGGAACACACCGGGCCCCATCCCGCCGAGCAGGGCCACCGAGCGCATGTCGAACACAAGATTCGGCAACGCCAGTTCCACGGTGCTCGCGACGAGCATGGCCACCAGCAACGCACCGATCACGCGGACATAGGCGACCGGTGGAGTCCTCGGGTCGACGGTCATCCCCAGCGGGCGCGGCAGTTGTGCGTGGGCGAGCACCGTCTGCGGGAAGATCGCCAAGGCGGTCAGCGCTGACGCTATCTGCTGACCCAGCACGTGCAGGTCCAGGATGTGCTGGGACGCCAGCCACCAGCCGAGCACATCGAAGGACACACACGACAGCAGGAACTTTCCGAGCAGCAGCACACCGAGATGCGCACGGCGCCACCGGTTGCTGTAGGCGTAGTAGGCGTAGGTGGCGAAGAAGACGACCAGGAATATCCGCGTCGGCACCGCAACGTCGCCACGCCCCGAGGCCAGGATCATCAGGTCGTTGCTTCCGATCACGCCCGCGTGCTGAAGCACCGCCTGGCCGCCCAGGACGATGACGCTGAGCCCGGTGAACATGAGCAGAAACCCGTTGCTGGCGCTGGCCGGCCGGTCCACCGAGTAGTCGACCGGCGCGCTGTCGACGGAGCGGAAGTGCCCGGCGATCGCCGCCGGTGTGGGGAAGTCCGGCTCGGCCCGTGTCATTCAGGGACACTCGCGCCGTCGGGCACCACCGCGCCACCGCCGTCGACGGTGAACGCGCCTGCCGGTGTGATCACCTGCACGCATTCGCGGCCGAAGGCCGGCAGCGGCAGGCCGTCGGTATCGCCCGCGTACTGCACGGCCAGCCCGCGCGCGCCGTTGCCGGTGGCGCACTGCACCACCGTCCCGGTCTCGACGGCGGGCAGGTCGAGCACCGTGGCGTCGCGGCCGGAGACGAGGCGGTTGTCGGTCAGCCGGACCAGGGTGCCGACGCCGGGATCGCCTGCCCCGATCACAACGAACGGTCTTCCCGGCGCGGGTGGGGCATTCCAGTGGATCTCGGGACCGGCGGTGGCCGGGAGGAATTCGGCGAGCACCGGCACCGCTGCGGTGAGCACATCGATCGTGCCTGCCGGGTCGGTCGCGGACAGGTAGACGGCGGGCCGGGCGCCGAGTTCGCGTGGCAGTGCGGTGAATCCGGCGCCGGGGGCGTCACCGAGGTCGAGCCCGGACGAGCCGAGCAGTTGCATCGGATAGGCGGTGATCCGCACGTCGCAACCGCCGAGATCGCGGTCGCGTTGCACGGTCAAGGTCAGGGTGTTGTCGAGCAGTAAGGCCTCGGGCGGCAGCGGGATGACGACCGGATCGCGGGTCGGTGCGAGCCGTCGGCTGTCGAGGAACTGTCCGTTGAGATCGATATTGAGCAGCCACACCAGATCCGGCGGTGCGGCGGGCAGTTGCAGCGCCACCCGCGCCGCCGCGGGGAGCCGGCCGCCGGGAAGGTCGGCCAACGCGAATCGTGCGCGCCACGTGTGATTCTCGGTGACCTGTACCTCGCCGGATTCCGCGCCGAGCGCGAGCAGGCCGACCTCACCCGGCGGCGGTGCCACCCCCACCGCCCGTGGATCAGCGCCCGATCGATCGGCAGTGCTGACGACGGGCGTGGTCAGGTACGGCGTGACCAGGTCGGCGTCGGGTTCGACGATGCTGACCACCGGTGTGCCGTCGATCGCGCCGAGCATGATGCTGTTGTCGACGCCGGTGCGCGACCAGCCCGGTGTCTCGGCCAAGCGCTGCGCCGGGCCGAGCAGGATCACGCTGCGGTGTCCGTCGTCGGGAACGGTGTCGGTGAAACGTACGAGGTAGCCGGATTCGGTCAGTGCCACACCGAGGGTGGCAGCGGTGGTGCGCCACGGGTCGGTGGTGTCGGCCAGCACCACGGTGACTGTGTCGTCCCAGGCGGCGACCGCGTCGCGCAGGGTGTGCACCGGTTGATCGAGCGCCGATTCGACCACGGTGCCGGGATCGAGAGTGATGACCATGCCCGCGCTCTGATCGGCGGTGCACGGCTCGTGATGCAAGGTTCCTCGGGTCCGCACGGTGACCCGGACCTTGCCGTCCGCGGTGGCCTGGCCCGGAATCGCGATCGTGTCGTCGACCAGGTTCTGGCCGCGGGGCAGTTCACGCTGATAGACCTGCTGTCCGTCGATGGCGACGATCAGGAACACGGTGCTGTCCTCGGCGACCTGCGCGGATCCCGCCAGGCGCAGCCGGGTCTTGTCCCTGGCCGAGTCCACCGGGACCGCCACCTGGAAACTCGACGACGGCGTGTCGCTGGTCAGCCGGATGCCGTCCGGGCGTCCCAGATCAGCGAGAGTCTTCGCGTACAGACGGTCGGCGGGGACATCGAAACCATCACTCGGTGGCGGGTTCAGCCAGCCGGTGTTCACGACTACCCAGACCGCGACGAGCACCGCGGCCAACCCGAGCACGAACCAGGCCGACCGCGGCACCCTCCTGCCGTGCTCATTGCGGAAATACTGTGGCGGATCGGGTGTGCGCTCCACGCCTGCGGCGTCGTCTTCAGCCACCGGCAGCCACCCCGCTGTTCGTTTCGCGTTCGCGGTTCCAATACGAGCTCGCGGGAATACGCCGCGCGTCGATGCGGTCGGCGTACTTGTGCGCGATATCGACCGACTCTGCCAGTAGGCCGGATTCCAGCAGGATCGGATCGAGTCCGAGGTCGATGAGGTGGTCGTTGACCGCGCTCAACTCGTTGGTGTCGGCCTCTGCGCGCGGATTGCTGACGTGGGTGACCTCGGCCCCGACCACGCGGGCGACCAGATCGGCGAGGTCGGCGATGCGGTGAGTCTCGGTGACCTGATTCATCACCCGCGGTCTGCCCGACACCTGGTCACCGGATTCGACCGCGAGCCGGATGCACTGCACAGTGTTGCGGATATTGATGAACGCGCGGGTCTGGCCGCCGGAGCCATAGACCGTGAGCGGATAGCCGATCGCGGCTTCCACCAGAAACCGATTCAGCACGGTGCCGTAGTCGCCGTCGTAATCGAAACGATTGATCAATGCCTCGTCCAGAACGGTCTCGTCGGTCTGGGTACCCCATACGATGCCCTGGTGCAGATCGGTGATCCGCAGTCCGTCGTTGCGTGCGTAGAACTGGAACACCAACTGATCGATGGACTTCGTCAGATGGTAGATACTGCCAGGATTCGTCGGATAGAGAATCTCGCGAGACCGCATCTTTCCGTCGCGGTCAGGATAGGAAACGGTCAGGTAGCCCTCGGGGAGGTCGACCGGAACTGATTCGTACCCATAGACACCCATGGTCCCGAGGTGGACCACGTGCGCGTCGACACCGGTCTCGACCAGCGCGTCCATCAGATTGTGGGTGGCGTTGACATTGTTGTCGATCGTGTACCGCTTGTGCCGTGGAGATTTCATCGAATACGGCGCTGACCGCTGCTCGGCGAAATGCACGATGGCGTCCGGTCGTTCGGCCGCCAGCAACTCGGTCAGGCCCGCGTAGTCGTGGGAGATGTCGAGGTCGATTGTGCCGATGTGGTTTCCTGTCACATTCCGCCAGACGGCGACCCGCTCGTCCAATGTCTGGATCGGCGTCAAGGACTCGACCCCGAGCTCGGCGTCGATCTTGCGACGGACCCCACTGTCGACGATCGTCACGTCGTGACCGTGCGCCGAGAGGTGCAGGGCGCTGGGCCACCCGCAGAACCCGTCACCACCGAGAACGAAGATCCGCATTTCCGACTCCTTCCGATTTGGCTACGTTCGGCTACGTCACTGCTGAAGTCGAGCACCGACCGTGTGGACGACGATCACTCTCGGGTCCCACGGGATGAGGTCGTTGACCGCTGCCTGCAGCTCGGCGACCGATGGCAACTGTTGCGGCCCCAGGACAGACACCGTGGCGGTGTCGCCTTGGACCGTGACATCGATGACCTGCGCGCCGGGTGCGTCACCGAGCCAGTCGCTGGTCGCCTCGGCGATCTGCCCGGCCCACAGCGTCGACAGTGAATTGACCACCATCGGGATCGCGACCACCACCAGCGCGGCACCGAGCACCAGGTACGCGCGCCCCCGACGCGCGGTCGACGCCGCCGCCTCCCCGCCGTAGCCGGCGATCAACAACACCGCCGTCACGGTGATGATCATGGCGATGACATTGGAGGCGAACAGCACGAACGCACCGAGCGCGAGCGCGGGCGCCTGCGAACCCAGACACACCCCGACCACACCGAGCGGCGGCACCAGTGAGATCGCGATCGCCACGCCGGGCAGCACGTCACCGACATCGCGGCGGGTGATCGCCACGGCCGCGACCAGCCCGGTGGCCAACGCGGCGGTGAGGTCCATCAGTTTCGGCGAGGTACGCCCGAGGACCTGCGCGTTGGACAGCACATTCACCGGATTCGGCAGCACCTGCGCGAACACGAATCCCAGCGCGATCACCACCACGATCCCCGCCAGCACCAGGATCGCACTGCGCCCGACCAGTGCGGCGCGGCCGGTGACCACCCCGAGACCCACGCCCAGGATGGGCACCGACAGCGGCGCGACGATCATCGCGCCGATCACCGTGGCGGTCGAGTCACCGACCACGCCCGAGATCGCGATGACCGCCGAGAGCACCAGCATGATCCAGAACGCCGACCGCTTCGCGGTGACCGCGCCGACGGACAGATCCAGTTTGTCGGTGAGCTCGTCGAGGGTGCGGCGCTGATCGGTGGGAACCAGGTACCCCAGCATCGGAAATTCCTTCCCTGGACGATCAGGGCGTCACGATGGCGAAATCCGGATCAGGGGCGTCGAGATAGCCGACCAGCTCGACCAGCTTGCCCGCGTCGCCGTCGACCTCGACCCGACCGGCCTCGATCATCTGTTGCAGATCCTCGCCCTGTACCAGCGCGGCCCGCAGGTCCGCCTCGCTCAGGGTGAAGGTGGCCTCGGCGGGTGGGAGATCGTCGGTGACATCGAAATGGACGAGCAAGCCGTTGCGCAGCTGCGTGCGATGCACCGTCGCGGTGCCCTTCAGACGCCAATCGATCACGATCGCCGCCGACCAGGCGCGTGGACCGTCGACCCGCAGTGCTACCGCGTCGAATATCTGCTCGACCGACAGCGCGGCGATGATGTCGGGCGCGGCGGTGACGGTGGGCGTGCCGACGCTGCCGTTGCGCAGTTCGTAGGCGCCCATCAGGAAGAAGTTGCGCCAGGTCCCGTTCTCGGAACCGTAACCGAGCTGCTCGAGCGTATCGGCCTGCAACGCTTTCGCTTCGGAGTTGCCCGGGTCGGCGAAGATCACATAGTTGAGTACCTGCGCGACCCAGCGGAAATCGCCCTCGTCATAGGCCTTGCGGGCCTTGACGATCACTTCATCCGCGCCACCCATGAAATCGACGTGGCGGCGGGCGGATTCGACCGGCGGGTGCTGCCACAGTGTGGCCGGATTACCATCGAACCAGCCCATGTACCGCTGATAGATCGCCTTGACGTTATGGCTGACCGAACCGTAGTAGCCGTGCGTCGACCACGAATTCTCGAGTGCGGGTGGTAGCTGGATGTCCTCGGCGATCTCGATGCCGGTGGCGCCCTTGTTCAACGCGCGCAATGTCTGATCGTGCAGATACCCGTAGAGATCACGCTGCGTCGACAGGAACTCCGTCAGCCGTTCGGTGCCCCAGGTCGGCCAGTGATGGGAAGCGAACACGACATCGGCGCGGCCGGCGTAGCGGTTGATCGCCTCGGTGAGGTACTTCGACCACACATGCGGGTCACGCACCAGCGCACCGCGCAAGGTCAGCAGATTGTGCAGAGTGTGGGTGGCGTTCTCGGCCATGCACAGTGCCCGCCGGTCGGCGAAATAGAAGTTCATCTCCGACGGGGCCTCGGTGCCCGGTGTCATCTGGAACTCGATGGCGATCCCGTCGACGGTCACGGTCTGGCCGGTGTGATCGATGTAGGTAGTCGGCAGGATCAGGGTCGGCATGCCGGTCGATGTCGTCGGGCCCAGGCCAGCGCCGACCGCACCCAGCGGACCGCGCGGCAGCGCAGCCCCGTACATGTACGCCGCGCGCCGGGCCATCGCGGTGCCGGCGTAGACGTTCTCCTCGACGGCATGCTCGGTGAATCCGATCGGTGCGATGATCGGGCACTTGCCCGCATCGACCTCGTCCTGCGTCGTCACCCCCTTGACCCCGCCGAAATGGTCGATATGGGAGTGCGAGTAGATGACACCGGTGACCGGGCGGTCACCGCGGTGCTCGCGGTAGAGACCGAGGCCGGCGGCGGCGGTCTCCACCGAGATCAGCGGATCGATGATGACCACACCGGTGTCACCCTCGACGATCGTCATATTGGACAGATCGAGGCCACGGATCTGGAAAATTCCCTCGCTGACCTCGTACAGGCCCTGCATCGCAACGAGTTTCGACTGTCGCCACAGACTCGGATTCACCGTCGACGGGCATTCGTCGTCGAGGAAGGAGTACGCGCCGCTGTCCCACACCACGTCGCCGTCGGAGTTTCGCACGACCCCGGGCGACAAAGCAGCCACGAACCCGCGTTCGGCATCGGCGAAATCCTGGGTGTCATCGAACGGCAGTGTGCGCGACACACTGGCGTTTCCGGCTTCGATGCTGGCCGAGGCTTCGTGCTGACTGGTCATCGGATCCCTTTCTTCGCAGAGATGGGTGACGCGCCGACCGCGCCCGCCACAACCGCACGCCGGGCACGAAGTCGATCGACTGTCTTCACAGGTTCCTCTCGGGAGCCGCTCCCGACCTCACCCAAAGCAGATGAACTTCATCGACGCCCCCTCCCGTTCAGTGAACTCGCGACCACGCCGAAACGGTCCAACCGAGTTTCACCCGAATCGAGTGAAGCGTTTCCCCTGCCGAGCCCATACGCTGCGAATACCGGCACCGACACGCGGTGGCCCGGGTGTCGAGCGGAGTGCGATCATGTCGTTCTGGGACGTTGTGTGGCTCATCATCATCACTTTCCTGTTCATCGCCTACCTGATGATGGTTTTCACGATCATCACCGATCTGTTCCGTGATCGCGACACCTCGGGCTGGGTCAAAGCAGTCTGGATCGTGTGCCTGTTCATCTTCCCGTTCATCACCGCACTCGTGTATTTGATCGTGCGAGGAAACAGCATGAGCGAACGCACCGTCGAGGCCCAGACCCAAGCGCGCGCGACCGCCGACAGCTACATCCGCGCAACCGCGGGAACCGACTCCGCGTCACAGATCGCGGGCGCGAAGAAGCTGCTCGACGATGGCACGATCACCGAAGCCGAGTTCGCGTCGTTGAAAACCAAGGCACTGAGCTGAACCAAGCCGTTGTGGCCGACGTCACCCAAATCGAGCTCGCGTCCGCCGGACAGGGGCCCACTCGTTCCCCCAGCACTTCGCCTATTACTTTCACCCGTTGATTCCGGAGGTGGAGCCGTGGATACCGACAACTACGACGTGATCGTGATCGGATCAGGATTCGGCGGCAGCGTCGCCGCGATGCGGGCCGCCGAGAAGGGCTACCGGGTCGCCGTCATGGAAGCCGGCAAACGGTGGCCGGACGAAGAGATCCCCGCGACGAGCTGGGACATGCGTCGATTCCTGTGGCAGCCCGAAGCCGGTCTGTACGGCATACAGAAGATGGCTGTCCTCGACGATGTGTTCGTGCTGAGCGGAGCGGGTGTCGGCGGCGGGTCCCACGTCTACGGTAACACCCTCTACGTCCCGCCCCAGCGCTTCTTCGACGCCCCCGCGTGGGCCGACATCACCGACTGGGCCGACGAGTTGGCACCGACCATCGACCAGGCCAAACGCATGCTCGGCGTCGTCCGCGTGCCCTACCTGCCCACCGATATCGACCGTCACATGCGCGCGGTCGCCGACGATATGGGCGTCGGCCACACCTTCAACAGAGCACCTGTCGGCGTCTACTTCGGCACGCCAGGCAAGGAGGTCGACGACCCCTACTTCGGCGGGGTCGGCCCCCGCCGCACCGGCTGCGTGAACTGCGGCGACTGCATGATCGGCTGTGGCCGCAATGCCAAGAACAAACTCACCGTGAACTATCTCTACCTCGCCGAGAAGCTGGGCGCCGCGATCCACGAACTCCACGAGGTGCACCAGATCCAGCCTGTGCCCGGTGGCGGCTTCGAGGTCCATACCCGACACCCAGGCTGGATGCACCGCGCCGTGCACCACGACAGGAAGGTCTTCACCGCACGGCAGGTGATCGTGGCGGCCCACGCGTACGGGACCGCGAAGCTCTTGCTGCACATGCAGGACACGGGCTCGCTGGCCAACCTGTCCGACCAGACCGGACGGCGGGCCCGCACGAATTCCGAGCAGTTGCTCTCGGTGACCCTGCCGCATGCCGACTGGGAACGCGACCCCGAACGCGTACACATCACGCCGGGCTCGGTCTCGATCACCTCCGGTGTCTGGCCCGACCCCGACACCAGCATCGAACCGGTCTACTACGGCGTCGGCAGCAATCTCATGTCGTTGTTGTTCACCTATCACCAGCACGGCGACCAGCAGCACCCCACCCGCGAATGGTTCAAGAAACTACTCCACCGACCCCACGATGTCCTGAAGTTCGACGATCCCCGAGACTGGTCGCAACGGATGGCGGTGATGCTGTGCATGCAGACCACCGACACCTCACTGGACCTGCACTGGCACAACGGCATGCTGCGCAGTCGCCCCGGGGCAGGGCCCCCGCCGACGCCGCACATCCCGGTGGTCGAGGAGTACGTCGACAAACTGGCCGCGCGATTGGGCGCCGATCAGGGCGCGCTGGTGTTCGAGGCGATCAACAAGACCGCCTCGGCGCATTTCATCGGCGGTATCCCGATCGGCGATTCGCCCGACCGTGGGGCTGTGGATCCCTATCAGCGGGTGTTCGGCTATCCCGGACTGCATGTGATGGACGGCAGCGTCATGCCCGCCAACCCCGGTGTCAATCCGTCGCTGCTCATCACCGCGTTGGCCGAACGCGCGATGTCGTTGTGGCCCAACAACGGTGACGACGATCCCCGGCCACCGCTGGGCTCGGGATACGAACGCATCGCACCGGTGATGCCACATCGCCCGATCGTCCCCGCCGGCGCGCCAGGAGAGCTTCGGCTCGACGCCACCGCGGACGATACGATTCCCGAATATCCCTACTGACCACGGGGAGAACACTGTGACTCAGACCAGCGACGACATCCGGATCCTCGGACCGGGCAGCGATATCGCCGACCTGGCCGCGGCCGCCTACTACATCACCGACCACAAGATCCGGATCGCGGTCGTCCGGGTAGGCGAAGCCCTCTACGCGTTCGACGACCTCTGCACCTACGAGGCCTGCCCGCTCTCAGCCGGACAACTCGACGCGCTGACGGTGATGTGCCAATGCCACGGCTGTCGATTCGACGTGCGAACCGGCAAGGTCTTGGCGGGACCCGCCGCGCGGTCGCTCGGCGTCTACGACGTCTACGAAGCCGATGGCCAGATCCACCTACGGCTGGCCGGACTACCGGCGAACTGAGTCACTCCGGCGAATTTCGCGTTCGGTAGCGTACGGCAGCGCGACCAGCTATCCGAGGACCGCGGACAGGTCAAGGCCGGTGAGGCGGCGCTGGTCGGAGAAGATGTCGATCGCGGTGATGCGGTCTGCGGTGACGGTGAAACCGATGACCGAGAACGGGCTGCCGTCGAGCGTGTTGACCAGGCCGGCGCCACCGTTGACCACCGCGGGGTGGATCGTGCAGACGGTGGCCATACGCCGGAAGGTTTCGGCCTGCCCGGCCACCGCGGTGCCACCACGGATCACCCGCATCGCTTCGCCCGCGTCGGCGCGCAACACCACGTCGGGGTCGAGCAGGCGGAGCAGTTCGTCGAAATCACCGCCGCGGGCCGCGGTCAGAAAGGCATCTACGACGCGACGCTGCCGGGGCAGGTCCGGGTCCGGGGTGGCGCCCTGGATCCGGCGCCGCGCTTGGCTGGCCAGCTTCTTGGTGGTTTGCGGTGCGCGGTCCACGATCGGCGCGATCTGGTCGTAGGGCATGGCGAACATGTCGTGCAGGACGAAAGCGAGCCGTTCGGCCGGGCTCAGCGAGTCCAGCACCACCAGCAGCGCCAAACCGACCGAATCGGCGAGCAGCGCTTCGTGCTCGGGGTCCGGTGTGGTCTCGCTGACGATCACCGGATCGGGCAGATGCTCGACCTCGAGGGGTTCCTCGTGGCGGGTTCTGCGGGTCCGCAGCATGTCCAGGCAGACGCGGCCGACGACAGTGGTCAGCCAGCCGCCGATATTGGCCACGTCGGTGGTGTCGGTGCGGGCCAGCCGGAACCAGGCTTCCTGCACCGCGTCGTCGGCTTCGGTGAGTGAGCCCAGGATCCGGTAAGCCACCGCCCGCAGGTGGGTGCGGTGGGCCTCGAACCGGTCGGCCAGCAATTGCTCGTCGTGCACGGAGTCCTCCTCGATGTCGTCCTGTACCGATGACGAATCGGAGCGGACAAACGTGACCGTAGTGGGCGTCGGCATCAGGATCTCGGACTGCCGGACAGTGTGGCGCTCTGCACTAGTACAGAGCGCGGTAGTCGGGTCCCATGAGTACCTCTCCCTGGGAGTCGGTTCCTACGGTGCATTCGTGCCCACCACTGTCCATGGCGCCGCCGGAACCTGGAATCAGCTTGTCTACCAGCCATTTTCGGCGATGCGGTCACGTTCTGCCCGCGGCATCCGTCAGTGCAGCAGAAGCCGATCCGAGAGGAACCGACACCATGAACGAGATCGAAGTACACGGCACCGTCGCCGCGGGATACGAACCGGTGCGCGCCGAATTCGCCGCCGTGGTCGCCGAGGAGAACGGTGAGTCCGGCGCGCAAGTGGCCGCCTACGTTCGCGGCCGTCAGGTGGTGAACCTGTGGGCCGGTCCCGAGGTCACCGACACCACCCTGACCGGGCTGCATTCGACCAGCAAAGGCGCGGCCGGGCTGGTGATGGCGCTGCTCGTCCAGGACGGCGCGCTCGATATCGACCGGCCGGTCGCGCACTACTGGCCGCGGTTCGCCGCGGGCAAGGAACAGATCACCGTGCGCGATGTGCTCGTGCACCGGACCGGAATCGTCGGCGCCGACGGCGGTTTCACCGTCGCGGAGCTGGCCGACGAACAGCTCGTCGCCGAACGGCTGATCGGGCAGCGGCCCTGGTTCGCGCCGGGCACCGTGCACGGGTACGGAGGGTTCGTCATGTACGCGATCCTCGGCCAGGTGGTCCGGGCGGTCACCGGCAGCACCGTGCAGGAACTGTTCGAGCAGCGTGTGCGCGCTCCCTACGACCTGGATGTGTATCTGGGCCTGCCCGCCGAACTCGACCATCGCTACCTGCCGATCACACCGTGGCTGGCCACCCCGGAGATGGAGGCGGCGTTCGCGGCCAACTCGCCCAACCCGTACGGCGTCGCCGGGATCTCCTACAACCTCAACGCACGCGGATTCACCGCCGCCGATGTCATGGCATTGCCCAACGACGCGACGCTGCGCCGGATGGGGCAGGCCTCGGCCGGCGGAGTGGGTAGTGCGCGTGGCCTGGCACAGATGTACGCGGCCGCGGTCACCGGCATCGACGGGCGGCCCGCGTTGCTGTCGCTGGACACCATCGCCACCATCTCCACGATCCATTCCACCGGCACCGACCTGGTGCGCGGCACGCAGGCGCCCTACGCGCTGGGCTTCGAGGCGAAGAGCCTGCTGCATCCGTTCCTCGGTGCCCACGCGTTCGGGCACACCGGCTCGGCCGGCTCGGACGGATTCGCCGACCCGCACAGCGGCCTGACCTACGGCTACACCCGCCGCCGCGCCGCCTTCGCGTTCAACGCCCCCGAGAACGCGCGCCTGGCTGCCGCCCTGCACCGCGCCGCGACCCACACCGCGCTCACCGCGGCCGCCTGACCTCCGACAAACCGACCCACTCTGCAGGAGCAACACATGTCCACTCGCACCACGTCGATGATGTCCCGCGGCCTGAAACTCGCCCGCTGGGTTCCGGTGGCCGCCGTGCTCGCCGAAACCGCCGTCGGCGCCTACTGGGATCTGGCCCGGATCTCCTATGTCCGCGATTCCTTCGACCACCTCGGCTACCCGATGTACTTCGCGACCATCCTGGGCGTGGCCAAGACCGCCGCGCTCGCCACGATCCTGACCCCCGGCCACCCCCGCACCAAGGAATGGGCCTACGCCGGACTCGTTTTCGTCTACGGCGGCGCCGCCACCTCGCACGTGGCCGCCGGCGACGGCCCCGACAAATGGGCCATGCCGCTGTTCTTCGCCGCCGCCACTTTCGCCGCGCGGGCCTGGCTGCCCCAGGGCGGCTCCACCACCGCCTCGCTGCGCGCCCTCGGCACCGTGGGCCACCGGCCGCAACCTGCCTGACCACCACAGTTTCACCACAACAGAGAAGGAAAAACACTGATGAACGCCAACCTCACGACCATCGAGCGCACCGGTTCCCGGCTGCCGAACCCTCAGCAGCTCGTCCCCGAGCTCGGTGAGATCGGCGCGGCACTGTTCAAAGCCACCGGCAACGGCGCGATCCCCCGGACGACGATCGGCCTGATCCAGCTGCGCGCCGGACAGCTCGTCGGCAGCACCTACCTGGCCATCCTGCACAGCGGCAACCTGCGCGCCGCCGGCGAGTCCGAGGAACGGATCGCCTCGGTGGCGACCTGGCGCGACGCCCCCTGGTTCACCGACGCCGAACGGGTGGCGCTCGCCCTGGCCGAAGCCGTCCTGCAGCCCGCAGCGCATGGTGAACGGGTGCCCGACGAGCTCTACACCCTGGCCACCGAGCACTACGACGACAAAGCCCTGGCCACCCTGGCGATGGCCATCGGCCAGGTGAACTTCTTCGTCCCGCTCGCTCTCATCGGCCAGCCGATGCCCGGCCGCTCGCCGGCCGAACAGTGGACGCCCGTGGCGGACTGACCGTCGACCTGGAGCTGGGGTGTGGCCGTGCGGCCGCACCCCAGCTCTACTTATCTCGAGTTCGCGAAGATCGCGTATTGGGCCGCCGCACGCTGATGGACATCGAGGAGCTGATCACTGCCCACCACCGCCACATAGGAGCGGTAGGCGAGAATGCAGCTGTAGCGATTCTTCGCCGTAGGAGTCGCGTTCTCCACACACGCGGAATCCGGAACACCCGCCGGAGCCGGAGCCTCCCCGGCAAAGGGCATCGGGAACAGTTTCTCGGTCACTGCGCGTCGAGCGGATTCCGGATCCGCCACCTTGAACGCGACCGTCCCCGACGACAGGGCGACACGTTCGGCTTTCATGCGGTCCAGATTGGTGGCGGTGTACTCGCGGTCCTCGTACAACCCGCGATCGATGTAGTGCAGGAAGCCCTGCTTGCCGCTGACACTGTGGGTGCCGTTCGAGTCGGGTAATGGAATCTGGTGCGGGTTCAGCGTGCGGGCCAGCAAATGGTCGGGATCCCACGGCAGGGTGTAGGCCTGCTCGCCGGTCAGCGGCTGGGTTCCGGCCAGTGCCTCGATTTGCTTGGTGAACGCGGTTTCGGCGAGGTCGACAATGGCGGCCAGGTCGGGAGTCGGCGCGGACACCATGATGGCGATGACATAGGGGCCGCTGGCCAGGTACGCGCGCATATACGGTGAACCCGGCTGCCAGTGGGCGTGCGCGGTGGGATGACCGGGCAGCGAAACCCGCTCGTTGTGATCACGGTAGTTCGCGAAGTCGGTGTCGTTGAACTCCTGGGCGGCGGCCTTGGCGTGTTCGTCGTCCCACACCCGCGCCACTGCGATATTGGCGGTCAGCTCGTTCGCCCGGAGCTTTGTCGGCCAGTCGCTGTGATAGGGCCACTTACCTTGCGAGGTGTCACTCGACTTCGCCGAAACACCACCGGTGGCGAACCCGTAGAGCAACCCGTGCCGATCGACGATTTCCTCCATCTCATCGGACTTGCCGAAAAGCACTGTCAGGGAACTGTTCAAATGGCCGGCCGAACCCTGGTACTTCATTCGGGGGTCGATGTCGTAGGCGGTGATCGTGTAGTCCGAAAGGTACAGCCCGGCCACGGTCTTCATGTTGAAGAGCGGCGGAACGAACGGATCGTCATGGGCATTCAATGGCTCGGTCGGATACGAGCCCGTGTCCAACGTGCTCAGGTCGACTTCGCCCGGTGCGGCGGTGCCCGGCACCGTCGCACCACAACCCGCCACCGAACCGGCAATCAGGGCCGCCAGGCAAGCAGCACGGATCCGTGGTATCCCCCACATGAACGAAAACCCCTCCCACCCAAGACAAATCGGAGGGGATGCTACCGCAGGTCGCCGGTAGCGAGGCGTCGGCTCAGAAGTTCCAGACCACCGGCACGACGACAACGGTGACGATCAGGAACCACGCCAGCATCAGCAAACCGAGTTTCCAGTAGTCGCCGAATCGGTAGTTCCCGGGTCCCATGATCATCATGTTCGCCGGCGTGGCGACCGGAGTGAGGAACGCCGCGGCGGCGGCGACTGCCACCGTCATCAACAGGGGCAGCGGCGACACCGAGAGTTCCTCGGCGATCGCGACAGCGATCGGGACGACGATCAGGGCGGTGGCGGTGTTGCTGATGAGCTGGCCCAGCACGACGGTGACAGCGAACAGCCCGATCAGCAGCAGATGCCGGTCGAGATCGCCGAAGACGGTCAGGAACAGCGCGGCGAGCTGGTCGGCCGCGCCGGTCTCGCGGATCGCGGTGGACAGCGGGATCATGCCGCCCACCAGGATCAACGTGGTCCACGAGATCGAGCGGTGGGCTTGCTCGACGGTCAGCACCCGGCAGATGACGATCGCGCACGCGGCGAGCAGCGCCGCGACGGCCGCCGGAACCAACCCGGAGGCGAGCAGCGCGATCATCGCCGCGACGATCGCCAGCGCCGGTTTCGCGCCCGGTCCCATCGGCACCGTCTGGCGCCGGATCAGGTCGGGTTCGTGGACCACGCGGACGGCGGGATCGGCGATGTGGGCGTCGAGGGCGTTCCACGACCCACGCAACAGCAGCGTGTCACCGGCGCGCAGCGTCGCCGGTTTCGGTCCCAGGTCGTTGCCTGCGCGTTGCGCCGAGAGCAGCACGAGGTCGCCGCTGCTGGTGGTCATGCCGGGAAAGATCGTGTGGCCGATGAACTCCGAGCGTGGCGGGATCATCACCTCGGCGACCCCGTATTCGACGCCGATCAATTGATCGGCGCTGGTGTCGATGCGGGCACACGGGGTGAGCTCGTACTCCTCGACGAACTCGGCCACACTGTGCTGGGCCGCGATGACCACCGTGTCGCCGGCGGCGATCGGGCCATCGACAGGTGTCCGGTCTCCGCGCGCGATCCCCCGCAGGGTGGCGTCCGCCGGCAGCAGCGCCGCGACGGTCTCCGGGTCGGCGCCGACGAGTGCCGAGCGGGCGCCCACCGTCACCTGGATCAGGTCGTTGTGCAGGGCGTATTGCCGGGTCAGTGTGGTCGCCATGGCACTCAGATCCGGTGGCAGTGCGGCCGGTGTGGTCGTCGGCAGCAGTCGCGCGCCGAAGACGATCGCGATGACGATGACGCCCACCAGCAACGGCAGCCCGACGAGAGCGAACTCGAAGTAGCCGATCGGGCGCGCGCCGGCGTCGTCGGCGGCCTCCGAGACGATGATGTTGACCGGCGTGCCGGTCAGCACCAGCAGGGAACCGGCGTGGGCCGCGAAGGCCAGCGGCATCAACAGCTGGGAAGGCGCTCGCCCGACCCGCACCGCGAGCACGACAACCATCGGGATCAGCGCGGCCACAGCACCATTGACACTGATCAGCGCGGTCAACACCGCGCAGGCCAGCATCACCGACACCAGCAGCCGGGCCCGGCCCGCGCCGACTCTGGCGATCAGTTGCTGCCCGGCCCAGGCCGTGACCCCGGTCGCGTCCAGCGCCTCGCTGACGACGAACAGCGCGGCGATGAACGCGACCGTCGGGTCACCGAATCCGGCCAGTGCCTGGTCGAGGGTCAGGACCCCGGTGCCGTAGAGCGCCAGCGCCACCGCGAGCGCGACGACGCCGACGGGCAGGCGATTCCAGACGAACAGAACCACGGCCGCGGCGAGTACGAAATAGGTGACAGAGGCGGGATCCACATCAACCTTTCGATCCTCGAACGCCCGGCTATTCCACGACTGCCGCCACCGCGAGCGCGACACAGATGATGACGACATTGATCGCCATCAGCGGCCAGATGAAGCGGAGATATTTGTCGTAACCGACTTTCGCCATGGCCAACCCACCCACCACGACGACATTGGTCGGCGCGATGAGCATGGTCAGGCCGTGCCCCATCTGGAACGCGGTAATGACCAGTGACCGGCTGATCCCCGCGAAATCGCCGAGCGGTGCCAGCAGCGGCATCGCGAGGGTGGCGTGCCCGGAGGACGAGGGGATCAACACCGCCAGTGGAATGTTGACGATCATCACCAAGATGGCGAAGACGCCCGCCGCGGCTCCGTCGACGAGCGATTCCATCGCATTGAGGACGGTGTCGAGGGTTTGGGTGTTGGTCATGATGACCGAGACGCCACGCGCGAGCAGGATGACGATCGCAGGCCCGACCATGTCGCCCGCGCCCCGGGTGATCAGCGAGACGGTCTCCTTCTCCCCCATCCGCGCGACCACGCCGACGACGATCGCGGCGATGATGAACAGCATCGCCAATTGCGGGAACCACCAGTTGAGTTCGAACCAGTACGGCTCGGTGGCGGTTTCGTGGTACTGGTCGTATTCGGCCGGACCGGTGGCTGCCCCGAAAATCGCCGACCAGGGAATGACGGAGAAGATCATCAGCGCGAAGGTGAACGCGGTGATCGCCAGCACCCATTTCTGCGTCGCGCTCAGGTGTTCGTCGAGTGCGCTGTCGGGTGTCTCCCCGGTGTCGAATCCGACCAGCGAACTCGCCGGATCACGTTGCACGCGGGCCGCGTAGCGCAGCACGAACGCGACCGCGACGGCGGTGAGTACCACCCACAGGATGAATCGCAGCACGATGCCGTCACCGATCGAGACGCCGGCTTCACCCGAGGCCACCCCGATCGAGAACGGGTTGACCGTCGAGGCCATCGAACCGACGAGCGCGCCGATGATGATGGTCGCGGCCGCGACCATGCGGTCGTAGCCCATGGCCAGCATCAAGGGGATGACCAGGGCGTAGAAGCCGAAGGTTTCCACCGAGAAGCCCATGGTGGTGCCCAGGACCGAGAACAGCACCATGATCACCGCGATCAGCAGCCACGCTTTGTCGTGCAGCCGGGCGCCGAGCCGGCCGACGGCGACCTCGAGGCTGCGGGTGGCGAAGCTGACGGAGATGAACGAGCCGAGCGCCATGATGAACAGCACCACGCCGACCGAGCCGAAGAGCCGGCCGACATTGTCCGGATCGACGAATCCGGTGGTGAGGTCCTGAGTTCCGTAGAGGCCGTTGACCGGTGCCAGGATCAGCTGCTGGATGCGTTCCCACCACGACAGGGGCGCGGAAACCTCTTCGAAGGTGCCGGGGATCGGTGCGCCGTCGGCATCGGTGTCGAATCGCCCCGCGGGAATGAACAGCGCCGCTATCCAGACGAGCACCATGACGATCGCCAGCACGGTGACCGCGCCGGGGAACTCGAATTTCTTCCGCGGCGGAGTTTCCGCGACGGGTTCGGAGGTCATGTTCGTGCTCATCGAGTTGCTCCGTTTCGCGCCGCGGAACAGTTTGCGCTGTACTCGCGCAGGAACAATGCCTTCGCCAGCGTGGCCTTGGCCAGTTCGTCCAGCAGCACACGCTCGTTGGGGCCGTGGATGTTGGCATAGCCGTCGGTCGCCCCGAACAGCAGTTTCTCGGCGGCCGGGACCGCGGTGTGCAAGGCCATCACCAGCGGGATGGATCCACCGCCTGCCATCTGCCCGGCATCAGCGCCCCACGCCTGGCCGAGCGCGGAGACCGCGGCGTCGAAGGCCGGACCGCCGGTCGGTGCGGCGAACCCGTTGCCGACTTCGCCACCGGTGACGGTGAGTTCGATCCCGAACGGCCGCAACGTCCGCAGGTGGGCGATCACCGCTTCCTGTGCCTGCGCAGCGTCCTGCTCGGGGTGGACCCGCACATTCAGGACCGCGCGGGCCGAACCGGCGACGGCATTGACCGAGGCATCGGGCTTCGGTGCGTCGAAACCGATCACGGTGATCGCCGGCCCCGACCAGATCCGTTCGCCGATTCCGCCGGTTCCCATCAGCGGTGTCCCGTCCAGAACTTCTGCCAGTTCGCGGAACTCGGCGTCGGTGTAGGTGGTGCCCGTCCACGGTTCACGTCGCAGGCCCTGCACCGCGACATCGCCGGCGTCGGTGTGCAGCGTCGACAGCGCACGGATCAACGCCAGACGCGCATCGGGTGCCGCACCGCCGTAGAGGCCGCTGTGCTTGTCGGCTTCCAGTGTCCGCGCTTCCACGGTGACCTGGGCCGATCCACGCAACGCCACCGTCAGTGTCGGTGCGCCCGGCCGGACGCTGCCGACATCGGCGATGACCATCGCGTCGGCGCGGAACAGATCCGGGTGCTCGACCGGATAGAAGTCGAAGGGGCTGCCGAACTCCTCCTGGCCTTCGAACACCAGTTTCACGGTGACCGGTGGCCGGCCCGCATAGGCGCGCAGCGCTCCGATGATGCTGATGATATTGGCTTTGGAGTCCGCGGTGCCGCGCCCGTAGATGGCGCCGTCGCGTTCGACCGGTTCGAAAGGTGGGGTGTCCCACAGCTCGACGTCCTCGGCCGGCACGACGTCGTAATGGGTGTACATCAGCACCGTCGGCGCCCCGGGCGGGCCGGGCAGGGTCGCCAGGATCACCGGAGCGGTCTTGCCCTCGATCCGCAGATCCTCGATCTGCTCGACCCCGCTGGCCCGGAGCAATTCCACGACCAGATCGTGCGCCTGGAACAACGGTTCCGGCGGATAGCCTTCGGTGGCGATCGACGGTATCCGCACCAAGCGGATCAATTCGGAATACAGGTCGGGAAACAACGCACTGACGGCCTGCTCGATCGTGGCATCGGATATCGGTGTGGACACAGCAATCCCTCACTTCTGGTAGCCAGTGCGATCATCGGGTGCTCGAAAGGTTCGTTCAGTTTATGAACTATACGACCAGACTCCGCCGCCAGAGCACATTTCCGGCGATCGACACCAAAACCGCATGAATCGGTGTCGATCGGCAGAAACTCTTCCGGACTGCTTCGCCTGTGCGCGTCCCTCCATCGGCAGGCGAATACACAGCTATCCTGCCAATGGCAGACCATCACAAGGAGTGATCTATGCGCAGCTCGATATCCGCTCGCTCGGGAATCGCCTGTGCGGCAGCCGCACTCGCGATGCTGTCGTTTCCGGCCACCGCATTCGCCCAACCAGCGCCGGACAATCTCCCCGTCGACCTCACCACGACGGTCACCGGCACGACGATCGATTACACCGTGACCGATGTCCCCAATCGTCGTGACACTTTTCCGGTGATCCGCGGTGAATGCACCACCGCGGCAGTCGACACCATCGCCGCAGCCCCGATCCTGGGTACCGCCGCACTGAACTCACTGAGCGGACGACAGCCCGACGCCCCCGATCTGCTGCAACGCCTCATCGCCGCGGGCGCGGTCGCGGCGGGACCCCGCATCCAGATCGCCTCGAACACCGGAGAGATCACCGGCAGTTTCCCCGGGCTGGCACGCGGTGTCTACGTGGTGGTCACCCTCTGCAATATCAACCCGTTCGGGTTCGAATTCGATCCCGATCTCTTCGACGCCTCGCCCGCCGTCGTGACCGATCTCGGTTCAGGATCGGGGTCGGGGTCCGGGTCGTAGGAGCCAGCGCTACCTGGAGTTCGCGAAAATCGCGAACTGGGCGGCGGCGCGCTGGTGGGCGTCGAGGATCTGGTTGCTGCCCACCACGGCCACGTAGGTGCGGTAGGCGACCATGCAGCTGAAGCGGTATTTCGCTGCCGGGGTTTCGTTCTCCACACACGTGGAATTCGGAACGTTCGGTGGCGCGGGGGCGTCACCGGCGAAGGGCACGAGAAACCGCTTCTCGGTGACCGCGAGCTGTGCCGATTCGGGATCGGCGACCTCGATCCCGATCGTGCCCCAGGATTGCGCGACGCGTTCTGCCTTCATGCGGTCGAGCTGGATGCCGGCGAATTCCCGGTCCGCGTAGGACTTCTCGTCGACATAGTGCAGGAAACCCTGCCGGCCGGTGACCGTTTGATTGCCGTAGGAGTCGGGCACCGGGGTCCGTCGCGGGTTCAGGGTGCGAGCCAGGAGATGGTCGGGGTCCCAGGACATCGTGTGCATCTGCTCGTCGGTCAGTGGCTGGGTCCTGGTCAGGGCTTCGAGCTGGCGCGTGTACGCGGTGTCGGCGAGCCCGACGATGGTCGTCAGGTCGGGAGTCGGCGCGGAGACGAGCAGTGCGATGACATAGGGCCCGCTGGCGAGGAAGGCGCGCAGATAGGGCGAACCAGGCTGCCATTGGGCGTGCGCGCCCGGATGACCCGGGAGCATGACGGTCTCGTTGTGTCCCTGATAGGACGCGAAATCGGTGTCGTGGAAATCCTGCGCGGCGGCCGCGGCGCGTGTGGCGTCCGGGAATTGCATGACCGCGATATCAGCGGTCAGTTCGTTGGGAATGTTCTTCGTCGGCCAGCCGTCGGCGGATGGCCATTTACCCTGCGAAATATCGCTCATGCCGGCCGAGACCCCGCTGGTGGCGAACCCGTACAGCATCCCGTGCCGTTCGATGATCTCCTCGACGTCCGTGAAATTGCCGAAAGCGGACGGGAGCGTGCCGTGCAGATGCCCCTGCGAGCCTTGGTATTTCATCCGCGGATCGATGTCGAAGGCGGTGATCGTGTAATCGGACAGGTACACCCCCGCGACGGTCTTCATGTCGTAGAGCGGCGGAATGTAGGGGTCGTCGTGGGCGTTGAGCGGCTCGGTCGGATATGATCCGGTATCCAGCGTGGACAGATCGACCTCACCGGGCACCGCGCTGCCCGGCACGGTCGCACCACAACCCGTCAGCACAGCGGTGAGCAGGACAACGGAGCCGGCGACGCGACGACGCGAACCTCGTTTCATCGCGCATTCACCAACAACGCGTACTGGGCCGAGATCCGTTGCTGCGCGTCGAGCAGCTGCGAGGCCCACGTGAAGGCCGCGTATCGGCCCGCTGTCACCGAACAATAGAACCGGACCGCGAGCGGCTCCCGCCCGATGTACTCCTTGCAGAGCGCCGTCGGCAGGTTGACCGGCGCGTCCGTTTTCCGGAACTTCCGGCTGAGCCCACCCAGATCTTCCTGGACCCGCAGCGCGGCGGCATAGTCACGGGCCCGGTAGACCTCGGCTCCTTCGAAGGCGTACCGGTCGACACCGTTCTCGGCGACAGTGCGTGCCACATCGTCGGGCTCGGAACTGAAATGGACAGCCGTACGCCCCTCGTAGGCGCCGGGTGGATTCGTCCAGGAGTCCTCGAGTGGCCGTTTCAGCGTGCGGCCGAGCATGCCGTCGAGGTCGACCGGCGCGTTCATCAGCTGGTCGGACGGGGTCGGACGGAAGCCGGCGACCGCGGGCACGACCTTGTCGAGGCTTTTGTGGACCCACTCGATCAATGCGGGCCGGTCGACCTTCTTCAGGAAGATCTTCAGATAGTCGAACACCCACGTGTAGATCACGAGATTGCCGGTGGCGTACCAGACTCCGATCGACTGCTCCTGGGGCTGCCAGTGCGCGTGCGCATCCGGATACCGCGGGATCTCGATCGGTTCGTTGCGCGTATTGGCTTCGAAATCGACCCGTTCCAGGGCGCTTGCCGCCGCGGCGGCCTGTTGCTGATCGGGAAAGACCATCACCGCGTTGAGCAGATCGACCCCGTCGTTGCGTGGATGATTGCCCGCGCTGCTGATGAACCCACCGATGAATCCCGGTGCGGCCTCAGCGAATCGGTCGACGGCCATGATCCGGCCAAGCGCGCCTTCGGGATCGATGAAGACCCGCGGCATATACGGGTTCGGATAGACCAGTGCCGGGTCGATCTCCGCCGGTGCCGGAACGTAGTTGCCGAGCCGCTCGGCCTCGACGAACCTGGCCTGCTCCGCGTTGTCCGGCAGGCCGAGGTCACGTGGTGTGGTGGCATAGTTTCCGACATCGAGCCCGGCGATATCGATCACCGGTTCGACCGGTCCAGCCTGTTCCGGACTGCCCCCGCAGGCAGCGACCAGCAATCCCGCCGAGACAGCCACACACACGCGCCGAAACCGCGCACTCCCCCACATGACTCGAACATTCCTCCCGCCCAAGGTAAATCGCACGGATGCTACCGCGTCGCGATCGTTCGTGTCACAAACAGCCGCTGAGCAGCGACGACACGGCTCGAACCGAATCCACAGTGCGACAGCACCGTACGCCCGTGTCGGGAGAGTTGGCTATGCTCGACTCAGCAACTGCGATGGGGGGATCGTGAGCACAGCGCCGCCGAACTGGTACCCGGACCCGGACAACGACGGCATCGTCCGATATTGGGATGGCACGGCCTGGACCGAACAGCGCAGGCCGGTCGGCCCGGCGGCGCAGACCGGACCCGATACTGCCCCGGGCGCAAAGGTGCCGTTGTTCGGTGCTCGCGGCTTCGCGAAGCGGCAATCCCAGGAGCTGGCCGACGCGCTCGCGGAAAACCAGCGGCTACGGGGGCGCCTGGCGCAGACCGGAGGTCTCGAGGTCGCCGACCTCGAGCGGCTGCGCGACGAGCTGGCCACGCAGGTCACCGACCAGCAGACGCTGCTGGACACCGTCCTGGCGCAGCTGGCCGCGGCCGAAGCCGAGGTGATCCGCACCCGGGAGGAGAGTGTCCTGCAGGAGATCGGGATCTACGACTACCGGCATCCGCTGACGGATTCGGTCGCCTATCGCGACGCACTCGCGCGCCTGCAAGACGAGGTCAAAGGTATGGCGCGTCGCGACGGCGGCGCGATCGAGGCACAGAAGGCCTGGGTGGTCGAGGGATCGGCGGCCCAGGGCCGGAAGATGATCCGCGAGTACTCGAAACTCATGCTGCGCGCCTACAACGCCGAAGCCGACAACCTCGTGCGTGCGCTCAAACCGTACAAATTGCGCAGCGCGCTCGAACGCCTCGACAAGATCGCGCTCACCCTCGAACGGTTCGGCGCCACGATGTCGCTGCGTGTCGCGCCCGCCTATCACCACCTGCGTCGATACGAACTGGAGCTCACCGCCGACCATCTCGAACTGCTCGCCCGCCGCAAGGAATACGAACGCGAGGAGCGCGACCGCCTCCGGGAAGAACGTCGCGCGCACGAAGAACTCACGCGCGAGCAGACCCGGCTCGAACAGCAGCACCGACGGCATCGTGACGCGCTGGTAGCTCTCGAGGCCGGCGGCACCGCGGAGACAGACGCCATCGGCGCGCTGCGGGCGAAGCTGGCCGAGCTCGAATTGCAGATCAGCAGCGTCAAGAATCGTGCGGGTAATCTGCGCGCCGGCCACATCTACGTCATCTCCAATATCGGTGCGTTCGGTGCGGGAGTGGTGCAGATCGGCTTGACCCGCCGGTTCGATCCCTGGGAACGGATCCGCGACCTCAGCAACGCCTCGGTGCCCTTCGGCTACGACGTGCACACCTTGTTCTTCGACAACGACGCCGCCGGAATCGAAGACGAGCTGCACCGCAGGCTCGAACGTCAGCGGGTCAACAAGGTCAACCGGCGCCGGGAGTTCTTCTACGCCACGCCCGCCGAGGTCCGGTCGCACCTCGGTGAATTGACGACGGGAGTGCTGGAATTCACCGAGCTGCCCGAGGCGGTTCAGTACCGCCAAAGCCATCCCACGCCGGGCGACGGCGCCCCGCGATGACACAGGAGGACAATTCAGCCATGTCGAATCCGCAGAGCCAGTTGATGATTCATACCGACGGCAGCGCCGACGACCTGTTCCGGTTGAAGGACTGGCTCAACGGCACCGATGAACTGCGCGGCCGGGTGACGTTGCCGCCCAGCCGGATTCGCCCCGGTGAGATGGGTGGGCTCACTGAGGTTCTGGTCGTCACTCTCGGTGCGGGCGGCATCGCACCTGTGCTCATCCAGTCGTTGACCGGATGGCTCACCGCCCGTCGATCCGATATCAGCCTCACGCTGAAGACCGGTGAGCACACCGAACTCACCGTCGACCTCAAAAGGATCAAGCAGCCGGAGGTCGCCCAGACCCTGCAGGCCATGCTGGAAAGGTTCGACAACAGGCAATGACAGCGGCTGCGCATCGAGACGGCTGGCGGGCGGTCCTCATCGGGGTGAGCCGATACGCCGATGCCGAATTCACCGATATTCCGGCGGCCACCACCAATATCAGTGATCTCGCCGAACTCCTGACCGCGCCGACCGGTGGTGGCCTCGCCGCCGAGCACTGCACTGTGCTCGCCGATCCGGTGGACGCGACGGAGGTCGGCCGGGCGATCGCCACCGCGGCGGACGGAGCCGACGATGTCCTGCTCGTCTACTACACCGGGCACGGTGTCGTAGACCGGCGTGGTGGCCAGCTGTATCTGACGCTGCCCAACACCGACCACCACCACCCCGAGTGGGGTTCGGTGCCGTTCGCGACACTGCGCGACGAACTCCTCGAATGCCGGGCACGCACCCGCATCCTGATCCTGGACTGCTGCTTCTCCGGCCGCGCGTTCGAGGCGATGGCACCGGCCGCGGCCGCCGTGGACGGGCAGATCGACGTCCAAGGCACCTACACCATTGCGTCCTCGGGCCGGGATGTGCTGTCGATCGCCCCGGCGGGTCACCGGCACACCGCCTTCACCGGGGCATTGCTCCACGCCGCCGCCGAGACCGGTCTGACTCTCGACCAGCTCTACCGCCGGGTCGAGCAGATCCTGCACCGCGACGGTCACCCTCGACCACAGCGACGCAGCGTCGCCGGCGCGGGCGATCTGCGCCTGTTCACCGCGCCCGACGATGATGCCGCACCGGCCACCACCGAGACCGACAGCGAAACATTGTTCATCAGCGGCGGGCATTGCGCCGACCGAAACGACTTCGTCCAGGCGGAGGCATTGTGGCTACGCGCCGCGACACAAGGACACACCGGCGCGATGAACAATCTCGCCAATTCTCTCCTCGCCCGCAAAAAAGCCGGCGAAGCCTTCGACTGGTACACCAAAGCCGCCGAGCTCGGCAATACCGATGCCATGACCAATCTGGCACAACTGCTCTTCACGCTGAAACATGTCGACGACGCCGAACGCTGGTGCCGGCCGGCAGCCTCGACCGGATACACCGGCGCCATGTTCACCCTCGCCGTGATGCTCGACAAGACACACCGATTCGACGAAGCCATCACCTGGTATCGCCAGGCCGCGGACGCGGGTCACACCGACGCAATGCACAACCTCGCGATCCGGCTCCGTCATCGCGGGCAACTCTCCGAGGCCGCGGCCTGGTGGCGCAACGCCGGACACGCCCACCCGCAACGCACCAGCGACAAGCCGTGCGGGTTCGCCGCCCCGGCACGATCACGGTAATCAACCACCGGTCACCGACCTGTGGGCCTTCGCCGTGGCCCACCGCGTTACGGTGGTGCGACGAACAGCATGTAGGAGTGTCAGGTGCACCGAACGACGGAGCAGGGGGAACCGCCCGGATCAGCGCACCCGCCGTGGATCACGGTGCAGACCACGCGGACCGTGCTGATCGTAGTGCACACCATCACCGCGTGGAATCGGCTGTCGGATATTCTTCCCGTTTTCGATTCCGACCGTCGTATCCAGCTGGTTTTCACTTTTCCCGATGTTTCGAATGTCACCGGCGATGTGGAGCGGCAACTCAGTTCGTCCGGTGCGCGAACAATTCCGTGGAATCGCGCGGTGACGGATGAATTCGACCTGGCGATATCAGTACACCACAGCGGAGATCTCCACCAAATTTCGGCACCACTCGTATTACTGTCCCACGGAATGGGTTATAGTAAAATAGCTCGGGAATCGGGAATCGGGAATCGGGAATCGGGAATCGGGAATCGGGAATCGGGAATCGGGAACGTCTACGGTCTCGGTCGCGAATGGCTGGTGCGGGAGGGGTCAGTGCCCGCTGCGGTGGTGCTCTCGCACGCCGACGATCGGCTGCGCCTCGCGATCACCGCTCCCGAAGCTCTCCCGAACGCCGTGGTCGCCGGCGACCCCTGTTTCGACCGCATGCGAGCCAGCCGCCATCTCCGGCACACCTACCGCGCGGCCCTCGGCGCCACCGACGACACGACGATCGTCACAGTGTCGTCGACCTGGGGGCCGGGATCACTGCTGGGACAACACCCGGACCTGATCAACGACCTGCTCAGTGAACTCACCCTCGACGGCCACATCCTCGCCGCGATCGTCCATCCGAACGTCTGGTTCGCCCACGGCCCACTCCAGCTGCGCACCTGGCTGGGCGACGCGCTGCGATCCGGACTTCGCCTCATCCCGCCGGTCAGTGGCTGGCAACAGGCGGTGCTGGCCTCCGACATCATGATCGGCGACCACGGCGCCGTCACCAGTTACGCAGCCGCCCACGGCATTCCGACCGTCCTGGCGGCGTTTCCGCGCGCGGAGGTCGCCACCGGCTCGGCCGCGGATCTGCTCGGCGAGTTGGCACCGACGCTGCATCCGTCGCAGCCACTCCCCGACCAGCTCGCCCGGGCGATCACCACCCACGACAGCGTCCGGATGCGGGCGGTGACATCGCTGGCCACGTCCCGCCCGGGCGCCTGCCTCGACGCGCTGCGCTCCACGTTCTACGAGCTGCTGAACCTCACCGAGCCGGACCGGCCAGCACCCGAATTCCCCTATGCCGCAGATGATCTCACGCCGACGACCGCTCCGATGCTGGCATGCTGGGTCGCCTGTGAACCGGACCTGGACTATCCCGGCGCACCCACCGTCCGCATCCGTCGATGGCCTGCCGATGTGACGGCGCGGCGACAGCGCGGCCACCGCACCACCGACGCCTGCCTCGTGGTGCACGAAGATCATCCCCGGCGGGATCTCAACCGCAACGCCGACATCGTCGTGGTATCTCCACGTCCCGGTCTCGACACCGACGAACACCTGCGCCGGACACTGCGGCAGCGCCCATCGTGTTCGGTGACCGTAGCCGAGGTCGGCCCCGGCCGGATCCGCCTGTGCCACCGTGACGGCGGCCTGTCGGAGGCGATCATGCCGAACGCCCGCATCGCACCGATGCCGACCGCCTGCCTCGCGGCCGCGGCGCACACCGTCGCACTGAGCGGCGCGGCTGGCCGTGGCACCGTGACCATGCTGATCGGCGACCGGCGAATCACGTTCACCCGCAAAGACATCGGCACCGGTACTCGCTGACCTCCCGACGCGGCGCGGCTCACCCTGGCGTCGTATACAGTGAGCCACATCGACGCTGGTCACGGGGGAAGGCAGGTCAGTGAGCGCGAGTCCCACACCACCATGGGCGAACCCATTCGTGCCGCGGCAGCCGATCATGGACGACATGGCGGCACACGTCCGCCGGTGCAAGGACGCCGAGCTGCCCGCGCTGATGTACGTCTACGGACTCGAGGGACTCGGCGTTTCGTGCCTGACGGCCCAGTTCGGGAGGGAACACCGGAACCTGGTCGGCGATCAGACGGTCTGGCTCAGCGGGCGCCGTCGGGACGGCACCGTCGTGCCGGTGGGCGAATTGTTCAACAGGGCATTTCTCCAGCTGAAAATCTCGGCCGCCGATCAAGGCACCACCGAAGAAGAGAAGTCCGACAGTCTGCAACGGGTGTGGCAGGACCGACGATTCGCGCTCGTTCTCGACGACCTCGACAACCTGGGCCAGATTCAGCCGTTCATCCCCTCGGACATCCCCGGCGCGGTCGTGCTCGCAACCAGCCCCCTGCGACGGCGCACCCTGGAACAACGGGATTTCGCCGGTTTCACCCCGGATCTTCTCGACGACGACGCGGCACGGACACTGCTCGTCACCGGCATGAAAGACACCGCCGGCGAGCTCGACCCGGCGGTGATCGACGAATTGACAGATTTCTGTCACGGGCTTCCGCTGTTGGTGAAAGTATTGTCCGCCCAGATTCACGGTCGGCCGTACCGGGCGCACTATCTGCTGACGGAGCTACGGAATTCCGGGCTCCGCCCGCACCAGCTCGATGGCGAGATGCGGATACAGAAATTCCTCGACACCGCCTACAGCAATCTCGACGAGGCCGAAAAGGACGCCTACCGTCTGCTCGGGTTGCTGCCCATCGAAAACATCGGCTTGGACGCCGCTGCAGCGGTACTCGGCGCGGCCGACGGCGATGCCGTCTACCCGATCCTCGAACGACTCGTCGAATTGAACCTGCTGGTCCCGGTCGACCCGAACAACCCCCGTTATGCCTTTCACCCGGTCGTCCACCACGATGCCCGGGACCGGGCAACGGCCATCGACTCGCCCCCGGTCCGGGAAGCGGCCGTCAGCACCTGGATCACCTGGTATCTGCGCGAGACACTCGCCCGTGCCGCGGTGGTGTCGGATCGCTGGTGGGTGCGCCCGGTCACCGAACTGCTGATCGAGCTCCACAACGGCCGAGTCCCCCGATTCACCCGCCCGCAGGCTCTGGAATGGTTCGAGCTCGAAGGCGACAACGCGATCGCCGCCGTACGCGCCGCGCACGGTGCCCGGCTGCACCGTCTCGTCTGGCCGTTCTGTGTCGCGCTCTGGAAGTATCTGCACCTGCACGGGCTCCACGATGCGTGGATCGATATCCACCTGCTCGGCCTCGCCTCCGCCAGGACCGAAGAATCCGATCTCGGCATGCTGCAAATGACCTCCCAGCTCGGCGCCGTGTACCTGGAACTCCGTGAATTCGATTCCGCGCGTGAGCATTTCACGAAGTCGCTCGGCCTCGCACGGAAGCACCATCATGTCCTCGGCATGCAGAGCGCACTCGAATGGCTCGGAAAAATCGCCGCCGCCGAAGGCCAGTTCGATATCGCGCTCACCGATTACCAGCAGTCGTGGGATGTGATCGCGCAGGCCACCGACGAGCAGATCGCGCCCGCCGAACGAGCCCGTGCCTACGCCATCCTCTGGTTGCAGCGCGCTCGTGCCGAACTCGGCGCGGGCCGTCCCGACCGGGCACTCGCCGCCGCCGATCACGCGGTCGCCGCCTTCAAGCCACAAGCCACCGAAATCGACAACAATGCCAAAGCACATCTGATTCGCGGCCGCGCGCACTTCGCACTCGACGCGACAGCATCGGCGATCAGCGACCTCAGAACAGCCTTCGAACTCTTTGACGACGAACGAGTCGAGAAACAGAAGGCGATCACCAGCCATCTCCTCGGCGACGCGCACCGAGCCGCGGGTGACCCCACCGCCGCGCTCGAGAGTTATCGACTGGCGCTGGACTACTACCAGCGAGTGGGCAATATCGAAGCGGCCACAGTGGCCCACACGATCACCGAATTGATGGGTGACCGATAGTCAGGCCCGGCCGTGCAGGGTCAGCACACTATCGATACAGCGCGTGATGAACGCGTCGTCGATCGGCTTCTCCCCCACCAGCAACCGGAAATACAAAGGCGCGGAGAGTGTTTCGAGGACCTCCCGCGGATCGGTCCGATCGGCGAGTTCGCCCCGCTCGATCGCCCTGACGACGACCTGTGAGCTCTGGTCGAAGCGGTCGTTCCAGAACTGACGGCGCGCGGCCTCGACCTCGGGATCGGCCGACAGCGCGATGGCGGTTCCCAGTAGCCGCGCGATGCCGGGGCGCGTGATCAGCTGGGAGATCTGCTCGGCGAGTACTTGCAGATCGGCGCGCAGCGAACCGGTGTCCGGCACGGGGTTGCCGACGGCGGCCAGTTCGGTGACCGCTTCGGCGATCAAGGCCGTGCGGGTGCCCCAGCGCCGGTAGATCGTCGTCTCCGCGACACCGGCGCGGGCGGCGACGTCACCGATGGTCAGGCCCTCGATGCCGTATTCGATGAGCTGCTCGAGGGTGGCGGTCAAGACCGCCGCGCGCACCCGCGCCGAACGGCCCCCGGTCCGCTTCCGCGGAGCCGGCGCCGTCTCGCCCGGCTCGACATCGTCGGGACGCCCACGCTGATCCATGGTCCAGTTCTACTCGACGGACTGCCCGGGTGCCGAATGCGTCACCCGCGGTGACGCGACTTTCAGCGCAGGTGGGCCGAGATCCAGTTGCCGAATTCGCACGCGAGATGCCACTGGTGTTCGGCGATGTAGAGCCCCGGCAGCGCCGCCGGAAAGGCGACCGCGAACCGGCCGCGGAAACCGCCGCCGGGTTCGTCGCGGAACTGGTGGCGCACCCCGCCGATGACGAAACCGTCGGCCAGTGACGCGACACCGGCGAGCGTGAACGGGAAGGCCGGGTCCGGGGGCACCATCACCGCGGCGGTGTCGGTGTAGTCGACGAAGAACTGGCTGGCCAGCATCGCACCGCCGGTCACCTCGATGACTTCCTGACGGCCGTCGGGCAGGGTCGCGATGAGGTAGTGATCCGGGCAGGCGTCGGTCCAGACCGGACGGTCATCGGTCACCAGGGCGCGGTCGAGCCAGTCCAGGAACCCCTGCGCGGTGCCCCGATCACTGGCGATCTCGGTGATCGCGTATTGCCAGCGCCCGGCCGAGGCGGCGATTCCCGTGCGCGCGGCGGCTTCGGAAGCGACGAGTTCCGCGGCGACCAGTTCCCTGATCCCTTGCTCACCGATCGTCAGCCGGGCGCGTGCGAGCGCCGCACGCGCCGCTCCGATGTCGTCGACGGTGGATTCCAGCCGGGCCAGTAGCGAGTCCAGTTCACCGGCCAGCACGCCGACGTAGTCCCTGCGCAATCGCGCGGCCGCCACCGAGACCCGTCGCTTCTCCCACTCCACGACCTTCGCCCGGTCGATCGCGACTCCGTCGATGAAGGTGCGGAGCCCGTCCGGCGGGGCCGCGAACGACGTGGCGGTACCGAGGGAGGCCGCGGCCAAGCCGGCGGCCGTGGTCGCCGCGGCACGGGTCATGAAACTTCTCCTGGACAGCATCGACCAATTCCTCTCGGGCACTTGCTCGTTCACGACCGTCAGCGGATCGGCGAGCTGGGGCGTTTTAACGCAGGCATTCCTTGCGTTAAGACGGCATCGGCCATTGCCGGCGCACTGTCTATGGGTTGCGCCCGATTAACGCTAGATTCACTAGCGTTTGCATCGCACCCAAGTTGCCGGAATGGCAATTCTTCTTGCTGGATTCAATCGGATTCGGCAAGTCTGACCGGATGTCACCGACGCACCAAGGAAGCCTGATGACCAACGCGGCGCAGCCGTCGACTCGCCACGTCCACCGTCTCACCCGCGCGCTCTGCCTCACCGCCGTCGCGATACTGCTCACCCTCTACACCGCAGCCTGCACCCCGGCGACGCAGGTTCCCGACTACGCCGCGGCCACCCACGACGACCCGGATTTCGCACCGGACTTCCGGCACGAATTCGCCGATGTCGACGGTGTCCGCATGCATTACGTCACCGGGGGAACCGGCACGCCGGTGGTACTCCTGCACGGCTGGCCGCAAACCTGGTACGGCTGGTGGCAGATCATGCCCGAACTCGCCGAGCACCACACCGTGTACGCCGTCGACCTTCCCGGATTGGGCGACAGCACCGGCTCACCGAGCAGCTACAGCACCGCCACCCTGGCGCGCTACGTCCACACGCTGATCGCCGAACAACTCGGGGTGCGTGACGCCCAGGTGGTCGGCCACGACTTCGGCGCAGCGGTGGCATTCCACTACGCCGCCCAGTTCCCCACCGACACCACCGGTCTCGGATATCTCGACCTGCCGCTACCCGGGCACGCGGTCGACGCATCGACCTACCGCGCGATGAGCTGGCACATCGCCTTCCATTCCCAACCGGGTGTCCCCGAGGCGGTGGTCAGCGACGACGTCCGCGACTACCTGGCCCTGTTCTATCCCCAGGTTTCCTTCGGCGGAAGCGCTTTCGGCGGCACCTCGCAGCAGTCCCCGTTCACCGACCCGGAAATCGACGAATACGCCCGGACCTACAGCCGGCCCGACCACCTCACAGCCGGTTTCGAGCTGTACCGAGCGCTCGACAGCGACGTCCGCGAGTCGATCGAAGCAGCACCGACCGATGTCCCGACTTTGCTCCTGACCGCACAGGGCCAACTGGACCCGGTCCGCGCGAGCGTGTCTGCCCGGCTGACCAATATCGTGCGGGCCAGCGACGTGCCCAACGCCGGCCACTGGCTCGTCGAGGAGAACCCGGACTTCGTCACCACCGAACTACTCGGCTTCCTCCGCGAGTGAGCGCCACCCTGCCGATCGGGTCTGTCAGGCGTCCGGCTCGGCGTGCTCGGACGCCCAGGCGCAGATCGCGGCGAGCGGTTGTTCCAGGGACTTCCCGAGCTCGGTGAGCTGATACTCGATATGCTGTGGCGCGCTCGCTCGCAGCACATGACGCTCGACCAGGCCGTCGGATTCCATGCCGCGCAGGGTCTCGGTCAGCATCTTCTGGGTGATTCCCGGGAGCCGCTCGCGCAGCCGGGCGGGCCGGTGCGGTCCGTCCAGCAGTGCGTAAACGACCAGGATGCGCCATTTCGCGGACAAGCGTTCCAATGCCCTGCGGGTGGCGCAGGACTCCTCCAGCACGTCCGGGATGAACAGACTCACCGCGTTCTCCTCGGGGCTCATGGGCACGCAAAAGTGCCTTCTGTCGCTGCGTGACCGAGTGACCTAACGTCGCTGAGTATGACAGCGAGAACCGAACCGTTCACCTTCCATATCGGCCAGGACCGGCTGGCCGGCGTGCTGCACCTGCCCGCCACCATCCCCACCGCGGCCGTCGTCACCACCGGTCCGCTGACCTCGGTCAAGGAACAGGCCACCGGCGCCTACGCACGCGCGCTGGCCGAGCGCGGTTTCGCCGCCCTCGCCTTCGATCATCGTACTTTCGGCGAAAGCGAGGGCGAGCCACGGCAATTCGAGAATCCCCTCGGCAAGGCCGACGATATTCGCGCCGCGGTCACTGCCCTGACCGCGGACGAGCGCACCCGCGAGCTGCCGGTCGTCGCGGTCGGCGTGTGCGCCGGCGCGGGATACATGGCGCGCGCGGTCGCCGACGATCCACGCATCCGCGCCTTCGCCGGAATCGCCGGATACTATTCCGACGCAACGGCTTTCCCGCCGGACGCGGCCGTGCTGGAACGGGGCAGAGCCGCCGAGCAACGCCGGCGCGACACCGGTGTCAGCGAGACCATCCCCGCGGTGGCCGAGGACGCCGGCGATGTGGCCATGCCGCTGCGGGAGGCCTACGAGTACTACGGCACGCCCCGGGGCGCCGTGCCGAATTACACCAACGGGTTCGCGGTGCAGTCGCTGGCCTACACCGGCCCGTTCGACGCACAGGCGGCGGCGCCACGGCTGTCGGTCCCGTTCCTGATGGTCCATTCCGAACACGCCCTCGCCCCCGCACTCGCCCGGAAATTCTTCGCGGCCGTGCCTGGAACCCGCGCGGAGCTCTGGCTCGAGTCGGTGGGCCAGATCGACTTCTACGACGACAGCCACCTCATCGACGCCGCCACCGATGCCGCCGCGGCACATTTCCGGGCCGGCCTCGACGACCCGACTCACACCTTGCGACCCACCGCGCCGTAGAGCGAGATCTGCTTGTCGTAGCTGCGTGGGCGATCGATACCTTCGTTGCGCCATCGGTGGATCACCTCGACACCCGGCGACACGAGTTCGAGCCCGTCGAAGAATCGCGCGACTTCCGCACGGGTACGCGGCCGCACCGCGATCCCACGATCGGCATAGACCTGCAGCAGCCGGGCCATACCGTCGGGATCGTGGTCGCCGTCGTCGAAATCGGTGGTCACGTGCGACATCGCGAGATACGAACCCGGCGCCAACGGTGCCATCAGTGTCCGAACGATGTCGTAGACGTCGCCGGGCACGAAATGCAGCAACGCCATCAGCGACACCGCGACCGGCTTAGACAGATCCAGCGTCGCCGCCAGCTCCGGCGCGGCCAGAATGGACGCCGGATCCCCGGCATCGGCCTGCACGTAGGCGGTGCTGCCCTCGGGGGCGCTGACCAGCAGCGCCCGCGCGTGCGCGAGCACCAGCGGATCGTTGTCGACGTAGACGATCCTCGACTCCGGGGCACTCGCCTGGGCGACCTCGTGCAGATTCGGCGAGGTCGGGATACCGGTACCGATATCCAGGAACTGCCGAATACCCTGCCCGACAAGGTAGTCGGTGGCATGACGCATGAAATCACGGTTGGTGCGGGCGGTCAGCCGAACCGACGGGAACTGCTGCAATGCCTGTTCAGCGGCGACACGGTCGGCCTCGTAGGAGTCCTTGCCCCCGAGGAAATAGTCGTACATTCGCGCCGAGTGCGCCACGTCGGTGCGCAGGTCGACAGGGCTCTCAGACACAGCGAAGCCTCCTCGTACGTGGGAATCTGTACCCCAGCAGGTATACCGCATTCCGGCATCGGTTTCCCGAGAAGGCATGCAGGACAGGTGAACCGCCGAATCGAAGGACGAAACACCTGGGCGTCGGGCGGCCGGGGACAGCGCCCGGCGGCGATGATGTGGCGACGTCACGAGGAGGTCCGGGACGATGGGGACAGTCGGCGATCTGTGGGCAGCCGGGCAGAAACCGTGGCGAGACGGGCTGTACCGGATCGATGACACCGGCGCCAACCTACTGGTCGACGGCCCGGGGGCCTACCACCCGGATGCGGGCCAACCGATCCCCTTCCAGCTCGGCGGATCGTTCGACGTGGCCGCAGCCATCCACGAGGACGGCGCCGACGACGTCGACATCTTCTTCGACACCCCCCTGCCCAACGGCGACGGCCGGATGACCGGAGGCGGGGGTTCGATGGGAAACATCGGCTGGTTCGCACGCCTCGACAACAACGGCGCCCTGCGATGGATCGCGACGATGTTCTACTCCAACCCGTTCACCAGCGTGCACTACGAAGCCACAACCGCCGTCTTCACCAACGACTGGCGCAACCAGCTACGCCTCGACCTCGCGGCCGCCGCCCGATGAGTGGCATCCACGGCCCGAAAACCGGCTGGAAAGTGCCGCCTACCAGCCGATTAGTACCTACACGGAATGGTGCGGTAATCTTTTCGAGCACCCAGCAACGGGGGCAAGAACGGGCTGTGGCGCAGCTTGGTAGCGCACCTGACTGGGGGTCAGGTGGTCGCAGGTTCAAATCCTGTCAGCCCGACCACGCAAAAATCCCCTCCGACCTGCGTCGGAGGGGATTTTGCTGTCACTGGACGAGTCGGAGCTTGGGACCAATTTGGGACCGTTTCGGCGCTCTCAGGTGCGCGGAGAGCATGTCGCCGTCTGCCTGCAACGCGACGATGTCCGGGTGTAGGTACCGCTGTGTGATCCTCGGATCGGTGTGCCCGGCGATCTGCTGTAGCCGGTGGATCGGCACCCCGGCATCGGCGAGCCAGGTGAGCCCGGTGTGCCGGAGGTCGTGCCGCCGCAGGTGCTCGTAGCCGAGCGTGGCGACGACGGAATCCCAGTGCGTCGCCTTGCGTAGCACGCCAGTTTGGATCTTGCCGCCGCGCGGCCCGACGAACAGACGAGCCTCCGGCTTGTCCTTCCGCGCCCGGATTCGATCGAGCAGCATGGGCCGAATCTCTTCGATGATCGGAACGCGGCGTGCGCGCTTGCCCTTGGTGCCCTTGTCCAGCATTCCGCCCGGTCCGGGTGAGGTCTGGCGCCGTAGGTTCCAGATCCACTGCTCGGTGTCGATGTCCTTGACGCGGACGCCGGAAACCTCGCCGATGCGGGAGGCGGTGCACGCCGCGAACGTGACCACGTCGCCCCAGCCCTGGAACTGGTCGGACGAGGCCGCTACGAGCGCGGCCGACAGCTGGGTCAATGCCGCCCAGTCCGGCAGAGCGAGCGATCGAGGGTCATCGAGTTCGTCCTCGATTCGCTCGAACTGGGATTGCCAGCCGGACACCTCGACACGGTTCCGCTCGATTACCTCGTCACGGACCGCCTGATCCAGCACCCGCGCCAGCACAGCAAGACTGTTCTTGACCGCCGACCGGCTGACACCCGAGGCGATCCAGTTCGTCACCGCACGATCAGCCATACCGGCGGTCACCATCGTGACCGGAAGGTGGCCGAGCGAAGGCACCACCCGCCGGTTCCACGCCGGTTTGTAAGCGTCGCCGACCGTCTTCAGTTCGACGCCACGCATGGCGGCCTTCCAATGGGCGTTTCCGAAGTCCTTCAGCGTCGCCGTGGCCGTCTTCGGATCGACGCCGCGGGCTGCCGCGTTCTTGATCCCCGACACCCATTCCTCGGCTTCCTCCCGGGTGCCGAAGGATTCGGACTTGGATGGCCGTGCCTTGGTGTTCGGGTCGGTCCAGCGCACACGCGCTCGAAAGCGGCTGGTCTTCCCGCGCTCTTCGATGTCGGCGCGGATCTCCACGCCGAGCGGGATGGTGTGAATTGGTTCGGTTGTCATCACGCCGCCCGAGGATCGACGCGGCTTGCGCGCAGGTACTCGATGATGTCCGCACCGAGATAGCGCGTCACGCGGCCAGCCAGGTGGAAGAACGGCGGTCCCTGCGGAGGCGTGGCGCTGCGCCAGCGCCGCAGACTGGACGGGTCGACCTTTAGAGCTCCTATCCAGTTCGATTGCTGAGGCGTCGCCAACAGATCAGTGCCGCACCAAGATTCATGAACCCGTAGTGGATGTCGGTACGACGTTCCCATCGGATGGCCAAGCGACGGTACTGATGGAGCAAGGCGATGGTTTGCTCCACGATCCACCGGCCGGCGGTGACCTTGTCACGAGTTCCCCGGCGCGG